>DATLYU010000075.1:0-36708 GCA_035574435.1 Gaiellaceae bacterium | reverse complement strand
CCCCCGCCCCGTGGCAGAGGGCGGAGAGCTCGGCCCGGCGGTCGCAGGCGCGCGCGGGCGCGATGCGCGCGAGCTCCTCGCGCACGTCCTCGGACGACCTCACAGCCGGACGCCCTCCGCGGCCAGCAGCCGGCGCTTGGCGGCGACGCCGGTGGCGCCGTAGCTCCCGATCCCGTCCGCGCCGACGACCCGGTGGCAGGGGACCAGGAACGCGAAGCGGTTGCGGGCGCAGAACGTCCCCACCGCCCGCTGCGCGCCCGGGTGGCCGGCGAGCGCGGCGAGCTCGCCGTAGGTGACGACCTCGCCGCGCGGCACGGCCCGCAGCGCGAGCGCGACCGCCCGCTGGAAGGGCGTGCACCAGGAGAGGTCGAGCGGCACGTCCGCGAGCTCGTCCTCGCCGCGCAGGAACGCGGCGAGCCGCCCCGCGAGGCGGAGCCCCTCCGCGGGGCCGCTCGCCGACGCACGGCCGGGGTGAGGGTCGAAGGAGAACTCGTGCGCGCAGACGACGCCGTCGCGCGTCCAGAGGACGCCCCTTCCCCAGCCCGGGACCGCGTAGCGCGTCTCGGCGTGCGTCACCGCCGCCGACTCTACAATCGCCCCGTGAGCGCGCCCGGGATCTTCCGGCCACCGCCGCCGGTGAACGAGCCGGTGCGCTCGTACGCCCCGGGCACGCCCGAGCGCGCGGAGCTGCGCGCACGGCTGCGCGAGCTCGAGGGCGAGCGCACCCGCATCCCGCTCGTCATCGGCGGCCGCGACGTCTTCACGGACGAGACGTTCGAGGCGGTGATGCCGCACCGGCGCTCGCACGTCCTCGCCGACGTGAGCAAGGGCGGACCGGAGCACGTGGAGCAGGCGATCGCGGCCGCGCGCGAGGCGCACGCGTCGTGGTCGCGTACTCCCTGGCACGAGCGGGTGGCGGTCTTCCTGCGCGCCGCGGAGCTGCTCTCCGGGCCCTGGCGGCCGACGCTCACCGCGGCCACGATGCTGAACCAGTCGAAGACCGCGCACCAGGCGGAGATCGACGCCGCGTGCGAGGTGATCGACTTCTGGCGCTACAACGCCGACTACCTCGTCCGCATCTACTCCGAGCAGCCGTACTCCCCCACGGGGACGTGGAACCGGATGGAGTACCGGCCGCTCGAGGGCTTCGTGCTCGCCGTCAGCCCCTTCAACTTCACCGCCATCGGCGCGAACCTCTCCACCTCCCCCGCGCTCATGGGCAACACGGTGGTCTGGAAGCCGGCCTCGACGGCGGCCGTCTCCGCCTACTACACGATGCGGCTGCTGCAGGAGGCGGGCCTTCCGGACGGCGTGATCAACCTCGTGTACGGCTCCGGCGCGACCATCGGCGACGCCGCGCTCGCGAGCCCGGAGCTGGCCGGCATCCACTTCACGGGCTCGACCGAGGTGTTCAACGGCATGTGGCGGACGGTCGGGGAGAACGTCGGCCGCTACCGCAACTACCCGCGCATCGTGGGCGAGACCGGCGGCAAGGACTTCATCCTCGCCCACCCCTCCGCGGACGCCGCCGCGCTCGCGGCGGCCATCGTGCGCGGCTCGTTCGAGTACCAGGGGCAGAAGTGCTCGGCCGCCTCGCGCCTGTACATCCCCTCGAACCTGTGGCCGGAGGTGCGAGAGCGGCTCGAGGCCGACGTCTCCACGATCAAGATGGGCGACGTCGCCGACTTCGAGAATTTCATGGGCGCGGTCATCGACGCGAGCGCGTTCCGCACGCACCAGGAGGCGATCGAGGAGGCCCGGCGTGCGGGCGCCCGCATCGTCGCCGGGGGCGAGTGCGACGACAGCGAGGGCTACTTCGTCGCCCCCACGGTGATCGAGACCGACGATCCCGGCTTCCGCCTGCTGCGCGACGAGCTCTTCGGGCCGATCGTGACGAGCTACGTGTACGACGAGAGCCGCTGGGAGGACACGCTCCGGCTGGTGGACGAGACGGCGCCGTACGGGCTCACGGGCGCGATCTTCGCCACCGAGCGCGAGCCGATCGAGCAGGCGGAGGACGCGCTCCGCTACGCGGCCGGGAACCTGTACGTGAACGACAAGCCCACGGGCGCGGTCGTCGGGCAGCAGCCCTTCGGCGGCTCGCGGGCGAGCGGGACGAACGACAAGGCGGGCTCGCTCTGGAACCTCATCCGCTGGGTCTCGCCGCGGACGATCAAGGAGACGTTCGTGCCGCCCACGGACTACCGCTACCCGTTCCTCGCGCCCGACGGCGACGGGCCCGGCTAGCAGGCCCGAAGCGGCGTGATCCGCGTCCTCGACGGGATCGACGCCTTCCTCGACCGCCTCGGGTCGGTCGACTTCCAGCCGCTCGCCCTCGCCGTGCTCGCGCACCTGGTGAAGATGGCCTGCACGAGCATGGCCTGGCGGAACGTGCTCGCGGCCGCCTACCCGGGCGAGCGCGTGCGCTGGCGCTCGATCTACGGGGCGTACCTCGCGGGCGTGGGCGTGAACGCGCTCGTCCCGGCCCGCGCCGGAGACGCGGTGCGCATCGTGCTCGCGCACCGGGCCATCCCCGGGAGCTCGTACACGACCGTCATCTCGAGCACCCTCGCGCTCAGCGTGTTCGACTTCGCGGCGGCGAGCGCGCTCTTCCTGTGGGCGCTCAGCACGGGCGCGCTGCCCGGCCTGGACGTGCTCGGTAGCCTGGAGAGCTTCGACTTCGCCTGGCTCGTCGCGCGCCCGCTCGCCTTCGAGCTCGTCCTGGCGGGCATCCTCATCGCGCTCGTCCTGCTCGGCTTCTGGATCCGCGGGCACGTGCTCGAGTTCCGCGACCGGGTCGCCCAGGCCTTCCGCGTCTTCCGCCCGCCGACCCGCTACCTGGGCCGCGTCGCCTTCTGGCAGGCCTGCGACTGGGGGCTGCGCCTGGTCACCATCTGGCTGCTGCTCGACGCGTTCGACATCAGGCAGACGCTGCACAACGCGAGCCTCGTGCAGGTGTCGCAGAGCGCGGCCACGCTCCTCCCCATCACGCCGGCCGGGATCGGGACGGAGCAGGCGTTCCTCGTCTACCTGCTGAGCGGCGCCGCGCCCGCCTCCGTGCTGCTCGCCTTCAGCGTCGGCGCCAAGCTGACGCTGACGACGACGAACGTGGTCGCCGGGTTCACCTCGATCGCGCTCACGCTGCGGACGCTGCGCTACTCGCATGCCGTGCGTGCCGCCGAGAGCGCGCGCTCGTCCGAGGCCGGCTAGGACGGCCCGGCCTTGTGCAGCTGCGCGTAGAGCGCCCGGGCGGTCTTCTGCGGGAGGCCGGGGACGCCCTCGAGCTCCTCCTGCGTGGCGTCCAGGAAGCGCTCGACGGAGCCGAAGTGGCGCAGGATCGCGCGCCTGCGAGCCGGCCCGATGCCCTGCAGGCCCTCGAAGATCGTCTCCATCGCCTTCGCGTCGCGCCGGCGGCGGTGGTAGCGCAAGGCCACGCGGTGCGCCTCGTCGCGGATGCGCTGCAGGAGCTGCAGGCCGGCGCTCGTGCGCTCCAGCGCGACCGGCCGGCTCTGCCCGGGCACGAACACCTCCTCCTCGCGCTTCGCGAGCGCGATCACGGCCACGCGGGCGAGGCCGAGCTCCTCCATCGCCGAGCGCGCGGCCGCGAGCTGACCCTTGCCGCCGTCCACGACGACGAGGTTGGGGAGCTGCGAGAAGCTCTCGTCCGGCTCGCCCTCGCGCAGGCGGGCGAAGCGGCGCAGCACCACCTCGCGCAGCGCGCCGAAGTCGTCCTGGCCCTGCAGGCCGCGCACGGCGAACGTCCGGTAGTGGGCGTTCTTGGGCTTGCCGTCCACGAACACGGTCATCGAGGCGACGATCGCCTCGCCCTGGATGTTGGAGACGTCGAAGCACTCGATCCGCAGCGGCAGGCTCTCCAGGTTGAGCGCCTCGCGCAGCTCCTCGAGCGCGTGCACCCGGCGCAGCCGCCGCTCCTCGCGCGCCGCGTGCTCGGACTCGAGCGCGAGCCGCGCGTTCTCGACCGCGAGCTCGACGAGCCGCCGCTTCTCGCCCCGGGCGGGCGCGCGCACGGCCACCCGGCCGCCCCGTCGCTCCGAGAGGAGCGCCGCGAGCGGCTCCAGGTCGCCCGTGCCCTGGGGCACGAGCACCTCGGGGGGCACGCTCGGCGTGCCTGCGTAGTACTCGGCCATGAACGCCTCGAGCACGGCCTGCGGCTCCTCGCCGGCCACGTTGTCGAGGTGGAAGCCGTAGCGGTCGATCATCTTGCCGTCGCGGAGGGGGAACACCTGCACGGCCGCGCGGTCGCCGGAGACGGCGAGGCCGATCACGTCCACGCTCCCCACCGTGCGCCGGTCGGCCGCCTGCCGCTCGGCGAGGTGGCGGATCGCGAACAGGCGGTTGCGGTAGCGGGCAGCCTCCTCGAAGCGCTCCTCCGCGGCCGCCTCGCGCATCCGCTCCTCGAGCTCGCGCTGGATCGTCTCCGTGTCCCCGGAGAGGAAGCGGACGACGCCCTCGACGATGCGCCCGTACTCCTCGGGCGAGATGTTCCCGACGCAGGGGGCGAAGCAGCGGTCGATGTGGAAGTCGAGGCACGGGATCCCCGAGTGCCGGCCCGGCTTCGGTCCCTCGCAGGGCCGGAAGCGGAAGACGCGGTTGAGGACGTCCAGCGTGCCGCGCACCTTCTTGGCGTTCGCGTACGGCCCGAAGTACAGGGTGCCGCGGCGGTGCCGCTCGCGCGTGAACATGACGCGGGGGAACTCGTCCTCCAGGGTGACCGCGATGTACGGGAACGACTTGTCGTCGCGGAGCCGGATGTTGAACGGCGGTCGGTGGCGCTTGACGAGGTTCTGCTCGAGCACGAGCGCCTCCGCCTCGGTGCGGGTGACGATCACCTCCACGTCCGCGATCCGCTCGGCGAGCTGGGACGCGGCCGGCCGGCCGTCCGTGCGCTGGAAGTAGCTACGGACGCGCGCGCGGAGCGACTTCGCCTTGCCGACGTACAGGACCTCTCCGCGCTCGTCGCGGAAGAGGTAGACGCCCGGCCCGCGGGGCAGCTCACCCAGGCGTCCTTCACGGATTCCTCGCATACCGCCGCTAGCGTATCCCCGTGCTTCGTGGCCTCCTGGCAGCCGTCGCCGGGGTGCTGACGGCGGCGGCTCTCGGGGGCCCGGGAGCCGCGCAGGCAGCGCCCGGTCTCGTGGTCGGCGCGGTCGAGGACGACGTGCGCGCGAGCTCCTTGGTCGAGGCGGAGACACGCATGACGCTCCTGCGCGTGGCCGGCTTCCGCGCCGTGCGGGTGACGAGCTTCTGGCTGCCCGGCCAGCGCGAGCCGTCGGCGGCAGAGCGCGAGGTTCTGGGCAACGTCGCCGCCGCCGCCGCCCGCAACGGCGTGCGCGTCTTCGTGACCGTGATGCACCCGGGCTCTCGCACCACCCCCCTCACGGACGAGGCCCGAGCCGACTTCGCCGCCAACGCGGCCGCGCTGGTGCGCGCGGTGCCCGGCGTGCGGGACGTCGTCGTGGGCAACGAGCCGAACCTGAACCGCTTCTGGCTACCGCAGTTCAACCCGGACGGGTCGAGCGCCGCCCCCGCCGCGTACCTGCAGCTCCTGGCGCAGGCCTACGACGCGCTCAAGGCGGTCTCCCCCGGTGTCCGCGTGTACGGCGGGGCGCTCTCCCCGCGCGGCGCAGACCGACCGTCCGGCAGCCGCCCGACCCACTCCCCCACGCGCTTCATCCAGGAGCTCGGGCTTGCGTACCGCGCGAGCGGACGCACGGCGCCCGTCATGGACGGGTTCGCGCTCCACCCGTACACGGACAACTCCAGCCAGCCGCCGGCGACGACCCACCCGAGCACGACCACGATCGCGATCGCCGACTACGACAAGCTGGTCGCGCTGCTCGGGCAGGCGTTCGACGGCACGGCGCAGCGCGGCTCGACGCTCCCCGTGCTGTACGGGGAGTTCGGCGTCGAGAGCCAGATCCCCGAGACGAAGGCCGGGCTGTACACCGGCGCCGAGCCGCAGTCCACGCGCCCGGTGCCCGAGGACGTGCAGGCGGACTACTACCGGCAGGCGCTCGGGCTCGCCTTCTGCCAGCCCACGGTGGAGGCGATGCTGCTCTTCCTCGCGCGCGACGAGCGAGCCCGCGCGGGCTGGCAGTCCGGCGTCTTCTACGTGGACGGCACCGCCAAGGAGAGCCTGCCGGCGGTGAGCGAGGCGCTCGACCGGGCGACGGGCGGCTCCATCGCGCGCTGCCCCGGGCTCCGGCTCGCCGTGCAGCCGACGTTCCTGCGCTTCGGCACCGGCGCGGCCGCGCGCCGCGGGGAGCTCCGCGTGCGCCTGCGCTGCAGCTTCGACTGCGTCTACCTCGTGCGCGTGGAGAGGCTCCCGACGCACTCCACGAAGCTCGTGCGCAGGGGCCGCGCGGAGGTCGGCGAGCTCGTGGACGTCGAGCTCCCCTTCCGCCGGCTCGCGCCCGGCACGTACCGCTACACCCTCCGGCTCGTGCACCCCGTGAACCCGGGCGAGCCGACGCTGCGGCAGAGCCCGGCCTTCCGGATCCCGTAGCCGGCCCCGGAGCTCAGTGCTCGGCGCGCCAGACGCGCACGAGCACGAACGCGCAGGCGGCGAGCACGAGGACGAGCGCGAGCACGTCGCGCGACTCCGGCAGCCCGAACCCGAGCGCGAGGCCGATCGCCACCACGGCGAGGCCGATCGCCGCGTAGAAGAGCCGGCGGCTCCGCTCCGCCCAGGCCTCGAGGTCGCCTCTCCGCTCGCGCCAGACGAGGAAGAGGAAGAACGCGACCGCGAGGAAGAAGGCGATCCGCAGGATGCCGCCGATGGCGGCGAGCACGGGCTCGAGCGAGAGCACGACCACGATCACCGCCGCGAGCGCGACGAACGCGAGCCCGCGCACGAGCGGCGGGACGCGGTCCCAGAGCTCCCTCACGAGCCGGTCAGGAACGCCCGCGTGGCGAGCGCCCCGGCGACGAGGGTGGCGACGGCGAACCAGAGCAGCCGGCGCGGGCCGGCCTCCGGCGCGTAGAACCACGCGGAGAGCGCGACCCCGAGGGCCAGCGCGCCGTACGCGTAGTGCAGGCGGTCGGGCGCCCGCCGCCCGTCCGAGAGCAGGAGCAGCCCGAGCGCGGCCTGCGCGATGAGCACGGTCTGGGCGAGCGCGAGCGCGTGCCCGACGAGCGCTCCGGCGCTCCTGCGGCGGTAGGCGACGAGACCGAGCAGCGCGGCCGCGCCGCACACGGCGATGGCAGCGATCCCGACCGCCTCGTGCGCCGATGCCACGGCGTGACCCTAGCGGCCGGCGAGCCCGGCGCCGACGATCACCATGGTGCGGCGCGGCGACGACTCTTCTCGAGCGTGCACGGAGCTCGCGTGCTCACTCCGTTCCGTGTGCGGTACGCCGGGCCGGCGTCCTAGACGTACTGCTCCGACGACGGTCCGACGATCTCCACTCCATGCGCGGTCGCGATGGCGGCGAGCTCGCTCTCGCCGACGTCCTCGCGCCGCAGCGCATCCGTCTCCTGCTCGCTCGCCTTGACGATCACCTCGAAGTCGCCGCGGTCGACGACTCTCCCCTCGCCCGAGCCGAGCGCGTACGGCTCGCTCACGACGGAGGAGCGTGACAGGCCTCCACCGGCGAGTCAACGCGGCGGTGCCCGGTACGATCGCCCCGTGGTCGAGGAAGGCAAACCGGCTCCTGCGTTCACGCTGCGCAGCGACACGGGCGAGGAGGTCTCGCTCGACTCCCTGCGCGGCCGGCCGGTCGTCCTCTACTTCTACCCCCGCGACGATACGCCGGGGTGCACGGTGCAGGCGTGCGGCCTCCGCGACGCCTGGGAGGAGTTCGAGCGCCGCGGCGCGGTCGTGCTGGGCGTCAGCCCGGACGACGAGCAGAGCCACGCGAGGTTCAAGGAGAAGTACGGCCTGCCCTTCACGCTCCTCGCCGACGAGAGCCACGAGGTGGCGGAACGCTACGGCGTCTGGGTCGAGAAGGAGTACGCGGGACGCCGCTACATGGGCGTCGAGCGCTCCACCTTCCTCATCGACGCCGAGGGGAACGTCGCCAGGGTGCTGCGGCGCGTGAAGCCGGACACGCACGTGGACGAAGTGCTCGCGGCGCTGCCCTGACGCGCGGTTGCCGCGGGCGGGCGGCAGCGGCGAGAATCACGCGAGCGGGAGGGGGACGGGAGTGCGGATGAGAGGACTTGAACCTCCACGCCCTTGCGGGCACACGGACCTGAACCGTGCGCGTCTACCAATTCCGCCACATCCGCGCGGCCGACGAATTCTAGCTCGGGAGCGTCTCACTCCTCGATGAGCCCGCTCCTGCGCACCGCGCTGGCGGCGGCGCTCGCGCTCCTCGGCGCGGGCGCGGCAGGCCCCACCCTGGAGGCGCAGCAGGCGCTCGCAGACGGGCGCGAGCAGGTGGTGGTCACGCTCTCCTCGCCGCCGCTCGCCTACGCGCCGCACGCCGGCTCCCGGCTCGCCGCCGAGCAGCGGGCGTTCCGCCAGGCGCTCGCGCGGGCGCTGCCCGAGGCGCGCGTGCGCTGGCGCTACCGGCTGGTCGCGAACGGCTTCGCGGTCGTCGTGCCGTCCCGCGCGCTCGGGGAGCTGCGTCGGCTGCCCGGCGTGCGCGCCGTCTACCCCTCGGCCAGCTACGGGCCGGAGCTGGACGAGACGCCGCGCGAGATCGGCGCCGCCGCGCTCTGGGGCCCGGCGCTCGAGACCGCCGGCGAGGGCGTCAAGATCGGAATCGTCGACACGGGGATCGACCCCGGGCACCCGTTCTTCGACCCCTCCGGGTACACGATGCCGGCGGGCTTCCCCAAGGGGCAGCGTCGCTTCACGACGGCGAAGGTGATCGTCGCGCGCGCGTTCGCCCCGCCGGGCGTCCGCTACGTCAACGCGGACCTCGCCTTCGACCCCGAGCACGCGGGCCACGGAACGCACGTGGCCGGGATCGCGGCCGGCAACGCGGGCACGCAGGCGAGCGGCGGGCGGGTCGTGTCCGGCATCGCACCGCGCGCGTTCCTCGGCAACTACAAGGCGCTCGTGGGGACGGACTCTGGCCTGAGCCCGAACGGGAACTCGCCGGAGCTCGTGGCCGCGATCGAGGCCGCCGTGCGCGACGGGATGGACGTGCTCAACCTCTCCCTGGGCGAGCCCGAGATCGAGCCCAGCCGCGACATCGTCGCCCGGGCCCTGGACGCCGCCGCGGCCGCGGGCGTGGTGCCGGTCGTCGCCGCCGGAAACGACTACAACGACGCCGGCCTGGGCTCGGTGTCGTCGCCCGCCAACTCGGCGCAGGCGATCGCGGTCGCCGCCGTCGAGATCGACGGCACGCCTCCGGTCGGGCGGCACGCGGAGTTCTCGTCGGCCGGGCCGACCACCATCTCCCTGCGCCTGAAGCCGGACGTGGCCGCGCCGGGGGTGGACGTGCTCTCCTCGGTCCCGAGCGGCTGGTCGCGCATCTCGGGCACGAGCATGGCCTCGCCGCACGTGGCCGGGGCGGCCGCGCTCCTGCGCCAGCGCCACCCGGAGTGGACGGTCGCGCAGCTCAAGTCGGCGCTCGTGCAGACGGGCGGCGACGGCGTTGACCACGACGAGGAGCCGCTCGGCCCGCTCTTCCAGGGCGGCGGCGTCGTCGCCCTCGAGCGGGCCGACCAGCCGCTCCTCTTCGCCGACCCGACCGCGGTCTCGTTCGGTCTCCTCGCCCGCGGCGGCTCCGTGCGGGCCGTGGTCCGGCTCGCCGACGCGGGTGGGGGCGCGGGCACGTGGCTGGTGCGGGCGCAGCGCTCGGCCCGGTCGCCCGGCGGCGCCCGGCTCGCGGTCCCGCAGGCGGTCGAGGTTCCGGGCGAGCTCGTGGTCGAGGCGCGCGTGCCGCGTTCCGCCGCCGAGGGGGAGATGAGCGGCTACCTGGAGCTGCGCCGCGAGGCGGAGGTGCGGCGGATTCCGTTCTGGGGCCGGGTCTCGGTGCCCAGGCTCGCGCGGCACGAGGCGCGCACGCTCCTCGGCCCCGGGCTGCACCGGGCGACGACGCGAGGGCGCCCGGCTCTCGTCTCCCGCTACCGCTACCCCGACGACCCGCGCGGGCTCGGCGTCTCCCGCGTCCTGCGCGGCCCCGAGCTCGTGTACCGCCTGCGCCTGCGCCGCTCCGTCGCGAACTTCGGGGTGGTCGTCACCAGGCGCGACCGGGGGGTCCGGGTGGAGCCGCGCGTGGTCGCGGGCCTCGACGAGAGCCGGCTCACGGGCTACGCGGGACTGCCCGTGGCGCACAACCCGTACCTGGAGGAGTTCCGGGCGCCCGTGCTCGCCGCAGGCGCCCTCGCCCCACTGCCGGGCGAGTACGCGCTCGTCTTCGACAGCCCGACCCGAGCCGGCGCCGGCAGCTTCACCTTCCGCGTGTGGGTGGACGACACGAGACCGCCTGTGCTGCGGCTCCGGACGCGAGCCGTGCGGCGCGGCCGGCCGCTGCTCGTGCGGGCGACCGACGCCGGCGCGGGCGTCTACCCTGGCGGGATCCTCGCCTTCGTGGACGGCCGCCCCGTGGCCGCCTCCTTCCGGGACGGCCTCGTGCGCGTCCCCACGCACGCCCTCGCGCCCGGACGGCACCGCCTGCGCGTGCGCGTCTCCGACTTCCAGGAGGCGAAAAACACGGAGAACGTCCGCCGCATCCTGCCCAACACGCGGACGCTGACGACCACCGTCACCGTGCGGCCGTAGCCGGGCTCAGGTCCGGCGGTCGCGCTCCTCGATCGTGGGCAGGCTGTCCAGGTCGCGCTGGACGGAGCGGATGAACTCCTCGCTCTCCTCGTCCGGCGGCACCACGCGCAGCTTCGCCTTGCGTCGCCTGCGCTCCCGTTCCCGCCGCGCGTCGGTGCCCAGCCGGCGCCCCAGGCGCGGCGCCTCCGCCGCCACCACGAGCGCGGCCGCGAGGACGAGCAGCACGAGCCACGGCCAGCTCACGCGCCGATTGTAGCCCGGCACGGGCCGCCGTCCGTCCCGCTCAGGCCCGGAAGATGTCCATCGGCAGGGTGGAGAGCGGCTCGCCGCCGGCCGCCGTCACGAGCCACGTCTCCTGCATGTACAGGCAGTCCTCGCCGTTCGGCGCGATCGCGTGCGGGTGCATGGAGAGCACCATGCCCGCCCGCAGCTCCGTCTCCACCCCCTCCCCCACCTTCGGGTGCTCGATCATCGTCATCCCGATCGAGTGGCCGGTCACGTGCCCGAGGCGGTACCCGCGCTCTGCGAACCCGCGCGCGACGGCGCGGTGCAGGTCGTGGCAGGTGGCGCCGGGGCGCATCGCGGCGCGCGCGGCCTCGACGTACTCGACGTAGGCCTCCCGCATGCGCTCCGTGTCGGGCGAGAGCTGCGCGTCGCGGGCGGCGATCGCCCGCGACACCTCGACCCAGTGCATGCCCGGGCCGGCGATCTCGAGCGAGGGGAGGACGAAGCGCGGCAGCGCCTCCTCGCGGCGGGCGATCTTGAACTCCGGGCGCGCGAACGCGTCCGTTCCGGTCAGGACCATGTTCATGGTCAGGCGGCCGCAGCCCTCCGCCACGAACCACTCCTCGGCCGCCGCCATCACTTCGGCGGCGCTCTTCCCGGGCGCGTAGTGCTCGAGGAAGATCTCGAACCCGCGCTGGTTGATCCGCACGGAGTCGCGGACGGAGGCGAGCTCCGCCTCGCTCTTGACCGCCCGCGCGAGGTCGAACTCAACGTCGAAGGGGACGACGTCGAGACTCTCGAGCGCGCGGTAGTCGCGCACCGGCGTCACGTAGTCGAGCCCGTACACGCCGATGCGGCGCCAGCCGGCTGCGCGCGCCCGCTCGGCGACGAGCTCGCCCGGACGGTCGTGGAAGGCCTGCTCGATCTGCGCCGTGCCGTGCTCGCCGACGTAGCGGGCCTCGCTCGGGAAGACCACGAACGGCTCGCCCTGCGCGGGGACGACGACGTGCGCGTAGCGGTGCACGATCTGGAAGCCCGAGAGGTACGTGACCGCGCCCTCGAAGCCCGTGTACTCGCTCCCGGAGACGACGAGCGCGTCGAGCCCGTGCTCGGCCATCGCCGCGCGCACGTTCGCGTAGCGGCGCTCCAGCTCGGCGTTCACCGCGCCGCTCCGGGCGTCGCGGGGGCGGCGGTGGTCAGCGGATCGTCCATGAGTCCTCCAGGGCCTTGACGAGGGCGGTGATGGCGTGGTGCAGCGGGGTGGGGACGCCGAGCTCGCGCCCGAAGCGGGCGATGCCGCCGTTCAGGTATTCGATCTCGGTCGCGCGCCGGGCCTCGACGTCCTGGAGCATGCTCGCCTTGTGGTCATAGGCGACCTCCGGTTTCGCAGCGTGGTCGATCAGCTCCTCCGGGTCCGCGTCGAGCTCGATGCCCTGGGCCGCGGCGACGGCCTTCCCCTCGTCCACGAGCGCGCTCACGAGCGCGCGCAGGTCGGGGCGCTCGCACACGCGGCCGTGCGTCAGCCCGGTGAGCGCGCCCACGGGGTTGGTGGCGGCGTTGAAGATGACCTTGCGCCACTGGGCGGGGCGTGCGTCGGCCACGGCGCGCGCGGGCATCCCCGCACGCGTGCAGGCGTCGGCCAGCCGCTCGATCTCGGCTGCGGGCGCCGGGCTCGGCTCGAAGGGGCCGAACGTCGTCTCCCCCCGCACGTCCCACTGCACGACGCCCGGGGCGACCACCTTCCCGGCCGGGAACGTCGTGCCGCGGATCACGCGGGGGACGTGGCGGGCGATGGTCTCCTCGTTGCCGACGCCGTTCTGGACGGAGGCGACCGCGCCGGAGGAGAAGGCGCGCGCCGTCGCGGCGATCGCGGCCTCCGTGTGCATGGCCTTGGTGGCGACGATCCCGAAGTCGCACGCCGGCAGCTCGCCCGCGTCCGCCGTCGCGCGCGGGCGCCCCACCACCTCCCCGGCCCCGGTCAGGCGCAGCCCGTGCGCGTTGATCGCGTCCACGTGCTCCCGCGCCAGGTCGTAGGCCCACACCTCGACGTCCTCCAGGCGAGAGAGGTTCGCCGCGAAGAGGGAGCCGACGGCGCCACAGCCGACCACGCAGACCCTCATCGCGCCGCCTCCCGGGCAGGACGGAGCCGCAGGCGCCCCGGGCGGCGGAGGGTGACCTCGCGCCCGCCGGTGAGCCCGCCCGGGCGCACGATCAGGACGAGCGCCATGATCGCGCTCACGACGACGATCCGGGAGCCGGAGGGCAGGTCGACGGTCGCGCCGGCGAGCGACATGCCGTCCTCCATCTCCGCCAGCACCGAGTCGAGCCCGCTCACGAAGAGCGCGCCGACGACCGCGCCCCACAGGCTCGTCGCGCCGCCGATGACGAGCATGGCCAGCGTGATGAACGTGAGGTCGAGGTAGACGGCATCCACGTTGATGGGGATGAAGTGGATGTACAGCCCGCCCGCGAACCCCGCCAGGAAGCCCGAGAGCCCGAACGCGAGCAGCCGCTGGCGGTAGATGGAGATGCCCACGGCGCGGGCTGCCGCCGGGTCCTCGCGTGCGGCACGGAGCTGGCGCCCGAAGCGGCTGCGCTGGTAGGCGAAGGCGACCGCGAGGACGACGAGCGCCCCGAGCGCGGCCTGCAGGAGCCCGGTCGTCTCGGGGACGGACGAGAACGTGTTCAGGCCCGGCCCGATCTTCTCGTAGTAACGGAGGACGTTGTTCGTGATCCCGAGCACGGCGAACGTCGCGATCCCGGCCGCGAGCCCGGAGAGGCGCATGAGGGGAAGACCGACGAGGAAGGCGAACACGCCGCCCACCGCGGCCGCGATCACGAGCGAGGGGACGTTGCCGACCGTGGTCGAGCTCAGGAAGTCGAACAGGTAGGGCATCGTCGCCGGCTTCTCCTGCTCGGGGATGGAGAGCACCCCCGCCGCCCACACGCCCACGGCGAAGAAGCTGATGTGCCCGAAGGAGAGCACGCCCGAGTTGCCGACGAACACGTACAGCGCCACGACCGTGGACACGGAGATGAGCGCCGACACGAAGTAGATCTCGTTCGCCTGCGACACGACCGCGCCCAGGAGCGCGGTGCCGACGACGAGCGCCGCCGGCGCGAGCAGCTCGACTGCGGCCCGTGCGAGCTTCACACGCGCTCCACGAGGCCGCGCCGGCGGGTGAAGAGCCCGTCCGGGCGCACGAGCAGGACGAGGATGACGAGGCCGAACAGGAACGAGGGCAGGTACTGGCTCTGGCTCGAGGGCAGCGCGCCGCCGAGCAGGCCCGACACGTAGCCGATGAGGAAGCCGCCGAGCGTCGCCGGGAGCAGCCGCGTCATCCCTCCGACCACGACGCCGGCGAGCACCAGGATCGTCTCCTGGAGCGCGTACGTCGGGGTCACCGTCGGGTACTGCACCGTGAGCATCACGGCCACGACGGCGGCGAGCACGCCGGCGGCGAGCACGGAGGCGGTGCTGACGAGGTCCGCGCGGACGCCGACGAGGCGCGCGGTGGAGAAGTCGAGGGCCGCCGCCCGCATGTGCAGCCCGAGCGAGGTGCGATGCAGGAGCAGCACGAGCAGGACGAGGCAGATGGCCGCGGCGAGGATCGCGACCACGGTCACCTTCCGCACCTCGACGCCCGCGACCGACACCGGCCGGTTGAGCTGGACGAGCGAGGTCGCCGTCTTCCCGAGCGGGCCGAACCAGAGCAGCGCGATCGACTGCAGTAGGAAGGAGACCGCGAAGGTGGCGATGAGCATGACGGCCGCCGACTGCGAGCGCAGCGGGCGGAAGACGGCGCGCTCCATGGCCAGCGAGAGAACGAGCACGACCGCGAGGCAGAGCGCGATCCCGACCGCGACCGGCCAGCCCCGCTCGGAGGCGAAGGCGAGCGCGAAGGCGCCGGCCATCACGAGCTGGCCGTAGGCGAAGTTGACGAGCCGCATGACGCCGAAGACGAGCCCGATCCCGACCGCCATGAGCGCGAAGATGGCGCCCAGGCCGATCGAGTCCACCTGCACCTGCGGGTCGACGGCGTCCCGCAGGAAGTCGCCGAGCCCGCTCGCGAGCACGCTCACGAGAGGTAGGCGGCGACCATGCGGTCCGTGTCGCCGGCGTCGTCGGGAGTCAGGGTCAGCCGCAGCTCGCCGTTCGCGAGCACGTGCGTCCGGTCGGCGAGCGCGACCGTCCGCTGGGCGCGCTGCTCGACGAGCAGGATGCCCAGGCCGCGCTCGCGGATGCGGCGGAGCGTCTCGAAGACGAGATCGACCACCGTCGGCGCGAGCCCCAGCGAGGGCTCGTCGAGGAGCAGCACGGACGGGCGGGCGACGAGCGCGCGGGCGATCGCGAGCTGCTGCTGCTGGCCGCCCGAGAGCGCCCCCGCGGGCCGGTGGCGGTGCTCCTCGACCACCGGGAAGAGCTCCCGCACGGCCGCCAGGTCCTCCTCCTCGCCGGCGCGCTGCCCCCGGCCGGCGAGGCCGAGGCGCAGGTTCTCCTCCACCGTCAGCTCGGCGAAGAGGCGCCGGCCCTCGGGGACGATGGCGATGCCGCTGCGCGCGATCGCCTCCGGCGGACGGCGGCGCAGCGACTCGCCGCGGAAGCGGATCTCGCCCGCTCGGGCGGGGACGAGCCCCATGATCGCGTGCAGGGTCGTGGACTTGCCGGCGCCGTTGGGCCCGATCAGCCCGACGATCTCGCCCGGCGCCACGTCGAGCGAGAGGCCGCGCACGGCGGGCACGCCGCCGTAGGCGACCTCGAGGTCGCGGACGGCGAGGCCGCTCAGCTCGCGGCCTCCTCCTGCACCGCCGACTCGCCCAGGTACGCGGCGGCGACGTCCAGGTTCTCGCGGATCTCGGTCGGCGTCCCCTCCGCGAGCGTCCTCCCCTGGTCGAGGACCTGGATGCGGTCGCACACGTCCATGATCAGCGCCATGTTGTGGTCGATGAGGAGGACGCCGGCGTCGTGCTCGTCGCGCACCGCGCGCACGACCTCGGCGAACGCCGGCACCTCCGCCTCCGGGAGCCCCGCGGCCGGCTCGTCCATGAGCACGAAGCGGGGAGCCGTCGCGAGGGCACGCGCGACGCCGAGGCGCCGCTCGTCTCCGTGCGGGAGCGAGCCGGCCGGCGCGGCCTCGTAGTCGGCGAGCTGGAGCGACTCGAGCAGCTCGTCCGCCCGCCTGCGCGCCTCGCGCGGGCTCGCGCCCACGCCGAGGGCGGCCACCTCGACGTTCTCGCGCACGGAGAGCGAGCGGAACGAGCGGCTGTGCTGGAACGTGCGCGAGAGGCCCGCGCGCCCGCGCCGGTGCGGCGGCCAGCGCGTGACGTCGCGGCCCTCGAGCTCGACCCGCCCCTGGTCGGGGAAGTCGAAGCCGGAGAGCAGGTTCACGAGCGTGGACTTGCCGGCCCCGTTGGGGCCGATCAGCCCCACGACCTCGTGCCGATGGAGCTCGAGCGTGACGCCGCGCAGGGCCTGGACGCCCTCGAACGCGCGGGAGACGCCGGCGGCCCGGAGCGCGTCTCCGGGCCGCCGTGCCTCCTCAGGCCGGGCTACCGCCACGTCGCCCCTAGATCTTGGGGACGACCTTGGCCTTGATCGTGCCGACCACCTTCGGGACGTTGTCCTGCACGCGGATGACCCGATACTGGCGGCCGAACACCGTGTGCAGGGCCTTGGAGAAGCTCACGGGCCCGGAGAGCGTGGGCACGTTCTTGAACTTCTCCATCTGCGCCGCGAGCGCGGCGCCGTTCGTGTTCCCGCCCGTGCGCTTGAGCGCGACGAGGATGCCGTCGATCGCGGCCGGGCCGGTGATGAAGCCGCCGGTGTTCCCGGCCTTCGCGATCGCGGCCTTGTTGGCCTTGACCATCGCGTTCACGGCCTGCACCGGGTCGTCGCCGAACGCGGACGCGAAGGTGACGTAGTAGTAGTTCGTCACCTTCGGGTTCGGCGGGTACCAGTAGTTGCCGTCGCCGGCCCACGAGTTGAGGATCGGCGTGTCGTTCCCGAGCGTGCGCAGGTTGTTGATGATCGGGACCTGCGCGCCGAAGGCCGCGGCCGTCGAGGTCACGATCACGTCGGCGTCCCGGCTGTTCAGCCGCGTGGCCACGCTCTGCCAGGAGGCCGGGTTGCCGCCCAGCGACTGGTAGGTCTCCTCGGCCACGATCCGGCCGCCGAGCTGCCGCCAGCGGGCCTCGAAGGCCTGGACGACGTTGCGGAAGTACACGATCACCGTGTCCGTGGCGAGCGCCGCGTCGCGCCAGCCGCGCTTCCACGCGTACTCCGCCATCGCCGAGCCCTCGTCCTGGGCGACGTTGCCGAACGAGAACGCGAGCCGGCCCTTCGCGCCGAAGCGCTTCGGGCCCATCTGGTCCGTCCCGATGCACGCCGCGACCGTGAGCTTGCCCGCGTTGATCGAGGTCTGCACGACGGGCGCCGCGAAGTCCACGTCGCACGTGGTCATGACGATGTCGGCGCCCTGGGCGATCAGCTTCGTCGCGCACGACTTGGCCACCGCCGGCTTGTTGTTCTGGGTGTTGCAGGTGATCAGCCGCAGCTTGATCGAGCTCGTCCGGTTGACCTGCGCGATGCGTGTCCGCGCGGCTGCGAGCGCGGGCCCGTCGAACGGCGCCATCGCGCCCACGCCGTCGTACGCCCAGCCGATGACGACGGTCTTGCTCTGCTGCGGCGACGCCGAGCCCCCCGCCACGACGCCGGCCGCTACCGCCGCCGCGGCGAGGAGCGCGAGCGCGCCCTTCCTGCCTACGGTCATTCCGCCCTCCTGGGGTCGTCGTTCCTCCTTGCCCGTCCGTCGGGCCTCACCACGAGGCCTCCTTGCCCTTGACCAGCGCGTGCACCGCGCCGTGCAGCGGCACGGGCACGCCGTGCCGCTCCGCCTCGCGCAGCAGCGCTCCGGTGATCAGGTCGATCTCGGTCTCCCGCCGCGCCTCCACGTCCTCGAGCATGGACGGGGTGTGCGCCGCGCCGCGCTGGGTGGCGAGGACGTTCATCTCCCACGGGTCGTCGTGGAGCTCGATCCCGGCGGCTGCGGCCACCGCCTTGCCCTCGTCGATCAGGCCGTGCACGAGATGCCCGAGGTCGGTGGGCTCGTCCTCGGCCGCGAAGTGCGGGTCGTGCGGGAGCCGGGTCAGCGCGGCCACCGGGTTGACCGCCGCGTTGAAGATGAGCTTCGACCACTGCGCCGGCCGCAGGTCGGGCAGCGCCTCGACGCGGAGCCCCGACGAGGCGAGGAGGTCGGCCACCTCCTGCACGATGGCGAAGGGCGCGTCCTCGTAGGGGCCGAGCCACGTCTCCGTGTCGAGGATGTACTCGACGTGCGTGTCGGAGTGCTTCGTCCCGCTCATGAAGGTCACGGCGGAGACGAGGGGCCAGTCCCCGTGCTCGCGCACGACCTCCTCGGCCCCCAGGCCGTTGAGGACGGTCATGACCGTGGCCTCCGGGAAGCGCCCGGCGAGCGCAGCCACGGCAGCGCGCAGCCCGCCCGCCTTGGTCGCGACGATGACCAGGTCGGGGGACGGCAGCGCGTCCGGGTCGTTCGAGGCGAGGACGCGCGCGTGCAGCTCGCTGCGGCCGCTGACGCGCAGGCCCTCGCGGTTCAGCGCGTCCGCGTGCTCGCGCCGGCGTGTGAGGACGGACACCTCGCACACCTGCGCGAGGTGGGCGGCGAAGAGGCTCCCGATGACGCCGGCCCCGATGACGCACACGCGCTCCATCTAGACGGTGGAGACGGCCGGCTCCGCCGGGGCGAGCGCGCGGAAGCGCGGGGCGACGCGCGAGGCGAAGAGCTCCTGGTTCTTGATCGCCATCCAGTGCTCGATGCCGCCCGCGTTCACGGTGACGGAGATCTCCGCGATCCCCGGGCAGATCTCGAGCGTCCGCTCGATCCGCTCGGCGATGTCGTCCGGCGTGCCCACCCAGACGTAGTCCTCCTCGATCAGCTGCTCGTAGGGGATCTCGGCCAGCTGCTCCATGATCCCGGCCGCGTAGAAGCCGTAGTCGGCCTTCAGCAGCCCGTCCGTGGGCGGCTTCTCGTGCTCGGTGAGCGGGGAGCAGTTGCCCTGGATGAACCCCACCATCCAGTCGCGGGCCTCGCGGATCGCGGTGTCGCGGTCCTCGTCCAGGTGGCAGGCGTGGATCCAGACGATGTCGGGTGTCGTCCCGTGCTCCGCGCACTTCGCCCGGTACAGGTCGAGCTGCTTCTCGAGCGCGACGTACGGGAGGAGCGGCGGGACGGCGACGCTCCAGCCGTGCTCGGCGGCGAGCTCGTACGTGCGGTCGGACGTCCCGCCCAGCGTGACCCGGAACTTCCGCTGCGGGAAGGGGACGACGTGCGAGTCGGCGACGTCGAAATACGTCCCGTGGTGCGAGAAGCGCTCGCTGCCCAGCGCCTCGAACAGGAGGTCGACCGCCTCCTCGTAGCGGGGCCGGGCGTGCTCGTCGAGCGGCAGGCCGGCCTTCTCGGGCAGCCACCCGTGACCGCGCCCGACGCCGAACTCGTAGCGGCCGCTCGTGAGGATGTCCTCCACCGCGATCATGGACGCGAGCACCGGCGGGTTCCAGTAGGGCAGCGCGTGCAGCATCGTCCGGAAGCGGATGCGCTTCGTGCGCTGCGCGGCGGCCGCGAACAGCGCCATCGGATTCGCCGAGATCGAGAACTTCGGGAAGAAGAAGTGCTCGATCGCCGCGTACACGTCGTAGCCGAGCCGGTCGGCGTTCTCGATCTGCTCCAGCACCTCGCCGAACATCTGCTCCGGCGTCTTGCCCGGGTGGAGCTGGATCTCCGTGTACAGCCCGAACCGCATCAGCCACCTCGCTTCGCCCGTGACATGTCAGTTACGGCGAGTATCCCACCGACCTCCGGGGGATTCAACCGGCCTCAGAGCTCCGCACCCTGCCAGCGCAGGTCGCGCCCGCTCACCTCCATGGCCTCGATCGCCACCCCCTCCTCGCCCGGCTCGTGCACGGGCGACCACACGCCCCACGAGCGCCGGTAGTACATGAGCGGCGAGTCCACTTCGGGCACGACGCCCCCCGCCTCCACCCGGGCCACGAGGATCACGTGGTCGCCGACCTCGAGGTCGTGGATCGTGCAGCACTCGGCCCAGGCGAGCACGTCCTCGTGCAGCAGCGGCAGGCCCGTCCCGGTCGGCCGCCAGGCGACGCGCTCGAACTTGTCGTCGGCCTTCGTCGCGAACAGGCGGCAGACGTCGCTCGTCCCCTGCCCCATGAAGTTGACGACGAAGCGCCGGCGCCCCCGCAGGGCGGCGAGCGTGCGCGAGGCGAGGTCGACGCACACGAGCAGCATGGGCGGGTGCGCGGAGACGCTGGACACGGCGGTGGTGGTGAGGCCGCGCGGCCTGCCCTCCGGATCGAGCGTGGTCACGATCGCCACCCCCGTGGGGAAGGAGGCCATGACGTCGAAGAAGGTCGTGCGGGTGATCGCCATCGGCTACGTCGCGCTCCGCGCGCGGGAGCGGGCGACGATGCGCCGGAACTCGGCGTCCGTGACCAGGCCGCGCTTCCTCGCGCCCAGCCGCTTGACGGCGGCGAGCACGTCCGCGACCCGCTCCTCGGGCACCTCGAGCCCGAGCTCCGCCGCCTTGATGCGGATGGAGTCGAGGCCGCTCTTCTTCCCCAGGACGATGCCGCGCGTCGCGGCGACGAGCTCGCTCGCGTACGGCTCGATCGCCGGCGGGTCGTGGAACTGCGAGGCGACGGCGCCCGATTCGCGCGTGAACAGGTTCTCGCCGGTGAGCGGCTTCCAGGCAGGAAGCGGCGTCCCCGCCAGCTCCTGGACGAGCCGCGAGAGCGCGCGCGCCCGCTCGAAGCGCAGCCGGGTCGGGATGCCGTACAGCGCCTCCAGGGCGAGCGCGACCTCGAGCAGGTCGGCGTTGCCGGCGCGCTCGCCCATCCCGTTCACCGTGCCCTGCACCCAGGTGGCGCCCGCCTGCACCGCGGCCACCGCCGCCGCCGTGGCGAGCCCGAAGTCGTCGTGGCCGTGCCAGTGCACCGGCACGTCGTGCCCGACCCGCTCCGCCACCTCGCCGACGAGGAACGCCGCGGCCTCCGGCGTCGCGACGCCGAGGGTGTCCACGACCACCACCTCGCTCGCGCCCGCCTCCACCGCGGCGGCGTAGGCGCGGCGCACGAAGTCGAGGTCGGCGCGCGTCGAGTCCACGCCGAAGTAGGCGACCCGGATGCCCTGCTCGACCGCGAAGGAGACCGCGCCGCGGATGCGGTCGAGCATTGCCTCCCGGCTCACGCCGAGCGCGGCCAGCTTCCCGTCCGAGATCGGGCTCTCGATCACGGACGCGCGCACGCCGAGCTCGAGAAGCGCCTCCACGTCAGCCCGGACCGCGCGCGAGAATCCCCACACCTCCGCCTCCAGGTCGGCCTCCAGGATGAGCTCGATCGCGCGCGCGTCCTCCTCGGAGACGCGCGGGAAGCCGGCCTCGATGCGGTCCACGCCCGCCTCCGAGAGGGCGGTGGCGATCGCGAGCTTGTCCTCCGGCGAGAAGACGACGCCCACCGTCTGCTCCCCGTCGCGCAGCGTCGTGTCGTACAGGCCGACGGTGACGCGCGGCTGCGGCTCGAGCGCCTGCGCGTTCAGCTCGCCCGTCCACACCTTGTGGCGGTCGATCACGGGCGCTCCTCGGGCTCGCTCGACCGCTCGGCGCGCCGCGCGCGCGCCCAGGCGCGGCGACGCGAGGCGAGCAGGTACCACGCGCCGGCCAGGGTGCCGGCCGCGGCGAGCGCGCCCGCGAGCGTCGCCCCGCGGAAGCCGGGGCCCTCCACGTCGAGGATGCGGTCGCCCGCGTGCGCTCCGCTCCCCGTCCCCAGGACGATCCCGAGCGTCATCAGGTTGGGCGCGGCCAGCAGGAGTGCGACCGCGACCGCGCCGGCACGCGCCCGCCAGGAGCCGAACAGGCGGAACGCGGCCCAGAGCAGCGCGAGCGGCAGCAGCGTGAAGAGGAAGCCGTACACGAGCCCGACGAGGATGCCCGCGGTGAGGCTGCCCTGCACCTGGTCGCCGATCCGCTGCGCCCACCAGCGCGGGATGACGGCCGCGCCCACGAGGCCGAGCACGACCGTGGCCACGAGAACGACTGCGGCGATGACGAGCCGCCGCCTCCAGTCGACGGGCTGCGCGGCGGGCTGGCGAGGCGCGTCGGTCATGCGGGAACGATGCCGTCGGGGAACGGGGAGAGCTTCTCGGCGCCGGCCTCCGCGATCAGGAAGTTGTCCTCCACGCGCAGCCCGCCGCCGCCTTCGATATAGCATCCTGGCTCGAGTGCAAGCACCATCCCGGCCTCGAGCTCCCCGTCGCCGGCCTGATGGGCGTAGGGCGGCTCGTGCGCCCGCGCGCCGACCCCGTGCGCGATGGGGTGGGACGGCTGCCCGGGGAAGCCGAGCGCGGCGATCCCGGCACGCACGCGGCGGTCGAGCTCGGCCAGGCTCGCCCCCGGCCGCGCGTACGCGAGCGCGTCCTCGTATACGGCCAGGAGCCCCTGCTCGAGCTCGCGGTAGCGCGGCGCGAGCTCGCCGACGACGAGGTTCTTCGTGTGGTCGCACCAGTACCCGTCCGCGCACACCCAGATCTCGAAGAGCGTCGGCTCGCCGGCGACCACGGGCCGCGAGGTGGTGGCCGTGAACGTCTTGATCCCGGGTCCCGACCAGACGAGCGAGAAGCCGAGCGCGAGCTCGACCTTCCCCTCCCAGCCCGTGCCCTCGCCGTGCACGAAGCCCTCCCACTCCGCCGCGATCTGGGCCTCGCTCATCCCCTCGTCGATCACGAGTCGGCAGTGCTCCATCGCGGCGGCCGCGATCGCGTTCGCGAGGCGCATGCGCTCGAGCTCCTGCTCCGTCTTCCGCGCGCGGGCCCGGGCGAGGAGCGGCGTCGCATCGTCCACCTCGGCGCCGAACGCGTGGAACCAGTCGTGCGTGTACGTTGTCGGCTCCCCGACCATGCGGTCGGCGGCCTGCGTGCCGAGGGAGAGCTCGAGGCCGATGCGGCGATACGGCGCAGCCGCTGCGCGAGCCGTGTCGAGCGCGCGCGCGCCGGGGGGACGAGGATCGGAGGGGTCGTAGCCCCTGAAGGGCCGGACGTCGCTCGTCCAGGCCATGCGGGCTGCATCCTCCGCGCTCGCCTCCAGGCACACGAGCGTGGGCTCGCCCTCGCGCGGGAACACGCAGACGTCGTACCCCTTCATGGCCCAGAAGTTGCTCAGGTAGAGGACGTTGTCGGGCGCGCGCA
Organism: Gaiellaceae bacterium; assembly: GCA_035574435.1. Classification (GTDB taxonomy): domain Bacteria; phylum Actinomycetota; class Thermoleophilia; order Gaiellales; family Gaiellaceae; genus GMQP-bins7. The sequence goes on along the minus strand of DATLYU010000075.1, from coordinate 13,512 downwards.
CGACCAGCGCGTCGAGCTGGCGCTCGGCCATGAGCGCCCTGACGCGCGCGAGCTTGGCGTCGTCCCGTGGCCAGCTCACCAGCGGACGCGCGGCGGAGCGGGCGCCCCGTGGGCCTCCTGCCACGAGACGACCGGGTTGCGGAGGACGCCGATCCGCTCGATCTCCGCCTCCATGACGTCGCCCGGCTTGAGGTACAGCGACGCGGCGTCGGGCGAGAAGCCGGCGACGCCGGCGACGGTGCCGGTCGAGAGCACGTCCCCCGCGGAGTACCCGAGCGGCGAGTAGTGGCTCAGGATCTCCGGGATGGTCACGCTCATGCGCCCGGAGTGCGAGACCTGGCGCGGCTCGCCGTTCACGCGCAGCTCCATGGCCAGGTCGTGCGGGTCGGGGACCTCGTCCGGGGTGAGGATCCACGGCCCGAGCGGGCAGAACGTGTCGATCGCCTTGCAGAAGGAGAAGACCCCGGAGCGCATCTCGCGGCGCTGGATGTCTCTGGCGGTGATGTCGTTGAAGATCACGTAGCCGCCGACGTAGTCCTCCGCCTCCTCCGGCGCGAACCACTTCCCGGCCTTGCGCAGCACCACGGCCAGCTCGAGCTCGTAGTCGAGCTCCTCGGTCAGGTGCTCCGGGTAGACGACCGGCTCGTCGGGGCCCACGATCGCGTCCACGTTCTGGAAGAAGACGATCCAGGGGGCGATCTCGTGCGTCCAGCCGACGCGCTTCGACTCCTCCTCGTGCTCGCGGAAGTTCCCGGCCGTGTGGAAGAACTTCTTGGGCACGATGGGCGCGCGCAGGCGCGTCTCGGCGAGCGGCACTCGCTCGCCCGTCTCGTCCGCGCCGCCGCGCTCGAAGTACGCGCGCATGGTCGGGACGTCGAGCACGGCGATCTCCTCGCCCTCGAGCACGCCCACCCGGCCCTCGCCCTCTCCGAAGGTGACGAGCCTCATCGCTCCACGATCTTCCAGTACGAGTCCTTGCGCACGATCTCGTCTCCCCGGAACGTCCACAGATCGCAGCCCCGGACCTCCAGGCTCGATCCGTCGACCGTCGTGCCGCGCAGCGTCCACTCGGACGCGCCGCGCTCGCCGGCGACGAAGTCGCCGTGGCTCTCGTAGGTGACGTCCGGAATGCCGGTGAAGCGCGCCGCGAGACCCTCGGCCACTGCCGGCTTGCCCTCGAAGCGCCGGCCCCAGGGATCCGGCCCGCGGGGCGACTCGAAGACGCAGTCGTCGACGAAGAGCGACATGATCGCGTCGAGATCGTGTCGGTTGAAGGCGTCCAGCATGCGCCCGAGGACGGCGAGCTTCGAGCTGCGGTCGGACACCCGAACCTCCGCGCTCACTGCTCCCTCGCCGGGCTCGGGGCGCGTCATCGCTCCACGATCTTCCAGAACGAGCACTTGCGGGCGATCCGGTCGCCCCGGAACGTCCACAGGTCACAGCCGCGGATGTGGATCTCCTCGCCGTCCCCCGTGCGCCCGCGCAGCGTCCACTCCGAGAACCCACGATCGCCGAGGACGGCGTGCGTGTCCTCGCCGTACGTCCCCACCGGAATCGCGCGGAAACGGCCCTCGATCCCCTCTCGCAGCTCCTTCGTGCCGGAGTAGCGCCGGCCCCAGGGATCCGGGCCGCGCGAGGACTCGAACACGGCGTCCTCGGTGAAGAGCGCGAGCGCCGCCTCCACGTCCTGGCGGTTGAACGCGTCCACGAGCCGCCTGAGCGTGGCCACCCTCGCTTCGTCCAGACCGTCCGTCACGCGACCCCGCAGACCTTCATCGCCGCCCGAGCGTAGACGTCCGCCGTTCGCACGAGCCCCTCGATCTCCAGGTTCTCGCCCTTCACCGTGTCCAGGAGCCCGCTCGAGGTGCCGTAGTTCACCGTCGCGATCCCGTAGCGCGTGAGCACGGAGGCATCGGAGAACCAGCGCGTCACGTCGCGCTCCGGCGGCGAGCCGAACACCTCCGCGTGCGCCTCGGCGAGCGCTCCCACGAGCGGATGGTCGTCCGCGATCTCCGCGCCGGGCGCGGTCACGTACACCTCGCCCTCGATCCCGTGTCCGGGGAAGCGTTCCCGCAGGCCGCGCACCAGGTCGAGGACCTCGCGGCGCGCGAGCGCCATCGCCTTCGTGGGCGGGACGCGGACGTCCAGGAAGAGGTCGGCGCGGTGCGGCGTCCGCGACACGCGCCAGCCGAAGCCGCCCTCGACCGCGCCCACGTTCACGAGCGCCTTCGTCCCGCGGTACGCGTTCGCCGGGTCGTCCTCCCAGGTCGGGATCCACTCGAGCACGGCGTCCAGGACGTCCCGCAGGCGGACGATCGCGTTCTCGGAGCGGCGACCCTCGCTGAAGGCCGTGTGCACGAACGGCCCGTGCGTGGAGATGCGCAGCCAGAGGGAGCCGAAGTGGCCGAGCACGAGCTTGGACTCGGTCGGCTCGCCCAGGATGCACATGTCCGCGACCCCGCCGTGCGAGACGAGGTAGCGCGAGCCGGCCGCGTAGCCGCGGTACTCGGGCCCCTGCGCGTCGCCCCACTGCGTCTTCTCGATCTCGCCGCAGACGGCCGCGACGAGGACGTCGCCGCGCAGTCGGATCCCCGCGTCGCGCAGCGCGCGCAGAGCCTCCACGTAGCAGGCGAGGGCGCCCTTCATGTTCGAGATGCCGAGCCCGTACAGGCGCCCGTCCTCGACGAACGCCCGCGGCTGGAAGCCGGGGACGTGCGCGAGCCAGGGCTCCCGGCCGGAGTAGGAGGTGTCCAGGTGCCCGTTGAGCATCAGGCTGGGGCCTCCGCCCGCGCCCTCGAGCGTCCCGAGCACGTTCGCGCGCCCCTCCTCCACCTGCTGCCACTGCACGCGCAGCCCGAGCTCGAGGAACGTCTCGCGCATCAGCTCCGCCATCGCCTGCTCCGAGCCCGTGAAGCTCGGCGTCCCGACGGCCGCCGACGCCCACTCGACGAGGCGGTCGCGGTCGATCGCGAGCTCAGCCACGGACGTGCGGGAGCACCTTCTCGCCGAAGAGGCGGATCTGCTCGTGGCGGCGCTCGCCCCAGAGCTCGAGCATGACGTGCGTGCAGCCGGCCTCGCGGTACTCCTCGATCGCCGCGATGCAGTCCTCCGGCGTGCCGGCGATCGGCTTGCAGCGGTCGAGCAGGGAGTCCGTCACCTGCTCCTTGGCGGCGAGCCGCCCCCCGCGCTCCATCGCCTCGGCGACGGGCGCGAGCTCGTCCATCTCGATGCCGGCCAGCTCGAGCAGGGTGTCCGCGGCGCCTTTGATGTTCTGGAACTTGTTCGCGAGGTACATGCCGGCGATCTCGCGGGCGCCGTCGCGCCCCGCGTCGCGGTCGGACGCGTGGATGGAGGCCACGACCGTGCAGCCGATGTCGATGTCGGACACGACGTTCTGCCGCGTGTAGCGGACGAACGCCGGCGTCGTGATCGACGGTGTCAGACACCCGTCCGCAATTTCCCCTGCAAGCGCCTGCATTCGCGGTGCCGTAGCGGCCACGTACACGGGAGGCACGTCCCGCGGGGTCTCCGCGTCGGGAGCCAGGCCGGGAACGGACGCGCTCCAGGTCTCGCCGTCGTACTCGAAGGGCTCGCCGGAGAGCACGCCGCGCACGATCGTGACCGCGTCGCGCATCGGCCCGAGCGTCTTCCGGGTCTGCGCCTTGATGTTGTTCAGGAAGATCTTCGAGGTGCCGAAGCCGAGCAGGAAGCGCCCCGGGCCGGCCGCCTCCTGCACGACCCGCGCGTCCATCGCCACCTGCACCGGGTGCCGGGTGAACGGCGAGATGATCCCCCAGCCGATCGTGAGCCGCGTCGTCTCGCGGGCCATGAGCGCGGAGACGACCGTGGACGAGCGCGCCTCCATGCCGTGTTTGCGCCACCAGGGGTAGGCCTCCGCGAGCCAGATCGTGTCCATCCCGGCCTCGTCCATGACGCGCGCGGAGGCGAGCATCTCCGCGAGCGGCTCCATGGTGAGCTGCATGACGCCGACCCGGAACGGCGGGGACACGGTGTCCTCGCTCAGGAGCCGGTGGACTGGGTGGGGCCCTCGGGCTCGGGCTCGTAGGCCTCCGGCGAGGCCGGGTGGATGCCCGCCTCGGCGCCGCCCGTGGAGGAGCCGCCGGCCGCCTCGGTCACCCGCTGCTCGAGCGCCGCGAGCACCTGCTGCACCTGCTGGTTGACGATCGGCTGCAGCACGCGCTGCCCCATGGCGCCCACCGGTCCGGCGATGCGCACGTCGGCCTCCCAGGCCATGGACGTACCCGCGCCCGTTTCCGAGAGCGTGAAGGACGTGGTCATGTCCATGAGCGCGCCCACCCCCTGCCCCTTCGCGCGCATGGAGGCGAACTCGGGCGGGCGCTCCTCGAGCTTCTCGAAGTTGATCGTCATCTTCAGCCCGCCGAGCCCGAGGGGCACCTTCACCTTCGCCGTCCAGCGCGTCTCGTCCTGGACCTCGAAGCTCTCCACGCCGGGCATGAGCTTCGCCATCTCCTCCGGGGAGTTGATGACCTCCCAGACGGTCGCGCGCGGCGCCGCGAGCTCCTTCGTGCCGGAGACGATCACCTCGACACCACCTCCACCCCGCGCCGCGTCGCCTCCGGGTCCTGGAGCAGCGACCAGACGCGGTGCGGCGGGTTGCAGCTCGTCGTCACGAGCGCGCCGCCCGCCTCGCGGAGCGCGTCCTGGACGGCGGCGCAGATGCAGTGGATGCCGCCTCCCCCACCCTCGCCCATCCCCTTGGCGCCGAGCGGAGCGACCGGGGAGGGAGACTCGATCGCCCCTGTCTTGAGCGGCGGCATGTCGAGCGCGTGGGGCACGTGGTAGTCGTAGAAGTTGGCGGTCAGGAGCGTTCCCTCCTCGTCGTACACGAAGTCCTCGTACAGCGCCGCGCCGATCGCGTGCGCGGTCGCGCCGTGCACCTGCCCCTCGACGATCTGCGGGTTGATGCGCACGCCGCAGTCGTCCACGGCAGCGTAGTCCACCACCTCCACCTCGCCGGTCTCGGGGTCGACCTCGACCACCGCGGCGTGGATCTGCGTGGCGTAGGTGAGCGTGAGCTGGCCCATCTTGCGCTCCTTGTCCACGACGCCGAAGTAGGGCCGGCACACGTAGCGGTGGTTGAGCGTGGGGTTGAAGTCCGGGGGCAGGAAGGCGTTGTTCGCGTTCACGATCGCGCCCAGGGCCATGAACGGGAGCGCGGCCTCCTCCGGACCGTCCTTGACGCGCGCCATCCCGTCCGCCAGCTCGATCTGGTCCTCGGGCGCCTGCAGCACGAAGGAGGCGAGCTTGACCATCTCGTCGCGCAGGAGCTCGGCCGCCCCCTTCACCGCGCCGAGGCCGGTGAAGGCGAACTGGCTGGCGTACGTGCCCGAGAAGCCGGCGTGCGTGTTGAACCACGTGTCGTGGCCGCGCCGCACGTTCACCTGGTCGGGCGAGCAGCCGAGGATGTCCGCCACCACCTGCGCAGCGGTGGTCTCGTGGCCCTGCCCCTGCGGCACGGTCCCGAGCGTGACCACCACCTCGCCGAAGATGTCGAGCTTGACGGACGCGGCTTCGTTGTTCCCCGAGAACTGGAGGTCGGGGTTGAGCAGCGTGGACTGGCCGAAGTTGTTCGTGCCCGAGTCGAGCGTCGAGCCGATCCCGACGCCGAGGAGCTTGCCGCGCGCGGCGGCGTCGCGGCGCCGCTCCTCGATCGAGCCGTAGTCGATCAGCTCGAGGGCGAGGTCGAGGGCGGCCGCGTAGTCGCCCGAGTCGTACACGCACCCGTTGGGCGTCTCGTACGGCATCTCCTCCGCCCGCACGTAGTTGCGCTTGCGGATCTCCACCGGGTCGAAGCCGAGCTCGTGGGCGACGATGTCGATGATGCGCTCGGTCAGCCACAGGTGCTGCATGCGCGAGTACCCGCGGTTCGGCGACACCGGCGACTTGTTCGTGCACACCTGCGTGAAGTCCACGCGGATGTTCCGCCAGCGGTACATCCCCGGCGTGACCTGCGCCCAGATGATGCAGCCGAGCGGCTCGTAGCGCGGGAACGCGCCGCAGTCGTCGAGCGCGCGCACCTTGAACCCGGTCAGCTCGCCGTCTGCCTTGACGGCCACCTCCACGTCCAGGAAGGTGCGCTCGTTGCCGTGCGCGTTGGCGGTGTGCTGGTCCGTGCGCCACTCCGTCCACTGCACGGGGCGGCCGAGCTTGCGGGCGAGCAGGCAAAGGACCACGTACTGCGGGTGCAGGCAGATCTTGTTCCCGAAGCCGCCGCCGATGTCGTGGGTGACGAAGCGCAGCTTGTCGATCCCGACGCGCAGCGCGGGCGCCATCCAGATGGCCCCCACGCCCGGCATCTGGTGGTTGCAGGTGAGCGTCCACTCCCCGGTGCCCTTGTCGTACTCGACGAGCGCGCCCGCGCACTCGAGCGGCGTCGAGGAGAAGCGGTGGAAGTGGAGCCGCTCGATCTTCACCACGTGGTCGGCCTCGGCGAGCGCCTGGTCGGCGTCGCCCCACTCGAAGACGCCCGACCAGACGACGTTCGAGCCCGCCTCCTCGTGCAGGATCACCTCGTCGCGGAGCGCGTCCTCGGCGGTCGTGAGGACGGGCAGCGGCTCGTACTCGACCTCGACGAGCTCCGCGGCGTCCCGCGCGAGCTCCCGCGTCGCGGCGCACACGGCCGCGACCGGCTCGCCCATGTGCCGCACGCGCCCGACCGCGAGCGCGTAGTCCTTGATCAGCCCGCCCGGCTCGACGGACATCTCGAAGAAGGGGTCGGTCTGGATGGCGACCTCGTCGCCCGTGATCGTCCCGTACACGCCCTCGAGCGCGAGCGCCTTGGAGACGTCGATGGACACGATCTTCGCGTGCGCGTACGGCGAGCGCACGAAGTGGACGTAGCCCATCCCGTGCCGGCGGACGTCGTCGAAGAACGTCCCCAGGCCCTGGACGAGCCGCTGGTCCTCCTTGCGCGGGATGGACTGCCCGATGAATCCCTTCTTGAGGGTGGTCGTCGTCTCCTCGGTGACTGTCACGTGCTCCCTCCGGCCGCCAGCACGGCCTCGACGATGTTCACGTACCCGGTGCAACGCGGGGGAACCCATGGTTCCCCCACGAGCCCCCTCCTTCGCCGGAGCTCACGGAACGAGACTGCGCTCGCCTGCGCGGGAGTGAATCCCGCTGCGGCGCCCAGCCAGCAGGCACGGATCACCTGCCTCCACCCCCCGCCGCCAGCACGGCCTCGACGATGTTCACGTAGCCGGTGCAGCGGCAGATGTTGCCCTGGAGCGCGATCCGCACGTCCTCCTCGCTCGGGTGCGGGTTGCGCTCCAGGAGGGCGGTCGCGCTCATGAGCATCCCCGGCGTGCAGTAGCCGCACTGCAGCGCGTGGTGCTCGTTGAACGCGCGCTGGAGCGGCGTCAGCTCGCCGTCCGGCGCGAGCCCTTCCACCGTCGCGATGCGCGCGCCATCCGCCTGCACGGCGAGCAGCATGCAGCTCTTCACCGGCTCGCCGTTCAGGTGGATCGTGCACGCCCCGCAGTTGCCCGTGTCGCAGCCGATGTGCGTGCCGGTGAGGCCGAGGTCGTCGCGCAGGAAGTGCACGAGCAGGCGCCGTGCCGGCACCTCCAGCTCCACCTGCTCGCCGTTCACGTCGACCGAGATCGTGCGGCTGGACTGCGGCTGCGCCACTACGCCCCCTTCCGTCGCCTTGCTGCCTGGAGGACGGCGCGCACGGCCGACACCTCGGCCACGCGGCGCCGGTAGTCGGCCGACCCGTGGACGTCGGACGGCGGGTCGAGCTGCGCGCCGAGCCCGTCCGCGGCGGCCCGCACGGCCTCCTCGGAGAGGTCGCCACCCGAGAGGCGCTCCTCCATCGACGTCGCCCGCACGGGCGTCGCGGCGACGCACCCGAGCGCGATCCGGACGCCCGCGTCCGACACCTCGGCGGCCGCGTTCGCGACGTACGTGCCGTGCTTGCCGATGGTCAACCCCGCAAAGCCGTCGCCCGCGCCGCGCGCGGGCGGCACGCCGATCTTCGTCAGCAGCTCGCCCTCGCCGACGGCGGTCAGGTACACGCCGAGGAAGAACTCCTCCGCCGGCACCGTCCGCTCGCCGCCCGGCCCGCGCACGGTGAAGGTCGCGCCCAGGGCGACGAGGAGCGGGGGCAGGTGGTTCGTCGGGTCGGCGACGCACACGTTGCCGCCGACCGTGCCGCGGTTGCGGACCTGGACGTCGGCGATGGTGGACGCGACCTCGGCCAGGATCGGCCGGGCCACCTCGACCTCGGAGGAGGCGACGAGCTGCGCGTAGGTGACCATCGCTCCGAGCTCCAGCGTGCCGTCGGCGGCGAAGCCGATCGTGCGCAGCTCGTCGAGGTCGGCCAGGTCGACCAGCACCTCCGGGGCCGCCGCCCGCGCCTTCATGACGTTGATCAGCGTCTGCCCGCCGGCGAGCGCGCGCGCGCCCTCGTGCTCCGAGAGCAACGAGATCGCCTCCTCGACGGTGGCCGGGCGCGCGTACTCGACCTCACGCAGGAGCACGGTTGGATTCAGTCACACGCCCGCCTGACATGTCAAGCGGGAACGTTCCTGGTACGCTCGCCCGCCGATGGCGGCCTTCGACGCGGTCTTCGTCGGCGCGGGGATCAACTCGCTCGCCGGCGCCGCGCTCCTCTCCCAGGCCGGCTGGCGCGTCTGCGTGCTGGAGCGGGAGGCCGAGCTCGGGGGCTGCATCCGCACCTCGCGCGACCTGACCGCGCCCGGCTTCACGCACGAGGTGCTCGCCTCCTGGCATCCGCTCTTCACCGGCTCGCCCGCCTACGCCGAGCTGAAGGACGAGCTCGACCGGCGCGGCGTCGAGTACCTGAACACCGAGCTCCCGACGGGCTCGGCGTTCCCGGACGGCTCGAGCGTCTTCCTCACCACCTCCCTGGAGGCGAACGTCGCCGAGCTCGCCCGCCACTCGCCCGCGGACGGGCCGGCCTGGCAGGCGATGTTCGAGGGGTTCATGGCGAACGCCGACCTCTCGTTCGCCGTGCTCGGAGCCGAGCTGTGGTCGCCGGCGGGGCTCGGGCTGGGCCGCCAGGCGCTTCGCCGCTTCGGCCGCCGCGGCCTGCTCGCGTACCTGGGAGGCGTCCTCGAGACCTGCCGCGACTGGCTCGGCGAGACGTTCGAGTCGGAGGCCGCGCACGGGCTGCTCGCTCCCTGGGTGCTGCACACCGGCCTCGGCCCGGACCAGGCCGCGTCGGGCTTCATGACGCAGGTGATCGCCTGCGCGCTGCAGCTCGGGGGGATGCCGGTGCCGCGCGGCGGCGGCAACGTGCTCGTGGACGCGCTCGCCGGGATCGTCCGCGATGCGGGCGGCGAGGTGCGTACCGAGGCGGACGTGGAGCGCGTGCTCGTCGCCGGCGGCCGCGCGACCGCGGTGCGGCTCGCGGCCGGGGAGACGGTGCAGGCGTCCCGAGCCGTGATCGCGAGCGTCACGCCGACGCAGCTCTACGGGCGACTCCTCGGCGCGGGCGAGGTGCCGGAGGAGGTGGTCCGCGCCGCCGCGCGCTTCCGCTACGGCCGCGGCGAGATGCAGATCCACTTCGCGCTCTCCGAGCGGCCCGAGTGGGACGGCGACGACCGGCTCGCGCGCACGGCGATCGTGCACGTGACGCCCGGCCTGGACGGCGTCTCGCGGGCCGTGAACGAGGCCGAGCGCGGGCTCCTCCCGGCCGAGGCGACCATCGTCTGCGGCCAGCCGTGCGCCGTGGATCCCTCGCGAGCGCCCGAGGGCTCGTGGATCCTCTGGATCCAGCTGCAGGAGCTGCCCGCGGGCCGGGTGCGGGGCGACGCGGCGGGCGAGCTCGACGTCGGCGACGGCACGTGGACGGAGGAGCTGCGGGAAGCCTACGCCGACCGCATCACCGCCCGGCTGGCCCGGCACATCCGCAACCTCGAGCGCGCGACGCTGCGCCGGGTCGCGCTCTCGCCCGCGGACGTCGAAGCGCTGAACGCCAACCTCGTCGGCGGCGACATCTACGGCGGCGCCTGCTCGCTCGACCAGAGCTTCCTCTTCCGCCCGCTGCCGCAGGCGCCCGGTCACCGCACGCCCGTGGACGGGCTCTGGCACATCGGAGCCTCCACGCATCCGGGGCCGGGCCTGGGCGCGGGCTCCGGGTACCTCGTGGCCAAGGAGCTGACCAAGCCCGCTCTCCCGCGGCGCCTGCTCGCGAAGGTCCCGGTGGTGGGGCGATGAGGCTCGCGCTCTCGGAGATCTCGACCGTGAACGCGTCCTTCGCGGAGGACGTCGCGGCCTACGCGGCGGCCGGGTTCGACGCGATCGGGATCTGGGAGTTCAAGCTCCCCGAGGACGACGCCGCCAACGTCGCCGCTCTCCGGAAGGCCGGTCTCGCCGTGGCGAACTGCGTCCCGGCCGTGCCGACCATCCTGCAGCTCCGCCTGCCCGGGATGGAGGGCCCGCCCGACGTGGAGGAGCGCGTCGCCTCGCTCTGCGCGAGCATGCGGAGGCTCGCCGCCTACGAGCCGGAGTCGGCGCTCGTGATCACCGGCCCCACGGGCGAGCGCGACCCGGACGAGGCCCGCGCGCTCGTCGTCGAGGGCCTGCGCGAGGTGGCGGCGGCAGCCCGGGAGGCGGGCGTCCGGCTGGGCCTGGAGCCGATCCATCCCGGCCAGCGCGACTCCGTGTCGTTCGTGAACTCCATCGCCGACGCGCTCGCCCTCCTCGACGAGGCCGGGCTCGACGAGGTCGGGATCATGGCCGACACGTACAACCTCTGGCACGAGCCGCCGGAGGCCCTGGCCGCGGTCGCCTCCCGGGTCACCGGGCTGCACGTGGCCGACGAGCCGGCGGAGCCGGGCCGCGGCGACCGCGTCCTCCCCGGCGAGGGAGGGACGCGCTCGCGGGAGCACCTGCACGCGCTGCGGGCGGCCGGCTGGGACGGCTTCCTGGACGTCGAGATCTTCTCCACCCCCGACCGCTTCTGGGCGCTTCCCGTGGAGGAGGCCGCGCGGCGCGCGTACGTGGCCGCGGCGAGCCTCGCTCAGACGGTCCCGTAGAGCGCCAGGACCACGCGCACGAAGAGCTTCGTGTCCTCGTACAGCCCGCGCTCGCGGACGGCACGCGCCCCCTGGTACCAGCCGGCGAGCGCCAGCCGGACGTTGCCGCCGAACTCGTCGAGCTGCCAGCGCAGGTAGCGGACGCCGGCCCGCACGTTGCCGCGGTAGTCCCGGGGCGTGCGCTCGCCGAGGAGCACGGTGTCCACGAACTCCCACGTCTCCGGCAGGAGCTGCATGACGCCGAGCGCGCCCACGCTCGAGACCACGTCCGGCTGGAAGCCGGACTCCATCCAGGCGAGCGCGCGCGCCAGCGCCGGGTCGACCCCGTAGACCCGCGACCAGTAGTCGATCGCCGCCCGCACGGCCTCCCGGCTGGCCGGCGCCAGCGCGGCGGCGGGCGCACGCACGCGCGCGCCCAGGGGGAGCACGAGCCGCTGGTCGGGGACGATCACGCGCGTGAGCGGGATCCCGTTCCGCCGTGCGAGCTGCCAGGGGCTCACGTGGTAGAGCGCCGCGATGGAGAAGAAGCTCTCGCCCGGCCGCACGACGTGGATGCGGACCGGGCCGCGCTGGGCGAGCAGGCGGTACGTGCGCACGCCCGCGATCCCGTCCGGGACGAGCCCGACGCGGCGCTGGTAGCGCCGGAGCGCGGCGGCCGTCGCCGCGGTGAAGCGCCCGTCCACGGCTCGGCGCGCGAGCCCGTACCGGCGCAGGCGGAACTCGAGCACCGCCACGTCCCAGCCGACGGCGCCCACGGTGAGCTCGCGCTGGCCGAGGAGCGGCCTCCCGCGCACGCCGAAGGCCCGCCTGGTCCGCCGGTCGAGGCGGCCGTCCACCGGGAGCTTGCGCGCTCGCTGGAAGGCGCTCAGCGCCGCGCGCGTGCGCGGCCCGGCGATGCCGTCCACCGGGCCCGGCGCGAAGCCGTGCGCGCGCAGCGCGACCTGCGCCGCGGCGATGCGCGGGTTCGCGGCGAGCCCGGCGTCGGCGAGGAGGAGCCCGCCGGCGGACAGCACGACGCCGACCACGGCGAAGCGGCGCATGGTGAGGCGTTCGCGGGCGGCGAGCTACGTCCTCCCCAAGAACCACCTCGACGTGCTCCGTCCCGGCCAGCCGACTCGAACGCGGCCGCCCGAACGTGTTCGAACTCGAGCGCGGTGACGCAGTCACACCATTCTCGAGCCGGCAACCGATGGCTACCTGGGCGCGGGCGACCGTAGCCGAGGCAGCCCCGTCCGGAGCACGAACTAGCGTTCGTGTCCTGGATAGGCTCCGAGCTCACCGAGCGCATGCGAATGCGCGACCCGAAGTGCCTCTGGGGAGGTTCGTGGTCCGCGAGTGCGCGCATCATGGGCAGACGACCTTCGTACGCCGGCGTGACAGCCGGGGGTGGCGGTGCTTGCGCTGCCGCTCCGAGGCGGTGACGCGCCGCCGCCGCAAGGTCAAGGAGATCCTCGTGCGCGAGGCCGGTGGCTGCTGCTCGCTGTGCGGCTATGACCGCTACGTCGGGGCTCTCGGGTTCCATCATCTCGATCCGGAGGTCAAGCGCTTCGGCCTCAGCCACATGGGCATCTCGCGATCGCTCGACCGAGCGCGCGCCGAGGCCCAGAAGTGCGCGCTTCTCTGCGCCAACTGCCACGCCGAGGTCGAGGGCGGAGTGGCTCGGCTATCCTAGGCGCGCACGTGCTGCGCGCCAGATTCGACGCCGAGGACGGCGCGTGAGTACGGCACACGATCCGGGGTAGCTCAATTGGTAGACGCGTCCGGCTGTTAACCGGAAGGTTGTGGGTTCGAGTCCCACCCCCGGAGCTACACCGATGGAGGCGCCGGCGGGAGCCTCCATCGAGTTGCCGAAGCGGGGGACGCTATCCCTTCGCGTCCTGCGCGTAGCCTCCGAAGCCGACCGCGATGCCGGGCTCGTCGCCCACGACCCAGGCGTCGTGCCCGGCTCTGGCGGCGACGTCGCCCGGCCCGAGCTCGGCCTCGGTGCCGTCGTTCATCTGCACGTGCATGCGGCCGGAGATGCAGGACAGGAGGTGCGTCGCCTGACAGCTGTCGGTCTGCGCGATCGGCTTCAGGCTCGGACCACCGCCACCCGGCTCGAACGTCCCGTCGATGACGGGATGCCCGCCGACGTTCACAACGTCTGCGTGCCCGTGCCTCGCGAACGCGCGTACCTCGTCCGGCGCTCGTACGTTCTCGACGGTCACGCCGCCCATGCCTCTCTCATCGGTCGCTGACGCGGCAACCATGCACCAGCTCCGGTGCTGCGACAATCGCGCCCGTGCTCGCGTCGCTGAAGAACTACCTTCGCGTCGCGCGACGCCTTGCGCCTCGCCGCGGCGGCACGCTCCGCGAGCGCTTCGGCCCCCTGGACGAGCGGCTCGTCTTCGTGGTCGGCTCGCCCCGCTCCGGGACGACCTTCCTCGCCGGCGCGATCGGCTCGGTCCCCGGGTTCCTCGACCTCGGC
>DATLYU010000074.1:0-7847 GCA_035574435.1 Gaiellaceae bacterium | reverse complement strand
AGGCGGTCGTGCTCGCGAGCGGCTCGGCCGCGCGCAGCCTCGCGGCGCAGGGCGGCGCGGGCGACGCGCTCGTCGTGTGCATCGGGCCCAGGACCGCGGAGGCCGCGGCGGAGGTCGGGTTGCGCGTCGGTCTCGTCGCCGACGAGGCGACGGCGGAGGGCATCATTCGTGCTCTGGTGTCCCACTTCGCGGAGCACGCGTGACCGAGTTCCAGGCCGACCCGCTCGTCGCCCTCCGGGCCGTGCCCGGAGCGCAGCGCCCGCGCCGGCTGCGGCGCACCGAGGCGCTGCGCGCGCTCGTGCGCGAGACGCCGCTTGCCCCCGACGACTTCGTGTGCCCGCTCTTCGTCGTCCCGGGCGCGGGCGTGCGCCGGCCGGTGTCGTCCATGCCCGGTGTCGACCAGCTCTCGGTGGACGCGCTCGCCGGCGAGGCGCGGGAGCTCCTGGCGCTCGGGATCCGGGCCGTGCTCCTGTTCGGGATCCCGGAGGCGAAGGACCCGCTGGGGACGGAGAGCTTCGCCGAGGACGGCGTCGTTCAGCGCGCCGTGCGCGCCCTCAAGGAGGCGGCTCCCGACCTGGTCGTGCTGACCGACGTGTGCCTGTGCGAGTACACGGACCACGGCCATTGCGGCCTCCTCGACGACACGGGCTACGTGCTGAACGACGAGACGCTCGAGGTGCTCGGGCGGATCGCCGTCTCGCACGCGGAGGCGGGCGCGGACGTGGTGGCGCCGAGCGGGATGCTGGACGGCATGGTGGGCGCCATCCGGACCGCGCTGGACGGCGCCGGGCTCGAGCGCGTCGCCTGCCTCTCCTACGCCGTCAAGTACGCGTCCTCGTTCTACGGGCCCTTCCGGGACGCGGCCGAGGGCGCCCCCGCCTTCGGCGACCGCAGCTCGCACCAGATGGACCCGGCGAACGCGCGCGAGGCCCTGCGCGAGGTCGCGCTCGACGTGGCGGAGGGCGCGGACGCGCTCATGGTCAAGCCCGCGCTCGGCTACCTCGACGTCGTCCGGCTCGTGCGCGAGCGCGTCCCCGAGCTCCCGCTCGCCGCGTACAACGTCAGCGGCGAATACGCGATGGTGAAGGCAGCGGCGGCGAACGGCTGGCTCGACGAGCGGCGCGCCGTGCTCGAGATCCTGACCGGGATCCGGCGGGCGGGCGCGGACCTCGTCGTCACCTACCACGCGAAGGACGCCGCGCGTTGGCTGCAGGGCGGAGCATGAGCGCGCGCGTCCACGACCGGCCCGAGGAGGAGGCGCTCGCGGACGCGGATGTCGCGGAGCACGGACGCGGCGCCGCCGGCGAGACGACCTCGCTGGACCGCCGCCTCTTCATGCAGCTGCACGCCTTCGGAGACGCGCGCGACACGGGCGCGCTCGCCGCCGCGGCCGCGGCCGCCGGGCTCGAGGGCGTGCTGTACGAGGACGTCCACGACCCGACGGGCGTCGCGCTCCTCACGCTCGGCGAGGACCCGGCGCTCTTCGTGACCGAGCTGCGGGCCTTCCTGCAGGCGCCGCCCTTCTCGCAGCTCGAGCCCAAGCCGGAGCTGACCATGCTCGGGCGGACGTACGCGCTCGGCTACGAGGAGGACCTGGAGGAGACGCTCGTCGGGCGTCCGCGCCGGCGCGTGCTCGACCCGAAGCTGCCGTGGGCGATCTGGTACCCGCTCCGGCGCTCCGGCTCCTTCGAGCAGCTCTCCCGCCAGGAGCAGAACCGGATCCTGATGGAGCACGGCGGCATCGGGGCGGCCTTCGGACGGGCCGGCCTCGGGTACGACATCCGGCTCGCCTGCCACGGCCTCGACCGGGCCGACAACGACTTCGTGGTCGGCTTGCTCGGGCCCGAGCTGCATCCGCTCTCCGTGATCGTCCAGCGGATGCGCAAGACGAAGCAGACGTCGCTGCACCTGGAGCGGCTGGGGCCGTTCTTCGTCGGCCGCGTGGCGTGGCAGTCCGAGCTGCGCGCGGCGTGAGCGAGGCCGCTCCGGCGGAGCTCGCCGCCGCGGAGCCGAGCGCGCTCTTCCTGCGCGCCTGCCGCCGGCTGCCGGTCGAGCGCACACCCGTGTGGCTGCTCCGCCAGGCGGGCCGCTACCTCCCCGAGTACCGGGCGCTGCGCGAGCGGCACGCGATGCTGGAGCTCGTGCGCACGCCCGAGCTGGCGGCGCAGGTGACGCTCATGCCGATCGAGCGCTTCGGCCTGGACGCCGCCATCGTCTTCTCCGACATCCTGCCGCCGCTGCAGGGCATGGGGCTCGAGCTCGGCTTCGCGGCGGGCGACGGCCCCCGGATCGCGAACCCGATCGCGCGCGCCCGCGACGTCGACCTGCTCGCCGCGCCGCCCGCGGAGGAGACGATGGCGGAGACGCTCGCCGCCATCCGCATCGTCCGCGCGGAGCTCGAGGGCCGCGGCGTGCCGGTGATCGGCTTCGCCGGGGCGCCGCTCACGCTCGCCAGCTACGCGATCGAGGGCGGGAGCTCGCGCGACTTCACGCGCACGCGCGCGTTCATGCTCTCCGAGCCCGCGGCGTGGCGCCGCCTCCTGCAGAAGCTCGTCACCGTGCAGGCCGACTACCTGCTCGCGCAGGCGGCGGCCGGCGCGCAGGCGCTGCAGGTCTTCGACTCCTGGGCCGGCCGGGCCGTGTCCCGCGAGGACTACCTCCGCTTCGTCGCGCCACACAACCGGGAGCTCTTCGCCCGCGTCGCGGCCGCGGGCGTGCCCGTGGTCAACTTCTCCCTCGGCGTGGGCGCGTGGCTCGAGGAGGCCGCCGCGTGCGGAGGCGACGTGGTGGGGCTCGACTGGCAGCTCCCGCTCGACGAGGCCTGGGCCCGCGTCGGCGAGGAGCGCGCCGTGCAGGGCAACCTCGACCCCGCGGCGCTGCTCGCGCCCTGGCGCGAGCTCGAGGCGCGGGTGGACGACGTCCTCGAGCGCGCGGCCGGCCGGCTCGGCCACGTCTTCAACGTTGGGCACGGCCTCGTCCCGGGGACGCCGGTGGAGAGCGTGCAGCGGCTCGTCGAGCGCGTGCGGGAGCGCACCTCGAGGTGAGCGTGCGGCTTCCCGTCGGCGTGCTCGTCATGGCCTACGGGGGCCCGGAGTCGCTCGCGGAGCTCCCGGGCTACCTGGCGGACATCCGCAGCGGGCGGACGACGCCGCGTGCGGTCGTGGAGGAGGTCGGCGCCGCCTACGCGGCCATCGGCGGCCGCTCGCCGCTGCTCGAGCTCTCCCGCCGCCAGACGGACGCGCTGCAGGCGCGCCTGGGCGAGCGCTTCCGCTGCTACCTCGGGATGCGCCACTGGTCGCCGTGGATCGAGGAGGTCGTGGGCGAGATGCTCGCGGACGGGGTCACGCACGCGGTCTCGCTCGTGCTCGCCCCGCACTTCAGCGCGCTCTCGGTCGCGCGCTACCAGCAGAAGGTGGCGGACGGGCTCGAGCTCCACCGCGGGCGGATGGAGCTCGAGCACGTGCCCAGCTACCACGACGCGCCCGGGCTCGTGGAGGCCCTCGCCGCCCGGGTCGCGGAAGGCCTCCGGCGCTTCCCCGCGGACGAGCGCGAGCGCGTGCACGTCGTCTTCAGCGCGCACTCGCTGCCCGAGCGCGTGCTCGCGGGGGGAGATCCCTACGACGCGCAGTGCCGCGAGACGGCCCGTCTCGTCGCCGAGCGGGCCGGCCTGCCGGCGGAGCGCTGGTCGTGGAGCTACCAGTCGGCGGGCCGCTCGCCCGAGCCGTGGGCGGGCCCCGACCTCGGCGAGCACCTGGAGGCGCTCGCTCGCGAGGGCGTGCGCGCAGTCGTCGTCGTGCCCGTCGGCTTCGTCTCCGAGCACGTCGAGATCCTGTACGACGTGGACGTGCGCGCCCGCGGGATCGCGGAGGCGCTGGGCATGCGGCTGGAGCGCCCGCCCGCGCTGAACGACGACCCGCGCTTCGTCGAGACGCTCGCGGAGCTCGTGCGCGAGCGCGCGGCCCGCTGGCTCGCGGAGGCCCGCGCCGCGTGACCCGCGAGCGCTCGGAGCGCCTCTTCGCCGAGGCCCAGGAGCTCCTGCCCGGCGGCGTCAGCTCGCCCGTCCGCGCGTTCCGCGCGGTCGGCGGCACGCCCTTCTTCGTGGAGCGTGGCGAGGGCGCCTACCTCGTGGACGCCGACGGCAACCGCTATCTCGACTACGTCCTCTCGTGGGGGCCGCTCGTGCTCGGGCATGCGCACCCGCGGGTGGTCGCGGCGCTCGAGGCCGCGGTGGGGCGCGGCACGAGCTACGGCACCCCGAGCCCGCTCGAGCTCGCGCTGGCCCGGCTGATCCGCGACGCGCTCCCGAGCGTCGAGCTCGTGCGCTTCGTCAGCTCCGGCACCGAGGCCACCATGAGCGCGCTGCGGCTCGCCCGCGCGGCGACCGGGCGCGCGAAGATCGTGAAGTTCGCCGGCTGCTACCACGGGCACGCCGACCTCCTGCTCGTGCAGGCGGGCTCCGGCGTGGCCACGCTGGGGCTGCCCGACTCGCCGGGCGTGACGCCGGGCACGACCGCGGACACGCTCGTTGCGCCCTACAACGACCTGGACGCGGTGCGCCGCCTCTTCCGGGAGCACGGGGGCGAGATCGCGGCCGTGATCGTGGAGCCCGTGGCCGGGAACATGGGCCTCGTCCCGCCCGCGCCGGGGTTCCTGGAGGGCCTGCGCGAGCTGGCCTCGGCGCACGGGGCGCTGCTCGTGTTCGACGAGGTGATGACCGGGTTCCGCGTGCACCCGGGCGGCGCGCAGGCGCTGTACGGGGTCGAGCCCGACCTGACGACGCTCGGCAAGGTGATCGGCGGCGGGCTGCCGGTCGGGGCCTACGGCGGGCGCCGCGAGCTGCTCGAGCTCGTCGCCCCGGCGGGGCCCGTGTACCAGGCGGGCACGCTCTCCGGCAATCCGCTCGCCATGACCGCGGGGATCGAGACGCTGCGCGTCCTCCGCGAGCCGGGCACATGGGAGCGCCTGGAGGAGGCGGGAGCGCGCCTCGAGGCCGGGTTGCGCGAGGCGACGGCGGCCGCCCCGGTGGCGGTGCAGGTCGCCCGCGTGGGCACGATGTTCGGGCTCTTCTTCGCCGAGCGCCCGGTGACGAGCTGGGAGGAGGCGCGGCAGGCCGACACCGGGCGCTTCGCGCGCTTCCACGCCGCGCTCCTCGAGCGCGGCGTCTACCTCGCGCCCTCGCAGTTCGAGGCCGCGTTCCTCTCCACCGCCCACGGCGAGGCGGAGCTCGAGGCCACGCTCGCCGCCGTCCGCGAGGCCCTCGCCCTCCTCGCGTAGGCGCTCGGCGTAGCCTGTCCGCCGGTGAAGGTCCTCCTCGTCACGCTCTACTTCCCGCCCGCGGGTGGGGGCGGCGTCCAGCGGCCGCTCAAGCTCGCCCAGTACCTGCCCGCGCTCGGGATCGAGACGCACGTGCTCGCCCCGGACGACCCGAAGTGGGTGCACCGCGACCCCGAGCTGCGCGTGCCCACGCAGGCGTGGGTGCACCGCGTCCGCTACCTGGGGCCGCGCCACCGGCGTCCCGCGGAGGAGCTGCGCGCCGCCGGCTCGGGCGCCTCCCGTGCGCTCGTGCAGGCCCAGGTGACCGCGCGGCGGCTGCTCGTCCCGGACGCGAGCGTGACCTGGAACCTGACCGCGATCCCGGCCGCCGTGCGCCTCGTGCGCCGGGAGGGGATCGACGCCGTCCTCACCACCTCGCCGCCGGGCTCCGTGCATCTCGTGGGCGCCGCCGTCCAGCGCGCGACCGGCGCGCGCTGGCTCGCGGACGTCCGCGACCCGCTCGTCGCCAACCCGCACCGCCGGAGCGACACCGCCGCCGCCCGCGCGCGCCAGGCGACGAACGAGCGCCTCGCGCGGCTCGTCGCCCGCCGCGCGGACGCGCTCTCCTGCGTGTCGGAGGCGATCGCGGACGAGCTGCGCGCGCTGGGCGCGGGCGCCCGCGGCCCGGTGCGCACGATCCCGAACGGCTGCGACTTCGACGACTTCGCCGGGCTCGAGTACCGCCCGGCGGAGCGCTTCCGCATCACGCACGCGGGCAGCTTCTTCGGACGCCGCGACCCCCGCCCGTTCCTGCAGGCGCTCGCCGACTCCGGCCTCGACGTCGTCGCCCGCTTCGTGGGCGACTTCCGCTCCTCCGACCGCGAGTGGGCGGAAGGGCTCGGCCTCGGCGATCGCCTGCAGCTCGTCCCCTACGCGCCGCGCGCCGAGGCCCTGCGCCTGCAGCGCGACTCGGAGGCCCTGCTCCTGCTCATCCCGGAGGCGGACGGCCGCGGCCGCGGCGTCCTCTCGGGCAAGGTCTTCGAGTACCTCGCCGCCGGACGGCCGATCCTCGCCGCCGTCCCGCCCGACGGGGCGGCCGCGCAGCTCGTGCGCGAGACCGGGGCCGGCCTCGTCGTCCCGCCGGACGACGTGGCCGCCATCCGGCGCGCGCTGGAGGAGCTGCACGCGCGCTTCCGCGCGGGCGGCCTGCCGCCGGTGGAGCTCCCCGAGGAGGTGCGGGAGCGGCTGTCGCGCCGAGCACGGGTGCAGGAGACGGCGGACCTGCTGCGCGAGGTCGTCGGCCGGTGACGAGCCACGCGCTGCCCTACCGCGGCGCCCGCGAGCGGACGCTCGTGCAACCCGCGCTCGACGGGCTCTTCCTCGCCGCCGTGCTCACGGTCACCTTCCACAAGCTGCAGTGGGAGCTCGCCGGCTCACTGACGCTCTCCGACGTCCTCACCTCGCTCTTCCTCGCGCTCTTCCTGTGGGACCGCTTCGAGCGGGCCGACCTGCGCCTGACGCGCAGCGCCGCGGTCGCGCTCGCCTGGTTCGCCGCCTTCCTGCTCCTGTACCTGGCCGGCTACTTCAACCTGGACACCGCGCAGGCGCTCGACCAGTGGGGGAAGGGGATGGTCAAGTTCGTCCTCCACTTCGGGTTCCTGGTCGCGGGCGTGGCCCTGCTCGCGCGCCGCTCGCTGCGCTTCTACTGGCTCGCCCTGGGCGCGTTCCTGGGCGGGATCGCGCTCAACGCCGGGTACGGCGTCCTGCAGCTCCTGCTCGCCGAGCTCGCCGGGACGAACCTGGACGAGCTCCTGATCGAGCCGATCACCTCCCGGCAGACGGGGATCAACGTGTTCGGCGCGGTCGGAGGCACGCAGGAGGTCTTCCGGCCAAACGCGCTCACGGGCGACCCCAACCACCTGGGGATCGAGCTCGTCCTCCCGCTGCTCGCGCTGACGCCGCTCTACCTGCGCCTCGAGCCCGGCCACCGCCTGCGCGTGCCGCTCGCCTGCGTGCTCGCGTTCCTGCTCGTCGCGGAGCTCGCGACGCTCTCGCGCAGCGGGCTCCTCGGGCTCGCCTGCGGCGCGCTCGTGCTGCTCCTGCCCTACCGGCGTCATCTCCGGCGCCCCGCCTTCCTGGCCCCCCTGGGCGCCGTGCTCCTGGTCGTGTCCGCGGTCGTGGTCGTGCGCCTCGACTTCTTCCTCACCGTGCTGCGGGCGCGCACGAACACGAGCCGCGCCGCAGCCTCGCCGCACTTCGAGGTGTACGGCTTCGTCCCCGACGTCCTCGCCACGCACCCGACCCTCGGGCTCGGCCTGAACAACTTCTCCGTCTACTACGAGTTCGTCACCGGGCGCGAGGACTTCGGCCCGCACTCCTTCTACGTGGCCACGCTCGTGGAGACCGGGCTCGTGGGCGCGGCGCTCTTCGCCGCCTTCGTGGGCTGGCTCTTCGTGCGGCTCGGCGCGGCGCGCCGGCTGGGGCGGGCGCTGGCCGCGGCGGGCGACCCGCTCGCCGCCCGCGTGCGCCCGCTCGCGTGGGGCCTCACGGCGGGTCTCGTGGCGACGCTGGTCGCGAACCTCTTCTACCTGACG
>DATLYU010000073.1:0-31306 GCA_035574435.1 Gaiellaceae bacterium | reverse complement strand
GCCTCGGCCGCGTGCTCGTGGCCGGCTGCCGCGACGCGGTCGCCGCCCGCGCGCTCGGCTTCGTGCCCACGCACGGGATCGCGAGCGCGCTCGAGATGGCGCACGGCGTCGCGGGCGGCCGCGCTCGGGTCGGCGTGCTGCTCGCCCCTCCCTACCCGGCCTTGCTCGTCGGCTGAGCCCGGGAGGGGCTCAGCTCTCGCCGAGGTAGGCCTTCCGGACCTCCTCGTTCTCGCGCAGCGCCTTCGCGTCGTCGGCGAGGGCGACCGCGCCCGTCTCGAGGACGTAGCCTCGGTGCGCCACGTCGAGCGCCATGAGCGCGTTCTGCTCCACGAGCAGCACCGGCGTCCCCTGCTTGTTGATCTCGACCACGATCTCGAAGATCCGCTCCACGAAGATCGGGGCGAGGCCCATGGAAGGCTCGTCCAGCAGCAGCAGCCGCGGGCGCGCCATGAGCGCGCGGCCCATGGCGAGCATCTGCTGCTCGCCGCCCGAGAGCGTCCCCGCCTTCTGCGACTCGCGCTCCTTGAGGCGCGGGAAGAGCGTGTACACGCGCTCCAGGTCCTCGCGGTACTCGGGCGTCCCGCGCTCGCGCTGGTAGGCCCCCATCTCCAGGTTCTCGAGCACCGACATGCGCGGGAACACGCGCCGGCCCTCGGGCGACTGCGAGATGCCCATCTTCACGATCTCGTGCGCGGGGCGGTTCGTGATGTCCTCGCCGCGGAACGTGATCGTCCCCGAGCGCGGGTGGTTGAGGCCGTTGATGGAGCGGAGCGTCGTCGTCTTGCCGGCCCCGTTCGCGCCGATGAGCGTCACGATCTCGCCCTCGCGCACGGTCAGGGAGACGCCCTTGAGCGCCTCGATCGTCCCGTAGAACGTGTGCACGTCGGTCAGCTCGAGGAGCGTCTGCGCCTGCGCGCTCACGCGATCGCCGCCTTCCCCAGGTAGGCCTCGATCACGCGCGGGTCGCTCTGCACCTCGGCCGGCGTGCCCTCGCTGATCTTCTCCCCGTAGTCGAGGACGCTCACCCGGTCGGAGACGCCCATGACCACCTTCATGTCGTGCTCGATGAGGAGGACGGTGAGGCCGCGCTCGTCGCGCAGCCGGCGCACGAACTCGATGAAGTCGGCCGTCTCCTGCGGGTTCATGCCCGCGGTCGGCTCGTCCAGGAGCAGCAGCACCGGGTCGCTCGCGAGGGCGCGCGCCACCTCCAGCCGGCGCTGGTCGCCGTAGGGCAGGTTCTTGCCGTACTCGTCGTGCTGGCGGCGGGCGAGGCCGCAGTAGCGGAGCAGCTCGCGGGCCTTCGCGTCCGCCTCCGCCTCCTCCTGGCGCAGGCGCGGCGTCCGGAAGATGGACGCCCAGACGCCGCCCTTCAGGCGGCTGTGCATCGCCACCTGGACGTTCTCGACCGCCGTCATGTTGTGGAAGAGGCGGATGTTCTGGAACGTCCGCGCCATCCCCAGGGCCGTCACCTTGTGCGGGGGCAGCCCGGTGATGCGCTGCCCGCGGAACGCGACCTCGCCCGAGGTCGCCTTGTACACGCCCGTCAGGATGTTGAAGAACGTCGTCTTCCCTGCCCCGTTCGGCCCGATCAGGCTGACCACGCGGCCCTGCGGGATGGTGAAGTCCACGTCGTTGACGGCGACGAGGCCGCCGAACTCCTTGCGCACCTGCCGCGCCTCGAGGAGCAGCCCGGGCTCCGGCCCGCTCACGCGCCCTCCCGCTGGGCGTCGTAGAGGTCGTCTTCCACGGGGCCCGCCTCCTCCTCTGCCTCGTGCAGCTCGGCCTTGCGGCGCGCGTGCGGGATGATCCCCTCGGGCCGCAGCAGCATCATGAGCACGAGCAGCGCGCCGAAGATGAGGAACTTGTACTGCGCGAAGACGGTCTCGTCCGTTCCGAACGCGTCGTTGAAGACCGAGCCGATCTTGTCCAGGCCGGCCACGTTCAGGTACTGGAGCGCGATCGCGCCCAGGATGACCCCGTACACGTTGCCCATGCCGCCGACGATGACCATGCAGAGCACGATGATCGAGATGTTGAAGAAGAAGCTCGTCGGGAAGACCGAGCCGATGAAGGACCCGTAGTAGGCGCCCACGACGCCGCCGAAGATGGCGCCGATGCCGTACGCCCAGAGCTTCGTGCGCATGAGCGGGACGCCCATGGCGGAGGCCGCGATCTCGTCCTCGCGGACCGCGACCCAGGCGCGGCCCATCTTCGAGTCCTCGAGCCTGCGGATGACGAAGACCGTGATGGCGACGAAGACGACGATGGTGAAGTACCAGGGCTCGAGGTCGGTCGGCCCGAAGCGGTCCGGGAGGAGCCCGCCCGTCCACGACTCGACGTGCTCGCCGAACCCCGGCCGGTCGAGCTGGCGGACGCCGCGCACGCCGTTCGTGAGGTTGACGTCCGTGAAGTCGATGAACGGCGGCTGCGCCTGCAGCCCGCCCGGAAAGGGCAGCTTGTCCGCGTTGCGGAAGACGTCCGGGATGATCTCGCCGAAGCCGAGCGTGACGATCGCGAGGTAGTCCCCGCGCAGGCGGAGCGTCGGCCAGCCGATGATCACGCCCGCGATGGCCGCGACCACCGCCGCCAGGAGCACGACGAGGCAGAGGTTGAGGTGGATCCCGGGCGCCCCGTCCGGCGCCGTGGAGACGACGTGGAACGTCGTGCCGGAGAACTTGTCCGAGGCGAACCAGCCGACCGTGTACGCGCCGAGCGCGAAGAAGGCCACGTAGCCCAGGTCGAGCAGGCCGGCGAAGCCGACGACGACGTTCAGCCCGAGCGCCAGCATGACGTAGACGCCGATCGAGATGATCACGTCCTGCTTGAGGCCGAGCGTGTCCAGGGTCAGGTAGCTGACGGGCGCGATGTCGTACCAGAACGGGTAGCTGAGGGCGACGGCGACGAGCGCCCAGGGCAGCCACCGCTCCCGGCCCCGCAGCGCCTCCGGCCAGCGCGTCCGCATCCGCGCGGCCACGCCGTTCACCTCACTGGCCCTCCGGGACGCGCTCGCCGAGGAGCCCCGACGGCCGGAAGACGAGGATGAGGATGAGGATCGTGAAGATGATGCTGTACGTCCAGCGGGCGTCGCCGAAGCCGTCGTTGTACGCGGCGATGAGGCCGATGCAGATGCCGCCCAGCACCGCGCCCGTGAGGTTGCCGATGCCGCCCAGCACGGCGGCGGTGAAGGCGATCAGGCCGAGCCGGAAGCCGAGCGTGAAGTAGATGTTGCCGATGTAGAGGGCGTAGACGACACCGCCCGCACCCGCGAGCGCGCCGCCGAGCGCGAACGTGAACGAGATCGTGCGATCGACGTCGATGCCCATCATCGCCGAGGCGTCCCGGTCCTGAGCGGTCGCCCGCATCGCCTTGCCCTGCTTCGTCCGCTGCACGAGCCAGGTCAGCCCGAGCAGGACGGGGATGGTGATCAACAGCACCATCAGATCGCGGACGTCGTAGTAGACGATGTCGCCGACCTCGATCAGCGGCGTCGCCGGGACGACCTCGGGGACGGGCACCCGGCCGGAACCCTTCCAGGACTGTCCGATCCCCTGGAGGATGAACGAGAACCCGATCGCGGTGATCAGCGCGGCGAGGCGCGGCGAGGCGCGTAACGGCTTGTAGCCGATCCGCTCGATTGCGACGTTGATGACAGTGCAGAAGACCATCGCGAAGAGGATGGTCAGCCCGATCGCGAACACCTTCTGCGCTCCCGAGTCCGCGGCGGTGGTCGCCGTCCCCAGCGGGATGGCGATGGTGAAGAAGAGGAGCGGAAGCTGGAACGACCCGTCGCCGATCATGGAGTGGGTCTGGAACGTGCCCAGCATGAAGTTGTCGCCGTGGGCGAAGTTGATGAGCTCGATGATCCCGTACACGAGCGTGTAGCCGAGCGCGACGAGCGCGTAGATCATCCCGTTGGAGAGCCCGATCACCGAGACCTGCGCGAAGCGCTGCGGGCTCGAGATCGCCTCCCCGATCAGCCAGTAGCCGAGCCCGAGGACGATCGCCGCGCCGAAGATCCAGCGCAGCAGGTCGGCGGTGGGCGGGCGCCTGCGGGCGAGGAGCGGTGCGGGAGCCGGGATGTCGGTCATCGGGGCGCCGGCGAGGGGGCCGCGAGGGCCCCCTCGCCCTGCGTGTTCGCTACTCGGCTGCCTTGGCCTGCTGCCAGACCCAGGCGCCGCCTTCTGCCTTGTAGATCGACTCCGTGCCCGCGGCGGGATCGCCGTTCGCGTCGAACGAGAACTCGCCCAGCACGCTGTCGGACAGGTTCGTCTCGAAGAGCTTCTCGACGACGTCCGCCCGCGAGCCGTCCGAGCGGGCGATGGCGTCGAGGAGCACCTGCGCGGCCGCGGCCGCGTAGATCGTGTACACCTCGATGTTCGTCCCTTCGCCTTCCCGCTCCTGGAACTGCTGGATGAACTCGGCGCCCGCGCCGGTCAGCTTGTCCGGCGGCTGCGTCGGCGCCGTGCCGTACGCACCGTTGACGTTGTCCGCGCCGGCCTCGTCGAAGAGCGACGAGAGCACGAACCCGTCGGAGACCAGGACCTTGACCTGCTCGTTGTCGCCGAGCACGGACACCTTGTCCTTGATCAGCTGGCCGCCGTTGTTGGTCGAGATGCCGCCGATGTAGATCCCGTCGGCACCGCTGGCCTTGATCTTCGTCATCAGGGCCGTGTAGTTCGGGGCGTCCTTGTCCCAGCCCTCGTGCCCGACGACCTGGAGCCCGATCTCCTTCGCGGCGCCTTCGAACGCGTCGGCGACGCCCTTCCCGTAGAGCTCCTTGTCGTCGAGGATGAACACCTTCGTCACGCCGAGGTCGTTCTTCATGAACGCGGCGCCCACCTTGCCCTGGAAGAGGTCGTGGGCGACGACGCGCGCGTAGTTGCGCTTGCCCGACGGGTAGTACTTGTCGGGCTCGCCCTCCTCGGTGCCGGGGCCGGAGACGGTCAGGCCCTGGTAGGTGTTCGCCGGGCTGACCATCGCGATCGGAACCTCGTTCAGGATCGGGATGATGATCGCGGCGCAGCCCGAGTTGTACGTCCCGATCACGCCGACGATGTCCTCGTCGTCGACGTACGTGCGTGCGTTCTCGGCGCACTTCGCCTCGTCCCACGCGCCCTTGGCCGCGGTGGCGTCGTCGAACGCCTCGAACTCGATCGTGTAGTCGCCGGCCTTGTTGTCCGCCTGTTCGAGGACGAACTCGATCGCGCGGTTCATCTGCTCCGTCTGTACGCGATCCGAGCCCTGCAGCGGCAGGTCGGAGACGATCTTCAAGGTCTTGCCGTCGTCGCCGCCGCCGCAGCCGGCCGCCACGAGGGCGAGCATGGCGACGAGCAGCCCGAGGACGACGAAGACGCTTCGCTTCCTTCCGCTCAAGCTGTCCTCCTCACTCCGATGACCCGATTGCGCATCGCGCCGGCGCCTGCCGACGTGTCGGCAAGTATCCGTGCTTCCGATGCGGCGCGCAACCGCAATCGCGAGCGTCGCGCCGGCGGCGAGTGCCGGAGGTGGGGGTCGAACCCACACGTCCTTGCGGACACGGGATTTTGAGTCCCGCGCGTCTGCCAGTTCCGCCACTCCGGCGCGGCCGTCGGATCGTAGCCCGGTTCCCGCCCGGCTAGGCTGGCCCCGTGCGCTTCGGGGTCCTGACCGGGGGCGGCGACTGCCCTGGCCTGAACGCCGCCATCCGGGCGTTCGTGCGCGGGTCGGTGAGCGCGGGGCACGAGGTGGTCGGCGTCCTGCACGGCTGGCGCGGCCTGGCCGAGGGCGCGACGCAGCCGCTCGACCGCCGAACGGTCGCGGGCATCCTCCCGCGCGGCGGCACGATCCTCGGCTCCTCGAGCTACGACCCCTTCCGGGAAGCCGGCGGCCTCGACGCGGTCGCCCGCACGACGGCCGAGCTCGGGCTGGACGGCGTGGCGGTGATCGGCGGGGAGGGGACGCTCGGCGTCGCGCACCGGCTATACCTCGAGCACGGCTACCCGGTCGTGGGCGTGCCGAAGACGATCGACAACGACCTCCCGGGCACGGACGTGACCATCGGCTTCGACACCGCAGTGCAGGTGTGCACGGAGGCGATCGACCGCCTGCATACGACCGCGGAGTCGCACAACCGCGTCATGGTGGTGGAGGTCATGGGCCGCAACACGGGCTGGATCGCGGCGGCGAGCGGGATCGCGGGCGGCGCCGACGTGATCCTCCTCCCGGAGGCGCCGATGACGATCGAGGACGTGTGCGAGCGGCTCGCGCGCCGCCACGAGGAGGGGAAGGACTTCTCCATCGTGGTCGTCGCCGAGGGCTACCCGCTGACGCGCCGCTCGGGCGAGCAGCGGGAGCCGGTCGTCCAGGACGTGGACGAGTACGGGTACGCGCGCCTGGGAGGGATCGGCCGGGTCGTGGCGGACGAGCTCTCCGCGCTGACGGGGTTCGAGACGCGCGTCACCGTGCTCGGCCACGTCCAGCGCGGCGGCACGCCGACGGCGCGGGACCGCTTCCTGGCCACGCGCCTCGGCCTGCGCGCGGCGGAGCTCGCGTCCGCGGGCAGGTGGGGCCGCATGGCCGCCGTGCGCTCGAACGAGATCGTGGACGTGTCGCTCGAGGAGGCGACCCGCGAACGGCGCGCCGTCCCGTCCGCCTGGATCGAGGCGGCGGGCGTCGTCGCGTGACTCAGACCTGCGGCGGCTCGGCCCGCACGAGCGCCGGCACGGCGGCAGCGTCGACGAGGACCGCGTCAACGCCGGCCCGCTCGAGCTCCGCGACCTCCTCCGCGGTGGCGTCGTGCAGCTCGGCGATCGCGAGCTTGCCCGCGGGGACGTCGTGCAGCAGCGCGAGCAGCGCCTCCAGGGGATCGCCGTCGGGCTCGCGGCCGACCGAGAGGAGGAAGATCTCCGGGTCGAGCTCGTCGAGCGCGCGGGCGAGGTCGTCCGCGTTCGCGACGCGCACCACGCACTCGAGCCCGAGCGCGAGCGACTCGTCCCACTCGGCACGGGCCGGCGGGACGACGACGGCGTCCGCGGCGTACCCGCTCGCGCCGACGGGACCGCCCAGGTACAGGAGGGGGAGCTGCGACGAGGAGCGCACGGCGTTCGCTCCCTCGAAGGCGACGAGCCCGTCGGCGCCCTGCGCCTCGGCGATCTCGGCCGAGCGCCCGTCCTTCACCTCGACCAGGATGGAGATCCCGTCGCCCTCCGCGATCGCCTGGCTCAGTCTGCTGCCCACCGTCCGGCATGGTAGTCGCGCCGCGCGGCCGGACGAAGCCCGAGCGAGGCGGTGGTGACGCTCCTGCGACCCCTCGCGGCGGGGCTCGCGGCCGCGCTCGTCGCCGGCGCGGGCGCGACCGCCGCGCGCATCTCCGGCACGGAGCGCGCCGACCTGCTCGTCGGCACGCCGCGGGCGGATACGCTCGCCGGCCTCGGAGGCGCCGACCGCCTGCTCGCGCTCGGGGGCGACGACGAGCTCGACGGCGGGCCGGGACGCGACCTCCTCACCGGCGGCCCCGGCCACGACCGCCTGGCCGCCGAGTACGACGGCGCGCGCGACCGCGTCTCCTGCGGCCCGGGGCGCGACGTCGTCACCGCCGACGCGCTGGACGTGGTCGCCGCGGACTGCGAACGGGTGGGCCGGCGCCTCTCGCGCGACCCGTACACGACGCCCGACGCTCAGCACGAGACGCAGGTGGAGCCCGACAGCCTCACCGTCGGGCGCACGACCGTGGCCGCGTTCCAGGTCGGCCGCCGGCACGACGGAGGGGCCTCGAACATCGGGTTCGCCGTCTCCGACGACGACGGGCGCACGTGGACGAGCGGCCTGCTGCCGGCGCTCACGCGCGCGAGCGTCCCCGCCGGTCCGCACGAGCGCGCGAGCGACCCGGTGGTGGCGTTCGACGCCGCGACCGGCACCTGGCTGATCGCCACGCTCGCGCTCGAGGGGACGACGACGCGCCTCGTGATCAGCCGCTCGACGGACGGGCGGCGGTGGAGCGCGCCCGTGGTCGCGGCCGAAGGGCGTGTCCCTCGCGGGATCGCGTTCGACAAGGAGTGGCTTGCGTGCGACAACGGCGGGGCGAGCCCGTTTCGGGGCCGCTGCTACCTCGTGTACACGGACGCGCTCGAGAACGACGCGCTCGGCGTGAAGGTGTCGGCCGACGGCGGCCTCACGTGGTCGCCGCCGGTGCACGCCCACGTGACGGGTGCGGTGGGCGCCTTCCCCGTCGTGCGGCCGACGGGCGAGGTCGTCGTGCCCTTCCTCTGGGGCGGGCGGCGCATCGGCGTCGCCGTCTCCCGCGACGGCGGCCTTACCTTCGACCCGCCGGCGGCGATCGCCGACGTGCGCGTGCGGGCGACGCCCGGGCTGCGGTTCTTCCACCTCCCGGCGGCGGACGTGGACGCCGCGGGCAGGGTCTGGGTGACGTGGCACGCATGCCGCAGCCTGCCCGACTGCCCGGAGAACACGATCGTGGTCGCACGCTCGCCGGACGGCGTCACCTGGGAGCAGCCCGTCGGCGTGGTCTCCGCGCGGAACGCGCTCGTGCCGGCGCTCGCCGCCGACGGCCCCGGCGGCAGGGTCGCGCTCGCCTACCACGTGCTGCGCGCCGACGGGACGCTGGACGTCGAGCACGTCCTGCTCGGGCCCGACCGCCGGCCGCTGGCCTCCCCCGTTCGCCTGTCCGCCCGCAGCATGCGCCGCGAGTGGCTCCCCACCACGACCTCGGGCCGCATGCTCGCCGACTACATCTCCGTCCACTGGGCGGGCGGCGTCCCGCTCGTCGTGTGGGCGCTCGCCTCGCCGCCCGCCGGCGGCGAGCTGCGGCAGGCGATCTACGCGACCCGCGTTCGCTAGACGCGCGCATTCGGACGTGTCCAGGGGTCAGACCCCTGGACGCGTGCACTTCGGACCTGTCCAGGGGTCTGTCCCCCGGACAGGACCGAACCCGTCAGCGCCCCGAGGTCGCAGGGCGGACGGCTCAGAGCCCGATGGGGTGCCAGACGGTCTTGAGCTCCAGAAACGCCTCGATCTCCCAGGGGCTCTGGGCGTCCGCGGAGGAGCGGACGACGCGCTTGACGTTCTCGGCGGCGAGGCGCTCGAGCTCGGCGGCGGTCCCGTCGACGCCGGTGAGGTCGATCGCGTTCACGTCCATATGCCCGGCGAGCCAGGGGGCGAGCTCGTCGCGGAAGCCGGTGAGGACGTTCAGGGTGCCGGCGGGCAGGTCGGAGGTGGCGAAGGCCTCGGCCAGCTCGATGGCCGCGAGCGGGTGTTCCTGGGAGGCGACGGCGACGACCGCGTTCCCGCCCGCGAGCGCGGGCAGGACGCGGGAGACGAGCCCGAGGAGCGGCGGCTCGGCGGGCGCGAGGACGGCGACGACGCCGGTCGGCTCCGGGACGGTGAAGTTGAAGTAGGGGCCGGCGACGGGGTTGGCGCCGCCCAGCACCTGGGCGAGCTTGTCCGTCCAGCCCGCGTACCAGACGACGCGATCGACGGCCGCCTCCACCTCCGCACGGCCGGAGCAGACCCGCTCGAGGTCGCCGGCGCGCGTCTCCATCATCTCGGCCAGGCGGTAGAGCACCTGCCCGCGGTTGTACGCGGTCAGCCCCGACCACACGGGGAAGGCGGCGCGGGCGGCGCGCACGGCGTCGCGCGCGTCCTTGCGGGAGGCGCGGGCGACGTTGTGGCCCTCCGCCTCGTACGTGCGCCCGGACTCGGAGCGCGGAAAGGCGCCGCCCACGTACAGCTTGTAGGTCTTGCGGACGGGGACGCGGCTCATTCGAAGCGCAGGTAGGGCTCCAGGCCGTGCCGGCCGCCCTCGCGGCCGAAGCCGGACTCCTTGTAGCCGCCGAAGGGCGAGGCGGGGTCGAAGCGGTTGTACGTGTTCGCCCACACGACGCCGGCGCGCAGGCGCTCGACCATCCACAGGATGCGCGACCCCTTCTCCGTCCAGACGCCCGCGGAGAGGCCGTAGGCCGTGTTGTTCGCCTTCTCCACCGCCTCCTCCGGCGTCCGGAAGGTGAGCACGGAGAGGACGGGCCCGAAGATCTCCTCCTGGGCGATGCGGTAGCTCTGCGCGACGTTCGTGAAGAGCGTGGGGACGAACCAGTAGCCGCGCTCGGGGAGGCGGCACTCGGGCTGGAAGATCTCCGCTCCCTCCTCCTGCCCGCTCGCGACGAGCTCGCGGATCTTCTCGAGCTGGGCCCGCGAGTTGATCGCGCCGACGTCCGTGTTCTTGTCCAGCGGATCGCCGACGCGCAGGGTGGAGAGGCGCCGCTTGAGCTTCTCGACGAGCGGCTCGTAGATGGACTCCTGCACGAGCAGGCGCGAGCCGGCGCAGCAGACGTGGCCCTGGTTGAAGTAGATGCCGTTCACGATCCCCTCGACCGCCTGGTCGAGCGCCGCGTCGTCGAACACGATGTTGGCCGCCTTCCCGCCCAGCTCGAGCGTGAGGCTGACGTTCCGGCCGGCGAGCTCGCGCTGGATGAGCTTCCCGACCTCGGTCGAGCCGGTGAAGGCGAGCTTGTCGATGCCGTCGCTGCGCACGAGGTGCGCGCCGGTGGTGCCGTCGCCGGTGACGATGTTCACGACGCCGGGCGGGAGCTCCGCCTGCCGGCACACGTCCGCGAAGAGCATGGCCGTGAGCGGGGTCGTCTCGGCGGGCTTGAGCACGACGGTGTTCCCGCAGGCGAGCGCCGGCGCGACCTTCCACGCGAGCATGAGGAGCGGGAAGTTCCAGGGGATGATCTGGCCGGCAACGCCGAGCGGGCGCGGCGTGCGGTTGGGGTAGGCGTACTCGAGCTTGTCCGCCCAGCCCGCGTAGTAGAAGAAGTGCGCCGCGGCGAGGGGCAGGTCCACGTCGCGCGACTCGCGGATCGGCTTGCCGCCGTCGAGGGACTCGGCGACCGCGAGCTCGCGCGAGCGCTCCTGCAGGATGCGCGCGATCCGGAACAGGTACTTGGCGCGCTCGGAGGGGGCGAGCGCGGCCCACCCGCCCTCGAAAGCCGCCCGGGCGGCGGCCACCGCCAGGGCGACGTCCTCCTCGTCCGCCTGCGCGACCTCGAACAG
Source organism: Gaiellaceae bacterium (assembly GCA_035574435.1). GTDB lineage: Bacteria > Actinomycetota > Thermoleophilia > Gaiellales > Gaiellaceae > GMQP-bins7. The sequence continues at coordinate 20,260 of DATLYU010000073.1, read as the reverse complement.
GTGCTCCTCGGTCGCGGGCGAGACGGACGCGAACCAGCGGCCGGAGCGCGGCTCCACCTCCTCCCCGCCGATGTACAGCCCGTAGCGCTCGCGCAGCGAGACGAGGTCGCGCGCCTCGGGCGCGGGCGCGTACTCCCACTCGAAGGGCGCGGGTGCGGCGGGTCGCTTCTCGACCTGGGCCATCTCAGCCGATGGTGACGGGCTCGCCGGACACGGGTCAGTCGAGCGTGAAGTAGTCGGGGGACTGGTAGCGGCCCGTCTTCTCCTTGCGGATCTGCATGAGCACGTCGTTCAGGAGCGACGAGGCGCCGAAGCGGAAGAGGTCGGGGGTCAGCCACTCCGGGCCGAGCGTCTCGTGCAGCACGACGAGGTACTGCACGGCCTGCTTGGACGCCCGGATCCCGCCCGCGGGCTTGATCCCGACCATGCGGCCTGTCTCGGCGTACACGTCCCGGACCGCCTCCATCATGCAGAGCGTCACCGGCAGGGTGGCGGCGGGGCTGATCTTGCCGGTGGACGTCTTCACGAAGTCGGCGCCGGCGGCGATGGCGAGCAGCGAGGCGCGGCGCACGTTGTCGTACGTGCCGAGCTCGCCGGTCTCCAGGATCACCTTCAGGTGCGCGTCCCCGCAGGCCTCCTTCACCCGGACGATCTCGTCGAAGACCTTGGCGTAGCGGCCGGAGAGGAACGCGCCGCGGTCGATGACCATGTCCACCTCGTCCGCGCCCAGCTCGACGACGGCGCGCACCTCCACGACCTTGAGGTCGGTGGGCGACTGCCCGGAGGGGAAGGCGGTGGCGACGGAGGCGACCTTCACGCCGCTCCCGTCGAGCCGGGCCTTCGCCTCGGCGACGAGGTTCGGGTAGACGCAGACGGCGGCGACCGGCGGGACGCCGAGGTCGACCGGGTCGGGCCGCATCGCCTTCGAGCAGAGCGCGGCCACCTTGCCCGGCGTGTCCTGCCCCTCCAGGGTCGTCAGGTCCATCATCCGGATCGCGAGCTCGAGCGCCTGCAGCTTCGACTCGCGCTTGATCGAGCGGCGGGCGAGCGTGGCCGCCCGCTCCTCGAGCGCGACCGCGTCCACCGAGCCCACGCGCGGGAGGCGGGGGCCGGCGGGCAGCTCGAAGCCGCCGGGCAGCGCGGGCGCCTTGGCCATCCGGCGCAGTGTACGCCCCGGCCGCAGGGCTCCCGGAGACGCGACGGGCCGCCCGTCCGGCGGGACGGGCGGCCCGGCTCGCTCGGCGCGCTCTACGCGCCGGTCTGGACGACGTTCAGCGCCTCGGGGCCCTTCGCGCCCTCGCGCACCTCGAACTCGACCTTCGCGCCCTCGCTCAGCGACTTGAAGCCGCTGCCCGCGATGTTGGAGAAGTGGACGAAGACGTCCTTCGACCCATCCTCCGGCGCGATGAAGCCGTAGCCCTTCGCGTCGTTGAACCACTTGACGGTTCCGCTTGCCATCAAACACACCTCCCTTACCACGATCACGAACGGGCAAGGAAGGCGTTCCCGACGCCGTACCGCACTCGTTCTCGCTTACCGGGCGGGAGGGTAGCAGCCGTCCGCGGTCGCGAGCGCCGGGGAGCTCGCTCGCGCGGGCGCGGTGTGCGGCGAGCTACCGAGGCGCCGCGGCGGCCGCGGCCCGGCCCTCCCCGAGCCCGAGCCGGGAGGCGAGAGGGCCGGCTTCCGCGAGCTCCGCCGGGGTCGCCCCGCCTGCGCCCGCGAGGAGGCGGAGCGCCTTCAGCAGCGGCCACGGACGGCCGTGGGCGCGGAGCGTCTCCAGGCGCTCGCGCAGGCCGGCGTCGTCGCCGTCGGCGGCGGCGAGGCGCGCCTCGAGCAGGGCGAGGGCGGCGGCACCGCTCTCCGTCGGTTGCCGCGCATGGGCGCCGCGGTACGTCTCGACGGCTCGTCGGGCTGGCTCGACGGCTCCGGCGGCGAGCGCGTCACGGAGCACGACGTCGACCGCCTCGAGCCAGGAGGGCAGGTGGCCGCCCTCCTCGAGGGAGGGAGTGAGCTCGGCGAGCGGGACGCGGAACGTGCTCTCGAGCCCGGCGCTTGCGAGCAGCACGTCCACGGCCGTCCGTGAGAGACGTCCGTACGGGCTGTCCGGGAACGAGTCGAGAGCCGCGTACCACGCCCACGCGCGCTCGAGCAGGCCCTGCTCGCCGCGCGCCGCGGCGACGGGCACGAGGACGAACCAGGTGCGGGCGGCCGCGCGATGGAAGCTGCCCGCCTCCGCGAGGTCGAGCGCCCGTCGGCCGGCGCTCAGCACCTCCTCCCAGTCGCCCGCCGCGAACGCGGCCTCGCACGCGTAGTAGGAGGCCCAGGAGCGCGCCTCACGCAGGCCGTGCGCCTCGGCGAAGCTCGCCAGGCGGCCGGCGGCGGCGCGCACCCCCTCGAGGTCGTCGGGCAGGCACAGGCTGGCGAGCATGCTACGGGCCTCGACCACATCCGACCAGCGCCCGAGCTCGAGCGCGAGCCGCTCGATCTCCGCCCAGGCCGCACGCGTGTCCTCCTCGTCCCACACGACGCCCATGCGCGCCTGGAGGCGGAGCTCCGGGTCGGCGAGGACGGGCGCCAGCCGGGCCACCCGTCGCCGCTGCGCCTCGACCGCAGCCCACGCCTCGTCGCTGATCATCGCCGCTCCCCGGATCTGGAGCAGCAGCAGGCGCACCGCGACCGCGTCGTCTGCGTCGCCGAGCTCGTGCAGCACGTCCGCGGCGAGCTCCATCGCAGCGGAGAAGCGAAGCTGCTGGACGTAGATCTCGCCGACGGTCGCCGCGGCGGCTGCCGCCTCCTCGCGGGACGCGCGGCCGTCGCGGGCGAGCCGGCGCAGGAGCGCGAGCGCCTCCTCGGCTGCGTCCAGCCCGGTCGCCATGTCCGACGTGAAGGCGGTCGCGCGCGCCAGTCCGAGCAGGCGGCGGGCGCGTGACAGCTCGTTCGCGCCGGCGTGCTCGAGCGCCTCCCGGTACAGCTCCCCGGCGCTCTGGAACGCGGCCGCGGCGAGCGCGGCGTCCGCCGCGGTCTCGAGCCAGCGGCCCGCCCCCTCGGCCGCAGCGTCGCGCGTCAGCCCGTCCCCGAGGTCCCCCGCCAGCATGGGTGCGGAGGCGAGCGCGGCCGCGAAGTGGCGACCGACGAGCGCGGCGAGCTCATGCGGATGGGCCTCCGCCCGGCCGGCGAGCCAGCGCGCGAGGCGGCCGTGCAGCCGTGCTCGCTCCGCGCGCGAGAGGCTCGCGTAGCCGACGTCGCGCAGGAGGGCATGCCGGAAGACATACGTCTCCCCGAGCACGGGATCCGTCAGCGGGCCGCGCACCGCGTCGCGCCGCAGCAGCGCCTGCAGAGCCTCGCCGCCGCCGGCCTCGAGCACCGCGACGGCCGCGAGCGGGAACTGGCGACCCGCGACCGAGGCGCGGCGGACGAGCCGCCTGGCCTCGGCGGGCAGGTCGTCGAGCTGGGCGGCGTACACCGCCTGCACGGTCGCGGGGAGCACCACCTCGTCCGCGGCCCGGGTCAGCCGCCAGGCCCCGCCGCCGCTCGGCGCGAGCAGCCCGGTCGCCGCCCACGAGCGCAGGAGCTCCTCGACGAACAGCGGGTTGCCCCGCGAGCGCTCCGCGATGGCGGCGACCAGGTCGTCCGGCAGCGCGGGGCCGACGAGCGCCTGGACGAGCTCTGCGGTCGCCGGCTCGGCGAGGGGCTCGAGCGTCAGCACCGCGCCGGCGCTCACCCACTCGGCGTCCTCCTCGAGCAGGCTGGGCCGGGAGGTGCTGACGAGGAGCCGGCCGGGAACGCCGTTCCCGGCGGCGTGCAGGAACGCGCGCAGGTCGGGCGAGGACCAGTGGACGTCCTCCACGAGCCAGGCCTCCGGGCCGGCCCCGAGCGCTGCAAGCGCGTCCGACCAGGCGGCGAAGCGGGCATTCCGACGCGCCTCCGACTCCGCCTCCCCGCCCGCGGCCGCACCCGCGAGCAGCGTGGCCAGCTCGTCCACGACGACGGCCGCGCGTGCCTCTCCGAGGCGCTCGGCCAGCAGCGCGCTCGCCGAGCGCGCGTCGTCCGGGTGCCCGGCGGCCGCGAGCGCCGAGGCGGCCAGGTCGGCCACGGGGCGGAAGGCGGCCAGGGCGTCGGGGCGCACCCGGGCGCTGCGGACGACGAGCCCGTCGGCCTCGGCCAGCCGCGCGAGCTCCTGCAGGAGCCGCGTCTTGCCGGTGCCCGGCGGCGCGACCACCGTCAGCCGGAGCGATCCCCCGGAGCGGCAGCTCGCGACGACGTCCCGAAGCCGGGCCAGCTCGCGCGCGCGGCCCACGGTCGGAGCTCGCAGCTCCCCCATGGCCTGCTCCCGGTCGGGCTCGGAGAGGACGGCGAGCGCACGGCTCGCGGCGACGGGCGCGGCTTTGCCCTTGAGCTCGAGGCTGCCCGCGGGTGCGAGCTCCACGCTGTGCGCGACGGCGAGCGCCGTCTGCGGGCCCACGAGCACGCCCCCGGGCGGAGCCGCAGCCTGCAGGCGGGCGGCAGTGTTGACGACGTCGCCGGTGACCAGGGCCTCGCCCGGAGCCGGAGCGGGGTGCACCACCGCCTCTCCCGTGTTCACGCCCACGCGGACGTGGAGCGGGTGCTCGTCGAGCCCGAGCGACGCGGCCAGCCGCTCGACCGCGCCCGCGATCGCGAGGCCGGTGCGGACGGCGCGCTCGGCGTCGTCCTCTCCGGCCACGGGCACGCCGTACACCGCGACGGCCGCGTCGCCGATGAACTTCTCGAGCGTCCCGCCGTGCCGGCCGACCGCCTCCCGCACCGCCGCGAAGTAGGCCTGCTGGACGGTCGCGGCATCCTCGGGATCGAGCCGCTCGGAGAGCGCGGTGAACCCGGCGAGATCGCAGAAGAGCACGCTGACGATCCGCCGCTCGAGCTCCCCGCGCGCGGGCTCGCCGCTCACGTCCTCAGAGCCCGAGACGCTCGAGCTGGCGCGGATCGCGGCGCCACTTGGGCCGCACCTTGACGACGAGCTCGAGGAAGACCGGATGGCCGAGCAGCGCCTCCACCTCCGGCCGCGCTCGCGTGCCGATCTCCCGCACCATGGCGCCCCGCTTGCCCACCAGGATGCCCTTCTGCGACTCCGTCTCCACCAGGATGGCCGCACGCACGACCCGCTCGGCGAGCTCCTCGACCAGCACGGTGACGGCGTGCGGGACCTCCTCGCGCGTGAGATGGAGCGCCTTCTCGCGGATGACCTCGGCCACGCGCTCCTCGAGCGCGAGGTCGGTCGTCTGCTCGCGCGGGAAGTAGGCGGGGCCTTCGGGCAGCAGGGCGACGAGGTCGGCCCGCAGCTCTCCGATCCCCTCGTGCGTCCTCGCGCTGACCGGGTGGAGCGCGTGGAAGTCGCCGAGCTCCGCGGCCGCCTTCATCTGGGCGAGCACGTGGCCCCGCTTCAAGCGGTCGATCTTGTTGAGCGCGATGACGACCGGCTTGCCGAGGCCGAACACGCGGCCGGCCACGAACCGGTCGCCGGCGCCGATGCGCGCGCGCGCGTCGACCACGAAAAGCACCGCGTCCACGTCCGCGAACGACGCGTCCACGGTGTCCTGCATGCGCTTGGTGAGCGCGTCGAGCGGGCGCTGGAAGCCGGGCAGGTCGACGAGGACGAGCTGGTAGCCGTCGCCGTTGGCGACGCCGTGGATGCGGCGCCGCGTCGTGTTCGGCACCTTCGCGGTGATCGCGACCTTCGCGCCGCAGAGGGCGTTCACGAGCGTGGACTTGCCGACGTTGGGCCGGCCGGCGACCGCGACGAACCCGCTCTTCACAGCGCGGCCCTCGCGGGGCACCCCATCCCACCACCCGCTTTCAGCGTAGCGCCGAAGTGCGAACGCGTGGGACACGGGAGCGTGCCGAGAGAGTGACAGCGGGGCACGGCGGGTGGCCGCGTCACGGCAGGTCGGAGGCCTCGAACGACTCGGGCAGCAGCTCGTCCGGGCGCATGGTCACGACGCGGCCCCCGTTGCGGAACACGACGTACGGCACCTGGAGCTCGAGCAGCCACTGCCGGCAGCCCCCGCACGGCGAGGCGGTGATCGCGGCTGCTGCGAAGTCCCCCGGCCGGTATCCCTCCGCGACCGCGCGCGCGAGCGCCGTCCGCTCGGCGCAGACCCCGAGCGGGTAGGAGGCGTTCTCGACGTTCACGCCCTCGATCACCCGCCCGTCGCGGGCGAGCACGGCGCACCCGACGTGGAAGCGCGAGTACGGCGCGTACGCCCCGGCCGCAGCCGCGTCCGCCCGCGCCAGCAGCTCCTCGTCGGAGAGCCGGCCGCTCACGCGAAGACCTGGAAGAGGAGCAGGGTGAGGAGGGCGCCGAGGAGCGCCCCGGAGGCGACCTCCGGCGCCGAGTGGACGCCGCTCTCCACGCGGGTCTGCGCCACGAGGAGAGCCATGATGAACGTCACGGAGGAGATCAGGAAGCGGTGCGAGGAGTCGTCGAGGACGAGCGTGACCGCCATCCAGCCGGAGAAGGCGACCGCGGCGTGCCCGGAGGGCAGCCCGCCGCGCAACGGCGTCCCCCGCCCGGTGACGGCCTTGAGCACGATGACGAGCACGACCGTGAGCGCGAACGCGACGAGCGTGAGCTCCTCGGGGACGGCCTCCAGGCGATCGAGGAAGCGCGAGCTGCGCTCGGCGACCGAGCCCGAGAAGACGAGGTAGCCGACCGCGACCGCGTTCAGCGAGGCGACGAGCACGGCGCCGGCGGCGATGTCCTTGGCCAGCTTGGCCAGCGGGTCGAACGACGTCGAGGCGACGTCCACCGCCGCCTCGATGGCCGTGTTCACGAGCTCCGCCACGAGCACGAAGGTGATCGCGAGCAGCAGCACCATGAGCTCGAGCTTGGAGACGCCGAACGCGAGCGCGGCCAGGAGGACAGCGATCGCGACCGCGAAGTGGATCCACAGGTTGCGCTGGGTGCGCAGCGCGTGGATGAGCCCCTCGGTCGCGTAGTTGAAGCTCTCGAAGACCGAGGGCCGGGGCCGGCGCGCGCTCACGACCGCGTGTGGGCGCGCTCCCGCGCCTCCATCTCCTCCCCGTGCTCGTAGCCGAGCAGGTGGAGGAGGCCGTGGACGAGCGGCGCCTCCCAGGCCCGGCCCACGACCTCGGGGCAGAGCACCACGTCGCCGAGCGCGCGCGGCACGCCCGCGGGCAGTGGGTCGAGGCCGTCGATGGGGAAGGAGAGGACGTCCGTCGGCTCGTCCACGCCCAGGTGCTCGCGCTTGAGCGAGCGCATCTCGTCGAGGCCGACGAAGGCGATGCCGAGCTCGCCGGCGGAGACGCCCTCCGCCGCGAGCACGCGCCGCGCGAGCGCCGCCGCCGCCCCCCCGTCCACGCGCACGGGGCTACGGTTCGAGAGCTCGACGGCGATCACCGGGCGGGGCTCACCGGCGGCGCGCCGTGCCCGTCTCCTCGGCATGGCGCTTGTACGCCTCGACGATCCGCTGCACGAGCTTGTGGCGGACCACGTCCTGGTGCCCGAACTCGACGAACCCGATCCCCTCGACCCCGGCCAGGATCTCGCGCACCTGGATGAGGCCGGAGGCCTGCTCGCGCGGGAGGTCGACCTGGGTCACGTCGCCCGTGACCACCATCTTCGACCCGAACCCGAGCCGCGTGAGGAACATCTGCATCTGCTCGGGCGTCGTGTTCTGGGCCTCGTCCAGCACGATGAAGGAGTCGTTCAGGGTCCGCCCGCGCATGAACGCGAGCGGCGCCACCTCGACCGTGCCCCGCTCCATGTACCCGGACAGGCGCTCGGGATCGAGCATGTCGTACAGCGCGTCGAAGAGCGGGCGCAGGTACGGGTCGACCTTCGCCAGCATGTCGCCCGGGAGGAACCCGAGCCGCTCGCCCGCCTCGACCGCGGGCCGCGTGAGGATGATGCGGCCGACCGAGCCCTCCGAGAGCGCCGCCACCGCGAGCGCCATCGCGAGGTACGTCTTCCCGGTCCCGGCGGGGCCCACGGCGAAGGTCACCGTCTTCGCGCGGATCTCGTCCACGTAGCGCTTCTGCGTGACCGTCTTGGGCGTGATGTTCTTGCCGCGGTGGCGCCAGACCACGTCCTCGAACACCTCCCGGACGTCCTCCGCCTGATCGAGCGCGGCCAGCACGGCGCCCACCGTGTCCGGCCCGATCTGGTGGCCGCCTTCGACGAGCTCGACGAGCTCGTCCACGACGGCGCGCGCCGCCTCCACGTGCTCCTCCTCGCCGGACAGGGTGAGCCGGTTCCCACGCAGCCCGATCGTGCAGCCGAGCCGCTCGCGCAGGGCGTCGAGCACGCCGTCGCCGACGCCGGCAAGCTCGGCGGCCACCTCGTTGGAGACGTCCAGGACCTGCTGCGTCACGCGCTCAGTGTAGGAGCCGGCGGCGGCGGCCCGGCCGGCGGGCGCGCTCGATCTCTCAGGCCAGCTTCTCGCGCACGAGCTGCGAGACGGTCGAGCCGTCGGCGCGGCCGGAGACCTGGTGCATGACACCCGCCATCACGCGGCCCAGGTCGCGGATGCTGGTCGCGCCGACCTCGGAGATGACGTCGTCGATGATCTCCTCCAGCTCCTCCTCGGAGAGCGGCTCGGGCATGAACTCCTCGAGCACCTCGAGCTCGTACTCCTCGTCCTCGGCCTGCTCCTCGCGCCCGCCCGCGCGGAACGCCTCCGCCGCCTCCAGCCGCCGCTTGCGCTCGCGCTGCAGCACCTGCAGCCCCTCCTCCTCGGTGAGCGGCCGGCCGAGCTCCTTCTGCGCCGAGCGGAGCGCGTGCAGCAGCAGGCTGAGCGCGTCGCGGCGGTCCTCGTCGCGCGCGAGCCGCGCGCGCTTGAGCTCCTCCTCGATCCTCGCCACGAGCATCAGCGGCCCTCCAGGAGCGCGCTCGCCACGCGCTCGCGGTCGTAGCTCCCGCCGAGCACGTGCCAGTGCAGGTGGAAGACCGTCTGCCCGGCCCCCGCGCCCACGTTCACGAGCACGCGGTAGTCGTCCAGCCCGGCTGCGCGGGCCGTCTCGGCCACGAAGCGGAGCATGCGCGCCGCCTCGTCGTCGGGGAACGCGTCCACGTCGCGGAAGGTGTCCACGTGCCGCGCGGGCAGGACGAGCAGGTGCGTCTCCGCGAGCGGGTTGATGTCGCGGATGGCCACGAAGCCCTCGCCCGCGTGCACGTGCTCGCCCTCGGCCACGAGGCGGCAGAAGAGGCAGTCCGCGCGCTCAGGCGGCGACGGCAAGGACGCCCTCCTCCCCCACCCCGACGGCCTGCGCGAGCACGAGCTCCCCCACGGGCGCGTCGAGCAGCCACGGCGTGTAGTCGTCGGCGTAGCCGCGGCCCGGACGGTCGACGAGCACGCGCTCGCGCGTGCCCAGCTTCGCCCGCCAGCGCCGGCGGCAGAGCTCGTCCGAGAGCGCGCGCAAGCGCGCGCTCCGCTCGCGCTTGACCGCGGGCGGCACGGTGTCGGCCTGCGCGGTCCGCGTCCCCGGCCGCGGCGAGTAGGGGAAGACGTGCACCTTCGTCATCCCCGCCGCCTCCACCACCTCGAGCGTGCGCCGGAAGGCGGCCTCGTCCTCGCCTGGGAAGCCGACGATCGCGTCCGTCGTCAGGTTGAAGCCCGCGAGCGGCCGCAGGCGCGCGAGGAACTGGGCTGCCGTGTAGCGCCGGCCCATCGCGCGCAGGACGCCGTCGTCGCCGGACTGCAGCGGCACGTGCAGGTGCGCGGAGACGGTCGGCGTCTCGCGCAGCGCGGCCACGAGCTCGTCGGTCACGTGGTTGACCTCGAGCGAGGACAGGCGCAGGCGCTCGACGCCGGGCAGCGCCCCGGCCTCGCGGACGAGCCGCGCCAGCGTGTACCCGGCAACGCGGTCGCGGAAGCAGCCCAGGTTGACGCCGGTGAGCACGATCTCGCGGTGCCCCTGGCCGGCCCGCTTCGCGACCTCCGCGAGCACCGCCTGCGCCCGCCGGCTGCGGGTCGCCCCCCGCACGAGCGGGATGACGCAGAACGCGCACGAGAACGAGCAGCCGTCCTGGATCTTCACGAAGGCGCGCGTGCGCTCGAGGCGCGGCGCGGCCTGCACGCAGCCGAGCGCGCCCAGGTCGCGCGCCACGGCGTCCGCCGACTCCTCGCTCCGCCGCGCGACGACCCGGACGCGGCCGTCCAGCCCGTCCAGCGCGCCCGGCAGGTTCGCGGCGCACCCGGTCGCGTACACGCGCTCGTGCTCGCGGGCGGCGCGGGCGAGCGCCTGCCGCGACTTGGAGACGGCCTCGTGCGTCACGCAGCACGTGTTCACGACGGCCACCTCGGCGGGGCCCTCGACCTCCACGTGCCCGTCCGCGAGCAGGCGCTCGCGGACCGCCTGCGCCTCGGCGAAGGAGACCTTGCAGCCCAGGAAGCGCACCGAGAAGGTCGCCACGGGCACCTAGCTTAGTGCCCTGCGGAGCGCGGGCCGGTCGGGCCGGACGCGCCGGGCTCCCGCGAGAGCAGGTCGGCCGCCCAGCCGGAGAGCTCCAGCCGGCGCAGCCTCGTCCACCCGGGTGCCGAGGGCGCCTCGTGCGCGAGGTAGCCGGAGACGACCGCGAGCGGCCCCGGGCGGCGGGCGAGCAGGGACTCCACGGCCCGCAGATCGACGTTCGCGACCACCACGTCCGCGGCCGGCAGCGGGTCGCGGGAGAGGTCTCCCAGCCGCACCTGGACGCGCACGCCGTTGCGGCGCGCCGTCGCCCGTGTCGCCTCGACCGCGACCGGGTCCACGTCCACGGCCCGCACCGGCGCGAAGCCGAGGCGCACCGCCGCGACGGCGAGCACGCCCGAGCCGCAGCCCACGTCGAGCAGGCTCCCGCGCGGCAGGCCTGCGAGGAGCTCCACGCAGGCGCGCGTGGTCGGGTGCGCGCCCGTGCCGAAGGCTCGCCCGGGGTCCACCACCACGGCCGGCTCGCCCGCCGGCGGCTCGACCCAGGGCGGGCCGATCCACAGCCCGCCGGCCCGGACGGGCCGGTGGAAGGACCGCCACGCGTCCTCCCACCCAGGCTCGACCGGAGCCGCGAAGACGCGGCCGAACACCCGCGCGAGCTCCCGCTCCAGCTCCTCCGCGCCGTAGGCGGCGAGCTCGAGGTCGCTCCCGGCGTCTGCCTCCTCGAAGCCCGTCGGCGCGAGCGCGAGCATGCGGGCCCGCGCCGCCTCGCCCTCCTGTCGCGGGACGCGGACGGCGATGCGCAGGAGCGGGCTCAGCGCAGCGCGCTCTTCAGGCGCGAGAGGAACCCCTCGTCGCCCTCGTCCGGCGGCTCGTACTGCTCGGGCGAGATCGCGCTCGCGAGCTCGCCGAGGAGCCTGCGCTGCTCCTCGTCCAGCCGCGTCGGGACGGCCACGTCGAGGCGGACGTACAGGTCGCCCCGCCGCCCGCCGTTCAGCGACGGCATGCCCCTGCCCTGCAGCACGGCCACCTGCCCGGGCTGCGTGCCGGGAGCGAGCTCGAGCTCCACCTCGCCCTCGGGCGCGGGCACGCGCACCGTCCCGCCGAGCGCGGCGTCCGTCATGGGCACGCGCACGGCCGTGTGCAGGTCGTCGCCGTCGCGTACGAAGCGCGGGTCCGGCCGCACGCGCACGAGGACGAAGACGTGCCCCGGGTCGCCGCCCTGCAGGCCCGTGTGCCCCTCGCCCCGGATGCGGATGCGCTGGCCGTCGTGGATGCCCGCGGGCACCTCCACGTCCAGGCTCCGCTGCACGACGACGCGGCCCTCGCCGCGGCACTCGCGGCACGGCGACTCGAGCACGTGGCCCGCGCCGGCGCAGTCCGGGCAGGTGCGCTGCTGCACGAACTGGCCGAATACGTTCTGGGAGACGCGCCGCAGCATCCCGGAGCCGCCGCAGGTCGGGCACGCGGCCGTTCCCGTGCCCGGCTCGGCGCCGGTCGCGCCGCAGCGCTCGCACGGCGCGGCGACCCGCATGGGCACGGTGACGGTGACGCCGCGGAAGGCGTCCTCCAGGTCGATCTCCACGACCGCCTGCACGTCCTCCCCGCGCGTCGAGCGCCGCCTGCCCGCAGGGGCTCCGGCGAACAGGTCGTCGCCCAGGAACGCCGCGAACAGGTCGGCGAGGCTCCCGAAGTCCGCGAACGTCGGCTGGAAGCCGCCCCGCCGCAGGCCGGCGTGCCCGAAGCGGTCGTAGGTGGCCCGCCGCTCGGGGTCGGAGAGGACCTCGTACGCCTCCACGACCTCCTTGAAGCGCGCCTCGGCGTCCGGCGCGTCCGAGACGTCGGGGTGCAGCTCCCGTGCGAGCGCGCGGAAGGCGCGCTTGATCTCGGCGTCGCTCGCCCCGCGCGGGACGCCGAGCAGCTCGTAGTAGTCGCGCTCCGTGGTGGCCATGCGGCGCCCCGCCTACGGCTCCTCGAACACGTCCTCGACGAAGCGGGAGAGCTCGAACGCCGCCGCGCGCACGATCCGGATCGCCTTCTCGTAGTCCATGCGCAGCGGCCCCACGAGGCCGACCGCGCCGAGCGGCTGGGAGCGGATGCCGTAGGTCGCACCCACCACGGACACGTCGTGGAGCTGGTCGCCCGCCACCTCGGGGCCGACGTGCACGACCGGCCTGCGCGGCTCGAGGGCGTCGCTGACGAGCTCGAGCACCGCGGCGCGCCGCTCCAGGCGCTCGAGCAGGCGCATCACGGCCTCCACCTCCTCGGCCCGAGCCTCCTCGAGCAGGCTCGCGGTGCCGCCCATGAAGACCTCCCGCCGCGCCTCGGAGCGCACGTCCAGCAGCGCGGTCCCGACGAGCGCCAGGAAGTCCCGCTCGCGCGCGCCGAGCTCGGGCGCGGCCAGGTGCCGGCGCACGGCGTGCGAGCCGAGGCGCTCGCCGACGAGCGTCTCGTTCAGGTACTCGGCGGCCCAGTCCAGCAGCCCCGGATCGACCGGCTCCTCGAGCCGGAAGAGGCGCTTCGTGACGTCGCCGGTCGAGGTGATGACGACCACCATGACCGTGTTCGGCTGGAGCGCGAGCACCTCGACGTGCCGGATGGACGCCGTCTGCAGCGACGGCGCGGAGACGAGCGCGAGCAGGCGCGACGTCCGCGAGAGCATGTCGGTGGTCGTGCGGAGCGCGTCCTCGAGCTCGTCGCGCATGGCCTGCAGGTCGAGCCCGAGCGCGTCCGGCCGGCCCTCGACCGTGCCCACGAGCTCGGCCGCGTAGGCGCGGTAGCCGCTCTCCGTCGGGACACGGCCGGCCGAGGTGTGCGGATGCGTGAGGAGCCCGAGGGACTCGAGCTCGGCGAGCTCGCTGCGGACGGTCGACGCCGAGACGCCGAGGCCGGGGCGCTCGGCGAGGGCGCGCGAGCCGACCGGCTGGCCGGTCGCCACGAACTCCTCCACCACCCGGCGGAGGATCTCCCGCTTCCGCGGCGTGAGCTGCATCTCCGCGCACGATGGTACCCCGGCCCCCGGGCCGCGCCGGGCGCGGCTGGGGTGGCGGCAGGAGAGCCAGCCGCCCATAATGCGTCGGGGGAAGGGGGAACGGGGGTCGATGACTCGGCAGGAGCATGCGCCGTCGTCTTCCCGCCGCGGTCGGCGCGAGCGGGGCGTGGTCACGGTGCTCGTGGCGCTGCTGCTTCCGGTGCTGCTCGCCATCGGCTCGATCGTGGTCTCGATCGGGAACTGGTACGTCCACAAGCGACACCTGCAGACGCAGGTGGACGCGGCCGCGCTCGCCGCCGCTCGCGAGTTCACCGGCTGCTTCGTCGCTCCCGACGCGGCCAACCAGGCGATCAAGTCGGCGGCGCTCGCCTACGCCGGCGACACGAACCGCCGTCCGGACACGACCAACCTCCAGGTCCAGGAGCCGGCGGACGTCCACGTGCTCCTGAACAGCGACGGCTACTGGTCGAGCGGCGACCCGGTGGACGACGTCACGCTGAGCAGCCCGCCCTACGACGGGTCGCTGACCACGACGGGCGACCCGAGCCCGCCGCCGGGCGACCCGAGCGACCCCTGCGAGACACGGACACTCGACGTGAAGGCGACGGACGCGACCGTGCCCGACCTGTGGCGCTGGTTCAGCTTCTCGCCGAACGTCCGCTCGAAGGCCCGCGTGGAGATCCGCAAGATCCACGCGCTCGCCCCCACGCTGCCGTTCGCCGTGCCCGAGGTCGAGCCGGGCGCGGTGGCGGTGATCCTCGTCGACGAGAACGCGCCCGACGGCAGCGAGGTGCTCGCCGCCACCGAGATCTCGCACGAGCCGGACGCCACGGGCCCCCTGAGCAAGTTCAACGTCTACGACGGGCTCGTCGGCTCCGTGTCGCTCTCGGGCCGCGACAACGTCGGCCTCGTCGTGCTCGTCTCCGACGTGACCGTGCCCGACCCGGACCTCGGCGGCACGTCGCTCGCCGCCATCTGCGGGCAGCCGCTCGTCCGCTGCTACTCGGGCTCCTCCAAGCAGAGCGGCCTCGCGCTCGTGCACGCGTACGAGAGCGGCGGCGGAGGCGGCGGGCCCGTCCTGCGCCAGGTCTCGCTCGGCGGCTGCGCGGACGCGCAGGTCAACCTCTCCGGCCCCTACTTCCCCAAGACGGGCGACTGCGTCGTCTCGGTGACGGCCACCATCGACTTCGCCGGCCTGCCGAACCCCGCCGCGCGGCTGCACCGCAACGGCGGCTGCCAGGGCAACGGCGACCAGATGACGGGCGGCGGCAGCGGGGAGAGCGCGTGGACGGCGACCGCGACGCTGCCCGAGTCGAGCGCGAGCGTCGGACAGGTCCGCTTCTCGATCTCCTGGCGCACGGGCGGGGGCGGAGGCTGGACCTGCTTCCCGGGTGTCGTCGCGCGGCCGTACGTCGCCAACCTCAAGTCCGGCCCCGTCGAGTACCTGAAGATCGACTTCGCCCGCGCGAACGCAGGCACCGGACCGCAGTTCTCGAACGGCTACTCCCTGCCCAAGGAGCCAGGCCTGCAGCCGTTCGTGTTCATGGTCACGGTCGGGCTGCGGCCGCCGCTCGAGCAGTCCACGCTGACCGACCAGCCCGTCCTCATCCGCTTCGCGACCGAGGACGACCCGAGCCTCACGCAGTCCATCGACTGCGACGTGGACAGCTACACGTATCCGGAGCCGTTCGACTCGATGCCGAAGGACTCGGCGGAGATCGGCTACGGCTGCGTGACGCCGTACAGCGTGAACCCGACGCTCGACTGCTCCGACTGGAGCAACGGCGAGCTGCCTCCCGACCCGCCGCCGGCCGTGACCGAGGCGCCGGACTGCGCGCAGTCCAAGAACGGCCAGGTGTCGTCCCTGCGCCAGGGGCTCTCCGCCCGCTTCGAGAACCCCTGCACGCCCAACTACTGGCCGGATCCACCCATCACCAGCGAAAAGCTCGAGGCGCTGATGGAGAACTTCGGGACCGATCCCCGGCTCGTCGTCATCATCGTGACGCGCTTCGGCGCCTTCTCCGGCACCGGGAGCACGATCGTGCCCATCAAGTTCTTCGCGGGCTTCTACGTGACGGGCTGGGACTACTCGCAGCAGACGCCCGGCTGCCCCGACCCGGACGGGCTCGGGCCGCTGCGGGGGAACGACCCGCACCCGCTGTACGGGACCGCGTACCAGCAGAACAAGCCGCACCTCGACGACGGCGACGTGTGGGGCTACTTCGTGACCCCGGTCGTCCCGGCGTCGGCCGGCAACGCGAGCGACGAGCTCTGCGCCTTCGACGAGCTCGGCACCTGCATCGCGGTGCTCGTCGAGTAGCGGGCGCGCGCCTGCAGGGCTCGCGCCCGCCCGTCCGCTGCGCGAGCCGGCGAGCCATTCGATCCCGCGCGGCCGTCCTCGCGGGCTACCTCGCACGCCCCGCGACGGCTGCCGAGCTGTCCACGGAGACGCCGGCACGTGCGTGACCCGACGCCCGGCGCGGAAGACGTCGCCCGCGCGGGGGCGCTACGCGGCCGCCGCGGCGAGGAGCTCGGCCGTCACGCCGCCGCCGAGGAAGCGTCCGCGGCGCGTGAGCGCGATGCGGCTCCCGCCGTTCGCCTCCACCAGGTCGACGAGCCCCCGCTCGGCGAGACGGCGCGCGGCGGCACGGTCGAGGACCTCGCCGAGGCCGTCCAGGGGAAGCGGCTCGTCGAGCCGAAGCCCGAGCAGGAGCCGCTCCACCGCACGCACGCGCTCGGCGAGCGGCTCGAGCTCGCGGGGTGGCGGGACGCCGGCCGCGAGCGCGGCCGCGTACGCCGCGAGCCCGGGACGGTTGCGCCTCCGGACGCAGCCGAGCGTGGACACGGCCCCGACGCCGAGCCCGAGGTAGTCCCGGCCGCGCCAGTAGGCGAGGTTGTGCCGCGCGCGGAGGTCGCGCCCCCCCGCCCGCGCCGGCTCGAGGCAGAAGCTCGCGGTCTCGTACCACCGGTAGCCGGCCGCGGTCAGCGTCTCGACGACCCGCTCGAAGTAGCCCTCCAGCGCGTCGGCCTGCCGGGTGAGCGCCTCTCCGTACGCGTCCGTGAAGCGCGTGCCCGACTTCGCCTCGAGCTCGTAGCAGGACAGGTGCTCCGGCTCGAGCGCGAGCGCCTCCGCGAGATCCGCATCCAGGTCGGCGGCGCTCTGGCCGGGGATGCCGTACAGGAGGTCGAGCGAGATGTTGTCGAATCCGGCAGCACGAAGAGTGCGCACCGCCCGCCGGACGTCGTCGGGCCCAGCCTGCCGCTCGAGCACGGCGAGGAGACGGGGCCGGAAGCTCTGCGCCCCGAGCGACACCCGCGTCACCCCCGCGGCGCGGAGCAGGCGGGCGAGCGCCGGCGTCACCGTCTCCGGGTTCGCCTCCACCGTCACCTCCCCCGCCGCCGGCAGGCAGGCGAGCAGCCGCGCGAGCGCTCCCGGCTCCGTGAAGGTCGGCGTGCCACCCCCCAGGAACACGGTCTCGAGCGGCGAGGCGAGGACGTCCCCCTCGAGCGCGAGCTCGGCGAGGAGCGCGTCCACGTAGCGCCCATGCTCGGCGCGGCGGCCGACGGCGGTGACGAAGTCGCAGTACCCACAGCGGTGCGCGCAGAAGGGCAGGTGGACGTACAGGTGCCGGACGCCGCCGGGACCGCTCATCGCCGGCGCTCCCCGTCCAGGTTGAGGACGGCCAGGAAGGCCTCCTGCGGCACGTCCACCCCGCCGACCTGCTTCATCCGCTTCTTGCCCTTCTTCTGGCGCTCGAGCAGCTTGCGCTTGCGCGTGATGTCGCCGCCGTAGCACTTCGCGAGCACGTCCTTGCGCTTGGCCTTGATCGTCTCGCGGGCGATCACCCGCGAGCCGATGGCCGCCTGCACGGCCACGTCGAAGAGCTGGCGCGGGATCTCCTGGCGCAGCCGCTCGACGAGCTGGCGGCCGCGCTCGTACGCCGCGTCGCGGTGGACGATGAGCGAGAGCGCGTCCACCTGCTCGCCGGCGACGAGGATGTCCACGCGGGTCAGGTTCCCCGGGCGGAAGCCGGCGAGGTCGTAGTCGAAGCTCGCGTACCCGCGCGTCCGCGACTTGAGCTGGTCGTAGAAGTCGAGGACGATCTCCCCGAGCGGGAGCAGGTACGAGAGGAGCACGCGGTCCTCGCTCAGGTACTCGAGGTGGTCGAAGGTTCCGCGCCGCTCGTTCGCGAGCTCCATGACCGCGCCCACGTAGTCCTTGGGGACGATGATGGACGCCTGCACGTACGGCTCCTCGACGAGCTCGACCTCGCGCGGCATCTCGGCCGGGTTGTGCACCTCGACCACCTCGCCGGTGCGCGTGGTCGCGCGGTAGGCGACGTTGGGCGCGGTGATCAGGAGATCCAGGTCGAACTCGCGCTCGAGGCGCTCGCGCACGATCTCCATGTGCAGGAGGCCGAGGAACCCGCACCTGAACCCGAACCCGAGCGCCTGCGAGGTCTCCGGCTCGTAGGAGAGCGACGCGTCGTTCAGCTTCAGCTTCTCGAGCGCGTCCCGGAGCGCCGGGTACTCGTCGGAGTCGGTCGGGAAGATCCCGGCGAAGACCATCGGCTTCACGTCCTGGTAGCCCGGGAGCGGCTCCTGTGCCCCTCCGCGCCGGGCGGTGAGCGTGTCCCCGACGCGCAGGCGCGAGACGTCCTTGAGCCCCGTCATCACGTAGCCGACCTCGCCGGCGCCGAGCTCCTCGACCGGCTGCCTCCCCGGCGAGAGCACGCCCAGCTCCTCGGCCTCGAAGGTGGTGCCCTGGGCCATCGCGCGCAGCGCGTCTCCCGTCGCGAAGCGCCCGTCAACGACCCGGACGAACGCGACCACGCCGCGGTACTGGTCGTAGGAGGAGTCGAAGACGAGGGCGCGCGGCGCGCCTGCGGGGTCGCCGGCGGGCGGAGGGATGCGCTCCACGATCGCGTCCAGCACCTCGGCGACGCCTGCGCCGGTCTTGGCGGAGATGCGCAGGACGCGCTCGGGCGAGTCGCCGAGCAGCTCCGCGAGCTCGGCCGCGGCGGCGTCGGGATCGGCCTGCGGGAGGTCGATCTTGTTCACGACCGGCACGATCTCCAGGTTGCCCTCGAGGGCGAGGTACGCGTTCGCGAGCGTCTGGGCCTGGATGCCCTGCGCCGCGTCCACGAGCAGGAGCGCGCCCTCGCAGGCCTGCAGCGAGCGCGAGACCTCGTACGTGAAGTCCACGTGGCCCGGGGTGTCGATCAGGTTCAG
Organism: Gaiellaceae bacterium; assembly: GCA_035574435.1. GTDB lineage: Bacteria > Actinomycetota > Thermoleophilia > Gaiellales > Gaiellaceae > GMQP-bins7. The sequence goes on along the minus strand of DATLYU010000073.1, from coordinate 1,632 downwards.
CTCGTAGCCCTTCCAGCCGACGCGGACGGCCTGGGCCTTGATCGTGATCCCCCGCTCGCGCTCGAGCTCCATCGAGTCGAGGAGCTGCTCGCGCATCTCGCGCTCCGACACGGCGCCCGTCAGCTCGAGGATGCGGTCGGCGAGCGTGGACTTGCCGTGGTCGATGTGCGCGATGATCGCGAAGTTGCGGATCCGGCTCTGCTCCATGGCGTGAGGGAAGAGTAGGGGGCATGACCGTCGGCCCGGCCGGGCGGGGCCTTCGCTCAGGCCCCGCGGCGCAGCAGCAGGAGCGCCTCGAGCTCGCGGACGCGCAGAGCCCGCGCGCCGGCGGCGTACGCGGTCGCGCCGAGCGCGAAGGCGCCCGCGAGCGACAGGACCTGCGCGCCGAGCGAGCGGCCGAGCGCCTCGTCCAACCCCCACCAGAGCGCGTACGCGGCGGCTGCCGCGGCGCCGGCCGCGAGGACGATGCGCGCCGCCACGACGAGCGTGCGGCCGACGTGCTCGAGCCCGATCCGGCGTCGCATGAGCACGAGCAGGACTCCGGAGGCGACGACATTCACGAGCGCCGTCGCGAGCGGGATCCCCCACACTCCGAGCCGGTAGAGGACGGCGTCCGCGGCGCCGTTCAGGACCACGGCGCCGAGCGCCACGCCGGTCGGGATCCAGTTCGACTGGATCGCGTAGAAGCTCCGGTTGAGGACGAGCAGCCAGCCGTTGAAGACGAGCCCGAGCGAGAAGGCCTGCAGGCAGTCGGCGACCACGGTCGTGTCCGCGGCTGTGAACTCGCCGCGCTCGTAGACGAGCCGAACGATCGGGTCGGCGAGCACGATCGAGAGCAGCCCCGCGGGGACGAGCAGGAACGCGATCTGCCGCAGCCCGCCGTCCAGCGCCCGGCGCAGCCCGCCGGCGTCCGCCCGCGCCGAGAGCCGGGCGAGCGTCGGGAAGAGCACGGTGGTGACGGCGACGCCGAAGACGCCCTGCGGGAGCATGTACAGCCGGAAGGCCTTGTCGATGGCGGTGGGCGCGAGCTCGGGGTCGAGCAGCCGCGACGCGAAGAACGTGTCCACGACGAAGTTGACGTTGACCAGGCCGATCGTCAACGTCACCGGGACCATCAGCATCAGCACCCGCCGGACGGCGGGGTCGCGCCAGTCGAGCGCCAGCGTGAGCCGCCCGTCCAGCCGGCGGAGCCACGGCACCGGGAGCAGGAGCTGGACGAGCGTCCCCAGCACGACGACGCCCGCGTACAGGTAGAGCTCCGCACTCCCGCCGTCCACGCGCGGCACGCCCAGGGCGAGGCCGAGGACGATGACGAGGTTCCAGGCCACGGGCGCAAGCGCGGGCAGCGCGAAGTGGTGGTACGTGTTGAGGACGCCGACGACGATCCCGGAGAGGCCGAGCAGGACGACGATCGGGAAGAGCACGCGCGCGAGCCCGACCGTCAGCTCCGCGTCGCCTCCCGGCTCGCCGAACGGCGCGAGCAGGAAGGGAGCGAGCAGGACGAAGAGCGCGGTCACGCCGCTCAGCACGAGCAGGACGAGCCAGAAGAGCGTGGAGGCGACGCGCCACGCCCGCGCCTTCTCCCCTCGCTCGAGGAGGTCGCTGAAGACCGGGACGAACGCGCCCGAGAGC
>DATLYU010000072.1:0-2828 GCA_035574435.1 Gaiellaceae bacterium | reverse complement strand
GCGGGAGGGGCTGCGCGCCCCTCCCGCCGCTGCTAGCGTCGCCCGCGTGGCGACAGCGGACGCGCCGCGCTACGGGCCCCCCGACGCCCTCGTCTCGCCGCGCTACGCGGGCGTCAAGACGTTCGCCCGCTGCCCGCTCGTCGAGGGGCCCGAAGGCGTGGACGTGGCCGTGCTCGGGATCCCGTTCGACACCGGGACGACGAACCGGCCGGGCGCGCGCTTCGGGCCGGAGGCCGTGCGCGCGGCGTCGATCGCGCTGCGGCCGTACAACGCCGCGCAGCAGGCGCAGGTGTTCGGCCGGCTCTCGGTCGCCGACCTCGGCGACGTGCCCGTCACCCCGGGGAACGCGGAGCGCACGGTCGCCCAGATCCGCGACGCGCTCGAGCCGGTCGTCCGGACGGGAACGCGGACGCTCTGCCTGGGCGGCGACCACACGGTGCTGCTCGGCGAGCTGCGCGCCCACGCGGCCGTGCACGGCCCGCTCGGCCTCGTGCTCCTGGACGCGCACGCGGACGTGTGGGACCGCTACGTCGGCGAGCGCTACTACCACGGCTCGCCGATAAGGCGGGCGCTCGAGGAGGGCCTGCTCGACCCCGCCCGCTCGCTGCTCGCGGGCCTGCGCGGGCCCGTGTACGACGCGGGCGACGCGGCCATGCCGGAGGAGCTCGGGTTCGCCGCGCTCGACGCCGACGAGCTCCTCGCGCTCCGGCCCGAGGAGTACGCGGCGCTCGTCCGGGAGCGCGCGGGCACGGGCCCGCTCTTCCTCTCCTTCGACGTGGACGTGCTCGACCCGGCCTTCGCGCCCGGGACGGGGACGCCCGAGGCGGGCGGGCTCGCCACCCGCGAGGCCCTCGCCTACCTGCGCGCCCTGCGCGGGCTCCGCTTCTCCGGCTTCGACGTCGTGGAGGTGAGCCCGCCGTACGACGGGCCGGGGGCGCCGACGGCGGTCGCGGCCGCGAACGTCGCGTACGAGCTCCTCACCCTCGACGTCCTGGCCGGAGCCGGCGGATGAGCCGGACCGCCCGCCTCGTCGGGACCCTCGTCCTGACGAGCGCGGCGCTCGCGTACCTCGCCTGGAAGGTGGACGTCGAGCGGACGCTGGACGTGCTCGCGGACGCGAGCCCCGCCTGGCTCGCGCTCTCCGCGGCGATCATGCTCGGGACGGTCCCGGTGCTCGCAGCCCGCTGGGGCTGGCTCCTGCGCGCGCACGGGATCGCCGAGCGGCTGCCGTGGCTGACGCGCGCGTACTTCGTCGCCTACGTCGCCGGGCAGGTGCTCCCGACCTCCCTCGGCGGGGACGCCGTCCGCGTGCTCGAGACCTCGCGCCGCCACCCCGGGCGGACGGCGCTCGTGACCGGCACGGTCCTGCTCGAGCGCGGGCTCGGCGGCGCGGCCACCGTGCTCCTGGGGGCGGTCGGGTTCCTGCTCTCGCTCGGCCGCTACGAGATCGGCGCCTACCTCTGGCTGGAGGGCGCCTTCGTGCTCGGGACGCTCGTGCTCGCCTTCGTCTTCTTCGCGCGCTCCGCGCGGCCGCTGCTGCGGCGGCTGGAGCCGTTGCTCGCCCGCGTGCGTCTCGACCGTGTCCTGCGCGCCTTCTACGAGGGCGTGCACCACTACCGCGGCCGCCCGCGGCTGCTCGCCCTCGTCCTGGCCGTGACGCTCGCCGTGCAGGCCGTCCGCATCCTCGCCATCTGGGCGGCCGCCCGCGCCGTCGGCATCGACCTCGACCCGCGGATCTACTACGTGTTCGGGCCGCTCCTCTTCCTCGTCATGCTCGTCCCCTTCACCCTCAACGGGCTGGCGGTGCGCGAGGCGTTCTTCGTCAGCTTCCTCGGGAGCGTGGGGATCGGGGCGAGCGAGGCCTTCGCGGCCGGGTTCCTGTACTTCCTCGTGACCGTGGCGCTCGCGCTGCCGGGCGGGGCCGTGCTCGCCTGGCAGGGAGCGCGCGGCGGCGGGCGGGCGCGGGTGGAGCATGGCTAGCCCCGTTCCGGACGTCGCCGCGGTCGTGGTCACCTACGACGGCCTCCCCTGGGTGGAGCGGTGCCTCGCGAGCCTCGCCGGGACGCCGACCGTGGTCGTGGACAACGGCTCGCGCGACGGCACGGTCGCGTTCGTGCGCGAGCGCTTCCCGGAGGTGCGGGTCGTGGAGAGCGAGAACCGGGGCCTTGCGGCCGGCTGGAACCTCGGCGTGCGCGAGACGGAGAGCCGCTACGTGCTCCTCCTCAACCCCGACGCCTGGCTCCTCGGCGACGCGCTCGCCCGCCTCGTCGCCTTCGCCGACTCGCGCCCGCGGGCGGCCGTCGTCGGACCGCGCCTGCTGAACCCGGACGGCACCCTGCAGCGGTCGGTGCGCGGCTTCCCCACGCCCTGGCGCATCGCCACCGAGTACTTCTTCCTCCGCAAGCTGGCGCCGCGCTCCTCGCTCCTGAACGCCTTCTACGCGGGCGGGTTCGGCCACGACGAGGTGCGGGAGGTCGACTGGGTGATGGGCGCCTGCCTGCTCGTGCGCCGAGCCGCGATCGAGGCCGTCGGGCCGGCGGACGAGGACTTCTTCCTCTTCAGCGAGGAGACGGACTGGTGCTACCGCTTCCGGCAGGCGGGGTACGAGGTCGTGTTCTTCCCCGGGGCCGAGTGCGTGCACGTCGGCGGCGCCGCCCACGGCGGGCGGCTCTACCGCGAGAACCTGCGCGGCCATCTGCTCTTCCTCTGGAAGCACCGCGGCCCGCGCGCGGCCGAGCGGGCGCGCCGCCTCCTGGTCGCCGCGCTACGGCTGCGCGGGGCGCTCTTCCGGGGCCCCCGCGGCCGGGCCTACCGCGAGGCGGCGGCGT
>DATLYU010000071.1:0-3884 GCA_035574435.1 Gaiellaceae bacterium | reverse complement strand
CTCCAAGCAGGTCAACTTCGAGACCATCCACACGCACGACGTCGTCGCCGAGCGCTTCGGCACGGTCGGCGAGCTGCGCGCGGAGCTCGAGAGCGGGCAGGCGAGCCCCGTGCAGACCTCGCTCGCCGCCTGGCTCTCCGGGGGTTGAAAGAGCTTCCGCGCGGGAATAGGCTTCGCGGCCATCGCGGCGCTCGCAGACGAGCGCCCATCGACAGGGGGAGGGGGTCAGCGTATGAAGCGCTCGCTCGTCGTTGCGGTTTCGAGCGTGCTTCTCGTAGGTGCTGGGGCAGGCAGCGCACTCGCAGGTGAGGTGAAAGGCCCGCCCAATCAGACCAACAACACGAACGAGACCGGTGCGCCCGCGCACGCGAACTCCGAGTGTGCGTTCAGCGGTCTGAACGACTTCGAGGCATTCGGACAGAACGCATCACAGGTGCAGACCGCGGCGGACTCGTGGAAGTTCTACGGACTTCCCAAGGGAACGCCCGGCGTGGCGTGCAACGGGCATCTGAACCCGCGGAAGTAAGAGTAGAAAGTCGGCTGGCCCCGACCCGAGCGGTCGGGGCCAGCCGCTCGATCCTCAGGTCTGCGTGCGGCCGGTCCCTCTCGCACGTCCAAGCTCGAAGCGATGCTCGGTGCCGCCCAGCAGGCGCTGCACGTTGTGGCGGTGCAGGAGCACGATCGCCGCGGCGCCCGCGCCGGCGAAGGCGACCACCGGCCACGGCTCCCCGTACAGCCACACGAAAGCGACGAGGGCGAGCGCGGTCACGATGGACGCGACCGAGGCGTAGCGCGTCAGGAAGAACACGACCAGCCAGAGGCCGACGCAGCTCGCGGCCGCGAAGGGCGAGAGCGCGAAGAAGGCGCCGCCCGCGGTCGCGACCATCTTCCCGCCCTTGTCGAAGCGCAGGAAGACCGGCCGCGCATGGCCCGCCATGGCGGCCGCGCCGGCGAGGACGCCGACGAGGGCGCCGCCCGCCCACAGCCCGAGGAGCGCGGCGGCGAAGCCCTTGCCGACGTCGAGGAGCGCGACCGCGAGCCCGACCCGCCGTCCGTACAGGCGGAAGACGTTCGTGGCCCCCACGTTGCCGCTGCCGCGCGTGCGGATGTCCTCCCCGCGCAGGAGGAGCGGCAGCCAGTAGCCGAAGGGCAGCGCGCCGAGGAAGTAGCCGCCGAGGACCGCCAGGGCCTCGGTCACCGCCTACTCCAGGGGGATGCGGTAGGAGGCGACCCAGCCGTTGACGACGTCCCAGTCCAGGTTGCGCAGGAACGCGTCGATGTAGGCCGCGCGGTCCGTCTGGTAGTCGAGGAAGTACGCATGCTCGTACACGTCCAGCGCGACGAGCGGGGTCGCGTTCCAGACCGGGAAGGTGTTCTGCGCGTCCCCGATGTAGTTGAAGAGGCGGCCCTCGTCCCAGTCGTACGCCGTCCACGCCCAGCCGCGGGCGGCCAGGCCGGTGGCCACGAGGTCGGCGCGCCAGGCCTCCGCGGACCCGAAGTCGCGCTCGACGAGCGCGCCGATCGCCCCGTCCGGGTCGCCGCCCTCGCCGCCCAGGTGCTCGAAGTAGAGCTCGTGGTTCTTGATCCCGCCGACGGCGAAGGTGAGGTCGACCTTGAGCGCCCGCACGTCCGAGTAGACCTGGTTGGCGGCGCCCAGGTCGGCGCCCGCGAGCCGGCCCAGGATCTCGTTCCGCTTCGCCACGTAGCCCTGGTAGAGGCGGTAGTGCGCCTCGACGGAGGTCCGCGAGATGCCGTCCAGCTCCAAGAGCGCGGGCTTCAGCTCGCGGGGCCTGATCTCCACGAACGTCGTCGTCATGCGGTCGTCCTCCAGGCTCGGCGGGGAACGCGGCGGAGCATATCCTTCGCCGCGAGCCAAGACGCCGACGAGGGAAGGAGCGAGACGATGGCGTTCACCGTTCCGCCGCTGCCGTATCCGTACGACGCGCTCGAGCCGCACATCGACGCGCAGACGATGCAGATCCACCACGACAAGCACCACCAGGCCTACGTGGACAACGCGAACAAGGCGCTCGAGGGCACCGAGTGGGCAGACCGCCCGGTGGAGGAGGTGCTGCGCGCGCTCGACCAGATTCCCGAGGACAAGCGCACCGCCGTCCGCAACAACGCGGGCGGGCACGCGAACCACTCGCTCTTCTGGGAGATCATGGGCCCGGACGGAGGAGGCGAGCCGAGCGGCGCGCTCGCGGAGGCGATCGCGCAGGCGTTCGGGGACTTCGAGTCCTGCAAGCAGACGGTCACGCAGAACGGCATCACCCGCTTCGGCTCCGGCTGGTCGTGGCTCGTCTGGAACGGGTCCGGCCTCGAGGCCTACTCGACCGCGAACCAGGACTCCCCGCTCATGGACGGCCACGTCCCGGTGCTCGGGGTGGACGTCTGGGAGCACGCCTACTACCTGCGCTACCAGAACCGGCGCCCCGACTACCTGGCCGCGTGGTGGAACGTGGTCGACTGGGACGCGGTCGCCGCCCGCTTCGAGGCCGCGCGCGGGTCGTAGCGGCTTGAAGGAGCGGATGCTGCGCGGCGAGCTCTACCTCGCCGCCGACCCGGAGCTCGCCGCCGACCACGCCCGCGCGCAGGAGCTCCTCGAGCGCTACAACGCGACGCCGCACGCCGCGCAGGACGAGCGCGACCGGCTCCTGCGCGCGCTGCTGGGCGAGGTCGGCGAGGGCGTCGTGGTGAAGCCGCCCTTCCGCTGCGACTACGGGCGCTACGTCTCCATCGGCGAGCGCGCCTTCGTCAACTACGGCTGCGTGTTCCTGGACGTGGCCCCGATCCGGATCGGGGCCGCGTGCCAGGTCGCGACGGGCGTGCAGCTCCTCACGGCCGCGCATCCGGTCGACCCGGAGCCGCGGCGCCTGGGCTGGGAGTACGGCGAGCCGATCACGCTCGCGGACAACGTCTGGCTCGGCGGCGGCGCGATCGTCTGCCCGGGCGTGGCGATCGGCGAGAACACCGTGGTGGGGGCCGGCGCGGTGGTGACACGCGACCTCCCCGCCGGCGTGGTCGCGGTGGGGAACCCGGCGCGCGTGCTGCGCGAGATCGACGAGCGGGACGCGGTCGCGCTCCCCACGCTCGAGCCGCAAACCGACGCCGCGACGGAGACGTAGTCCGGGTGGCATGAGCTGCATCCCGGCCGCGGTCCCGCCTCCCGTCGCGGAGCGCGGCCGGACGGCCAGAATTGGGCGCGTGGCCAGGGCGGAGCCAACGGACGGAGAGCTGCTCGTCCGCATCGGCCGCGGGGACCGCGGCGCCTTCGAGCGGCTGCACCGTCGCTATGCCCGGGCGGTGCTGGGGCTGGCGCTCCGCCGGCTGGGCGACCGCGGGCGCGCCGAGGACGCGGCGCAGGAGGCGTTCGCGGCCGTCTGGCGCTCGGCGCGGACGTACGACCCCGCGCGCGGCTCCGGCGCCCCGTGGCTGTACGCGGTCGCGCGCAACGCGATCACGGACGGCCTGCGGCGCACGCCCGAGCCCGTGGCCGAGCCACCGGAGCAGCCGGGCCGCGGGCCGGACCCGGCCGCGCACGCGGAGGACGAGTGGACGGCCTGGCGCGTGCACCGCGCGCTCGAGGTCCTCCCGGAGCGCGAGCGGCCGGTGATCGAGCTCGCGTACTGGCGCGGGCTCTCGCAGAGCGAGATCGCGGCCGCGCTGGGAGTGCCGCTGGGCACGGTCAAGACCCGCACCCGCAGCGCCCTCGCGCGCCTCGCGGACGAGCTGGAGGGCGAGCTGCGATGAGCGGCCGAGGGCCGGACTTCGACGAGCTCGTCGGCGGGGACCTGGACGCGGCCGAGCGCGAGCGCCTGCGGCGCGTGCACGACCTGCTCGTGGCCGCGGGGCCGCCGCCCGAGCCGGCGCCGCCACCGCGG
>DATLYU010000070.1:0-2062 GCA_035574435.1 Gaiellaceae bacterium | reverse complement strand
GTGATGTGGCGGATCCCGTGAGCGGCGAGCACGTCCCGGAAGCGTTCGCCGCGCGTGTACACGAGCGCGTTGTCGGTCATCACTGCTTCCGGTGGGTCGAGTCCGAGCTCGGCGAGCCAGAGGATTGCTCGCTCGAGCACCTTCGCCGCCGTCTCCGCGTCCTCGCGTGGATGCAGCTCGACGTAGGCCGCGCGCGAGTGGTCGTCGACCACGCAGTGCAGGTACTCGTAGCCTGCCCCGCGGTTGCGGACGACCTCGCGGCGATCTCCGGTCGCACGATGCCCCGGCTCGCGGAAGCGGGCCAGGCGCTTGACGTCCACGTGCAGGAGTGCTCCCGGCCGCGACCACTCGTAGCGCCGAGGCGCTCGCCGCTCGGCACGCGGCCGTCGTGAGAGCCCGTGGCGGCGCAGCACCTTCCACACCGTCGAGGAGGCGCGGCCGACGAGGAAGGCGAGGCGTGCAGGCCCGTACCCGGTCTCGGCGCGAGCGCGCAGGATCGGCTCCTCGAGCTCGGGGGAGAGCTGACGCGGTGAGACGCGCGGCCTGCTCGAGCGATCGACGAGCGCTCGACGGCTTCGCCCTCCCACGAGGTAGCGATGCCACCAGCGATGCGCAGTCGCCGGGGAGACGCTGAAGGCGGCCGCGGCCGCCTTCAGCGAGAGGCCGCCCTCGATCGCCTGACAGAGTGCGAAGCGACCCGAAGGTCCGAGCTTGGCGTTAGCGTGAAGGTGCATCTGGCCCTCCTTTGGCCGTGGTCTTGGCGACGCACAGCCTTCAAGGAGGGCCGGACGCTTCTCTCAGCCGTTCACAACGTGTGTAGGCAGCTCAGCTAGCGGCCGAGGAACCCGGCCACGGCTGCGGCCGTCTCCTCGAGCGCGTCCCAGAGCACCGAGTGCCCGCCGGGGACGACGACCACCTCGAGCAGGTCGCCGAGGGCGGCGCGGTGCGCGTCCAGCAGGTGGTCGTACGGGAGGTAGGAGCGCTCGCCGAGGACGAGCAGGGTCGGCACGCGGACGCGCTCGAAGGGCGGCGGCGAAGAAGCCATCTCGCCGTAGGCGGCGACGACGGCCGACTGGCAGTAGCGGTAGCGGAGGCGTCCGTCCGGGCCGGTCTCCACGTGGGACGCGAGGTCCTCCTCCACGAGCGCACGCGGGGCGTGGTGGAGCTGGCTCTCCTCGTAGCGGCGGTCGATCAGCTCCGCGAAGGAGACGTACGAGCGGTCGGGGCGTGCGTTCTCGGCGGCGGCGAGGGCGACGTGCGGCGGGATGAGCACGGCCGGGTCGAGGAGGACGAGCCGCGGCACGAGCTTCGGCGCCCGCGCCGCGAGCTCGAACCCCAGCCGGCCGCCGAAGGAGTGCCCCACGATCGCGGCCGGCTCCGCGCCCACGGTCTCCGCGATCGCGTCGCAGTGCGCGCCGACGTCCCAGGGCGGCTCCCACGGGGAGAAGCCGTGCCCGAGGAGGTCGGGCGCGAGCACGTGCCGGCCGGGGAGCCGCCGCGCGAGGGGCGCGAAGTGGCCGCCGTGGTTGCGGACGCCGTGCAGGCAGAGCACGCGCGGGGCGCCGCGCTCGCCCCACTCGTGCAGGTGGAGCCTCACTCGCCCGCGCCGAGCGCCTCGAGCGACTCCGGGACCATCTCGGCGCGGTACTCGTCGGAGACCTTGACGAGCGACCACACGACGATGCCCGCCTTGTCGATGAGGAACGTTCCGCGATGAGGCGCACCGTTCCGCTCGTTGAAGACGCCGTAGGCCCGCGCAGCCTCGCCGTGCGCCCAGAAGTCGGACGCGAAGACGTACTCGGCGCCGAGCTGCTCCTTCCACGCCTGGCGGGCCGGCGCGGGATCGCAGGAGACGAACACGATCTCGGTCTGCGCGTTGCGGAACGACTCCAGGTTCTCCTGCAGGTCGCGCGCCTCGTCCTCGCACACGGGGGTGAACGCGAAGGGGTGGAAGACGAGGAGGACGTTCGAGCGGCCGCGGAAGTCGGAGAGGCGGACGCGCTCGCCGCGGCTCACCTCGAGCTCGAACTCCGGCGCCCGCTCACCTGTCCTCACCGCCATC
>DATLYU010000069.1:0-9908 GCA_035574435.1 Gaiellaceae bacterium | reverse complement strand
GAGCACGGGGCCGCGGTCGCGCGGGCGGAGCAGCAGGTCCAGCCCCTGCGCGCCGAGCGCGAGCGCGAAGGCGGGCGCGAGCAGGACGGCGAGCACGCCGGCGAGCGCCAGATCGAGCGCCCGCTTGGCGGGCCGGTACGCCGCGGAAGAGGAGGCGGTCATGCGGCCATTGAACCGGGTTGCCCGGCGCGGCACGCCGCCGTAGGGTGCCCGCATGGCGGCCGACGCGACCGTCCCGCCCGCCGGGTTCGGCCGGGAGCGACAGTTCGAGGTCTACATGGCCGGCGCGCGCGGTGGCCGCCCGCGCGTCCCGGTCGCTATCGACCGCCTCGAGGAGGCGGCCCGGCGCCGCCTCTCGCCCGAGGCGTACGCGTACTTCGCGGGCGGCGCGGGCGCGGAGGAGACGATCCGCGAGAACCGCGAGGCGTTCGAGCGCCTGCGGATCGTGCCGCGCATGCTGCGCGACGTCTCCCGCCGCGACCTCTCCGCGGAGCTCTTCGGGACGCGGCTCTCGAGCCCGCTATTCCTCTGCCCGATCGGGGTGCTCGAGCTCGCCCACCGGGAGGCGGACGCCGCGGTCGCGCGCGCGGCGGCGGGCGAAGGCGTGCCCATGATCTTCTCCAACCAGGCCTCCGTCCCCATGGAGGAGCTCGCCCGGCAGATGGGCGACGCGACGCGCTGGTTCCAGCTCTACTGGAGCACGGAGAATGCCGTCGTCACGAGCTTCGTCCGGCGGGCCGAGCGCTGCGGCTGCTCGGCGATCGTGCTCACGCTGGACACGCTCCTCTTCGGCTGGCGGGTGCGCGACCTCGACCTGGCCTACCTCCCCTTCCTGCGGGGCCGCGGGATCGCGCAGTACACGAGCGACCCTGTTTTCCAGGAGCAGGTGCAGGCGACGCTCGGCGAGCCGCTGCCGCCGCGGGGGCGCCCGACCGCGGCGGCGCTCGGGCTGCTCTGGGAGCTCGCCGGCGCGTACCCGGGGGAACGGCTCGCGAACGTGCGTTCGCGGCTGCCGCTGGCCTCGGTGCGGCGCTTCGTGGAGACGTACCAGCGGCCCTCGCTCGACTGGGACGACCTGGCGTTCCTGCGCGAGCAGACGCGGCTGCCGATCCTGCTCAAGGGCATCCTGCATCCGGCCGACGCGGTGCTCGCGGTCGAGCACGGGATGGACGGGATCGTCGTCTCCAACCACGGCGGGCGGCAGGTGGACGGCGCGATCGCGTCCATCGACGCGCTGCCCGCGATCGTGGAGGCGGTGGGCGGGCGCGTGCCCGTGCTCCTGGACAGCGGAGTGCGCTCCGGCGCGGACGTGGTGCGGGCGCTCGCGCTCGGCGCGACCGCGGTCGGGATCGGGCGCCCCTACGTCTGGGGCCTCGCGGCGGGCGGCGAGGACGGCGTTCGCGAGGTGATCCGCAACCTGCGCGCGGACCTCGACCTCACGCTCGGCCTCTCCGGGCACTCCTCCGTGGCCGAGCTCGGCCCCGACGTCCTCGTCCGCCGGCCCTGACCGCCGACGTGACCTCCGGGGAGGAGCTGCGTGCCGCGCTCCGCCGCCTGCCCACGGGGGTGGCCGTCGTCACTGTGGACGCGGGCGGCCAGCGGCTCGGGCTCACCATCGGCACGCTGGTCGGGCTCAGCCTGGAGCCTCCGCTCGTCGGGTTCGCGGTCTCGCGCGAGGCGGCGCTGCACGAGCTCCTGCGCGAGGCGGGCGGCTGCGCCGTCTCGGTGCTCACCGCGGGCCAGGAGTGGCTCGCCTCCCACTTCGCGCTCGGCGTGCCGCCGATCGCCATGTGGCACGGCGTCGCGGCCTCGGAGGGCGCGGGCGGCGCCCCGCTGCTCGTGGGCGCGCTCGCCTGGCTCGAGTGCCGGCTGCGCGAGGAGGTCGTGGCCGGGACGCACACCTTCTTCGTCTGCGAGGTCGCCCGGGTGGAGCTGGGCGAGGACGCGCCCGCGCTCGTGCGCGTGCGCGGGGAGTACCGCTCCACGTGAGCGCGATCGCGGCGGTCGTCTTCGACCTGGACGGCGTCCTGCTCGACTCCGAGCACCTGTGGGACGAGGTGCGCGAGCAGCTCGCCCGCGAGCGCGGCGGCCGCTGGCACGAGCGGGCGCAGGCGGACATGATGGGCATGAGCGCGCCCGAGTGGTCGCGCTACCTGCACGACGTGATCGGGCTCCCCGAGCCGCCGGAGGAGCTGAACGCCGAGGTCGTGCGCCGCATGGAGGCCCGCTACCGCGAGGAGCTGCCCCTGATCGAGGGCGCCGCGCAGGCGGTCGAGCGGCTGGCGGCGAGTTTCCGGCTCGCGCTCGCCTCGTCCTCCAACCGCAGCATCATCGACGCCGTCTTGGACGCTGCCGGCCTCGCCCGCTTCTTCGAGGTGACCGTCTCCTCGGAGGAGGTGCCACGGGGCAAGCCCGCGCCGGACGTGTTCCTCGAGGCCGCCCGGCGCCTCGGCGTCGCGCCGGAGCGCTGCTGCGCGGTCGAGGACTCGGCGAACGGGATCCGCGCGGCCCGCGCGGCGGGGATGCGCGTGGTCGCGATCCCGAACCGCCGCTACCCGCCCGGTGACGACGCGCTCGCGCTCGCAGACGTCGTGCTGGAGTCGGTGGGCGAGCTGTCGGCTAAGGCGATCACGCGCCCGGGGCCACCATCCTCCTCCCCGCGATCAGCGTAACCCGGGCAACGGCACGGGTGGGAGACGCCTTCGTGTCGAGACGGTGACAAACGGGTCGCCGGGCGCGCCGAGACGCTCAGGCCGCCCGGCCCACCAGCACGCAGGCGTTGTGGCCTCCGAGGCCCATCGCGTTCGAGAGGGCGACGTCCACCTGCACGCGCCGCGCCTCGTTCGGCACGTAGTCGAGGTCGCACTCCGGGTCGGGCGTCCGGTAGTTGATCGTGGGCGGGAGCACGCCCTCGTGCAGGGCGAGCACGCACATCATCGCCTCCACGGCGCCCGCCGCCCCGAACAGGTGCCCGAGCACCGACTTCGTCGAGGAGACGGCGAGCCGGTGCGCGTGCTCGCCGAAGACCTGCTTGATCGCGTTCGTCTCCGCCAGGTCCCCCTGCGGAGTGGACGTCCCGTGCGCGTTGATGTAGCCCACGCGCTCCGGCTCCACGCCGGCCCGAGCGAGCGCCGCGCGCATCATCTCCGCGACCCCCACCGACTCCGGGTCGGGCTGCGCCATGTGGTGGGCGTCGTTGGACGCCCCGTAGCCGAGCACCTCCGCGTACACGCGCGCGCCGCGGGCCCGCGCGCGCTCCAGGTCCTCGAGGAGCAGGATGCACGCGCCCTCCCCCATCACGAAGCCGGCACGCGTGGCGTCGAACGGCCGCGAGGCGCGCGTCGGGTCCTCCTCTTCGGCGACGAGCCCGCGCATGGCCGTGAACCCGGCCAGGATCACCGGGTGCATGCACGACTCGGTCCCGCCGGCCAGCACGACGTCCGCGTCGCCGCGGCGGATGAGCTCCGCCGCCTCGCCGACGGCGTGCGAGCCGGTCGCGCACGCGGACACCGGCGCATAGTTCGGGCCGCGCAGGCCGAGGTCGATCGCGATCTGCCCGCTCGCCGAGTCGACGAGCACGTTGGGCAGGAACCACGGCGAAACGCGCTCGTGGCCGCGCTCGCGCAGCACGTCCACCTGCTCCAGCACCCCGGTCACGCCGCCGATCGCGGAGCCGACGAGGATGCCCGCCCGCGCCGGGTCGACCCCGTCCACGCCCGCATCGGCCCAGGCCTCGCGCGCCGCGGCCACGGCGAGAACGACGTTGCGCTCCAGGCGGCGCGCGTCCTTCGGCCCCACGACCGCGACCGGGTCGAAGTCCTTGACCTCGGAGGCGATCCGCACCGGGTAGCCGCTGGCGTCGAAGGCGCGGATCCAGTCCACGCCGCTCCGCCCCGCCACCGCCGCCTCCCAGGTGGAGCTCGCGTCGTGGCCGAGCGGGGTGACCGCTCCCAGCCCGGTGACCGCGACGCGCCTCATGGGACGCAGAGCGTAGTAGCTTCAGGGCGTGCCTCGCCCGCGCCGCCGCCTGCCGACCGGTGAGCCCGTCGAGCGCCCGGCCGACCTCGACCCGGCGATCCCCTTCCCGCCCATGGAGGCCGAGCTCGTGCGCGAGCTCCCGCCGGCCGACGGCTGGCAGTACGAGCCCAAGTGGGACGGGTTCCGCGGCCTGCTCGAGAACGGCACGGGCGAGCTCCGCCTCTGGTCGCGCAACGCGCGCCCTCTGCTCCGCTACTTCCCCGAGCTGCGCCCGCTCGGGAGGCTGCTGCCGCCGCGCTCCGCGCTCGACGGCGAGATCGTGATCGAGCGCGACGGCGTCCTCGACTTCGACGCCATGCAGATGCGCCTGCACCCCGCGGAGAGCCGCATCAACCGCCTGGCCGCGGAGATCCCCGCCCGCTTCGTCGCCTTCGACGTCCTCGTCTGGAAGGGCGAGGAGCTCTGGCGGCGCCCGCTCGCCGAGCGGCGGCGCGCGCTGGAGCGACTCGCCCGGCGCTTCGAGCTCTCCCCCGCGACGGCCGACCGCGACGAGGCGCTTGGCTGGCTGGAGCGCTTCGAGGCGATCGGCCTGGACGGCGTCGTCGCCAAGCGTTCCGACCTCCCCTACCTCCCCGGCTCGCGCGAGGGCGTGGTCAAGGTGAAGCCGGAGAAGACCGCCGACTGCGTCGTCGTCGGGCTGCGCTGGAAGTCGCGCCCCGACCGGATCGCGACCCTCCTGCTCGGGCTCTACGGAGACGACGGCGAGCTGGACTACGTCGGCTCCGCGGCGGTCGCGCCGGCGCGCCACGAGGAGATCGCCGGGCGCGTCCTGCCCCTGCTCGAGGACGCGCCCGAGCGGCGCTTCTCGGAGCCGAACCGCTGGGGCGGAGGCGAGCTCGAGGAGTCGCCGGTGCGCCCGGAGCTCGTGGTCGAGGTGCGCTACGACAAGGTGCAGGGCCGCCGCTTCCGGCACGGGACGAAGCTCGTCCGCTTCCGCGACGACAAGGACCCGGCCCGGTGCACCTGGCGCGAGCTGCGGCCCGCGCGCGGGGGCGCATCCGTCAGGGAGCTGCTCGGCTAGCTCGGCTTGCGCGCCCGGGAGGGCTGCACGCGCGGCGGCTCGCCCGGCATCTTGGGGAAGTTCGGCGGGTACGGCGCCTCGCCCAGCCCCTCCCGCTCGTCCCGCTCGACCCACTCGAGGAGCACGCGCAGGTCGCAGACCGCGTCGTCCATCCCTGCGTGCACGTCGCCCAGGCGCGCGAAGCGCTCGGGCATCGTCTCCATGGTGAAGTCGGCGGTCTCCACGTCCGGCAGCTCCTCCCAGGTCACGGGCGCGGACACGGTCGCCCGCGGCGTCGCCCGCACCGAGTAGGCGGAGGCGACCGTGCGGTCGCGCGCGTTCTGGTTGTAGTCGATGAAGACGCGCCTGCCGCGCTCCTCCCTCCACCACGCCGTCGTCACGACCCTGGGGAGGCGCCGCTCGACCTCCCGGGCGAAGGCGAGCGCGGCGCGGCGCACGACCGGGAACTCGAAGCGCGGCTCGATGCGGCAGAAGACGTGGATCCCGCGGCTGCCGGAGGTCTTCGGCCAGCCCGTGTACCCGAGCTCGGCGAGCGTCTCGCGCACCACGGACGCCACCCGCTTCGCGTGCCGGAAGGTCGTCCCCGGCTGGGGATCGATGTCGATCCGCAGCTCGTCCGGATGCTCGGTGTCCCGCCGCCGCGAGGGCCAGGGGTGGAAGTCCACGACGGCGAGGTTCGCGGCCCAGATCACTTGCGCGAGCTCGGTCACGCAGAGCTCGTCCGCGTGCCGGCCGGAGGGGAACGTGACGCGCGCCGTCTCCACCCAGTCCGGGCGGTGCTGCGGCACGCGCTTCTGGTAGATCGCCTCGCCCTCGATCCCGTCGGGGAAGCGGCGGAGCTGGGTCGGGCGCTCGTACAGCGCGCGCACGATGCCCTCGCCGACCGCGAGGTAGTACTCGACCAGGTCGCGCTTCGTCTTGCGCGCCTTGGGGAAGAGCACCTTGTCCGGGTTGCTGACCCGCACGACGCGCTCGCCCACCTGCAGCTCGAGGGCCTCTCCCGCCACGGCCCGTCACGCTAGCCGCAGCCGCGGTGGTACGTTTGCCGCGCCCAGTCCCCGTCCGAGGAGTGACCCCCAGATGCGCATCGCGATCCTCGCTTCGGCCCTGACCGCGCTCGCCCTCTCGCTCGCCGCCACGGCGACCGGCGGGCCGGTTGCGACCGGGGCCATCCCAGGCTGCGCGAAGGCGAGCCTGAACCTGGTGCAGGAGGGCAAGCTGACGCTCGGCACCGACAACCCGGCCTTCCCGCCCTGGTGGGGCGGCGGGGAGACGCGCAAGCCGTGGAAGGTGTCGAACCCGTACTCCGGGCAGGGCTACGAGTCCGCGGTCGCGTACGCGGTCGCCCGCCAGCTCGGGTTCTCGAAGCGGCAGGTGGAGTGGCGCGCCGTGCCCTTCTCCCAGTCCTTCCGTCCGGGCAAGAAGCCCTTCGACTTCTACATGGCGCAGGTCTCGTACACGCCCGAGCGCGACCGGGCCGTGGACTTCTCGAACGCGTACTACTTCGTGAACCAGTCGGTCGTCGGCCGCCGGGGCACCGCCATCGCCCGGGCCGACGCGGTGGCCGACCTGCGCGGCTTCCGCCTCGGGGCGCAGCTCGGGACGACGAGCTACCAGTACATCGTCAACGTCATCCGGCCCTCGTCCAAGCCGCTCGCCTACGACACGAACGACCTCGCCGTGCAGGCCCTGAAGAACGGGCAGATCGACGGCATCGTCGTCGACCTGCCGACGGCGTTCTACGTGACCGCGGTGCAGGTGGAGGACGGCGTGATCGTGGGCCAGCTCCCCAGCCGCGGCGCCCGGGAGCGCTTCGGGATGGTGTTCGAGCAGGGGAACCCGCTGCGGCGGTGCGTGAACAAGGCGCTCAACCGCCTGTGGGCGAACGGGACGATCAAGGCGCTGCAGACCCGCTGGCTGGCACGCGTCGGCGGGGCGCCGGTCCTGAAGTAGCGCCCCGCTGGACGGCGACCGCCGCTCCCGGATCCTGAGCGTCAGCACCCCTCGCCCCCGCCAGGGGCGGGGGGTGCTCGTCGCGGTCGCGAGCACGCTCGTCGTCTTCGGGCTGCTCGCCTTCCTCGTCACCCGCTCGCCCGGGTGGGACCGCTTCCGGGCGTACTTCTTCGACTGGGACCGTTACCGCGACTCGTTCCCGGAGATCGCGGACGCGTTCCTCGTGAACGTGAAGATCTTCCTCATCGCGGAGGCCATCATCCTCGTCACCGCGCTCGGGCTCGCGGTCCTGCGCAGCCTCCCCGGCCCCGTCTTCTTCCCCGTGCGCGCGCTCGCGATCGTGTACGCCGACTTCTTCCGCGGCGTCCCCACGATCCTCGTCATCCTCATGCTCGGCACGGGGATGCCCGCGCTCGGCGTGGAGGGCGTCCCCACCGACCAGGTCTTCTGGGCGATCGTCTCGCTCGTGCTCGTGTACACGGCGTACGTGTCCGAGGTGTACCGGGCCGGGATCGAGTCGGTGCACCCGAGCCAGGACGCAGCCGCGCGCTCGCTCGGGCTGACGCGCTTCCAGTCGCTCCGCTACGTGGTCGTGCCGCAGGCCGTGCGCCGGGTCGTCCCGCCGCTCCTGAACGACTTCATCGGCCTGCAGAAGGACACCGCGCTCGTCAGCGTGCTGGGGGTGGTGGAGGTCCTGCGGCAGACGCAGATCAACGAGGCCGCCGCTTTCAACGGCACCTACTACCTGGTGGCGGCGACGCTCTTCGTGGCGATCACGATCCCGCTCGCGCGCTTCACCGACTGGCTCGTGGCGCGCGACCGGCGCCGCCGCCAGGCGGCGGCGGTGACGGCGTGACCGTCCCCGCGCTCCGGATCGAGGGGCTGCGCAAGTCCTTCGGGAAGCTCGAGGTGCTGCGCGGGATCGACCTCTCCCTGGCCGAGCACGAGGTGGTGTGCCTGATCGGCGCCTCCGGCTCGGGGAAGTCCACCCTGCTCCGCTGCGTCAACCTGCTCGAGCCGGTGGACGCCGGCCGGATCCTGCTCGCCGGCGAGGAGATCACCGCGCCCGGCGTGGACGTGAACGCGGTGCGGCGCCGCATCGGCATCGTCTTCCAGGCCTTCAACCTCTTCCCGCACATGACCGTGCTCGAGAACGTCACGCTCGGCCCGCGCAAGGCGCTCCGGCTCTCGCCGCGGGAGGCGGCGCAGCGCGCGGACGCCCTGCTCGAGCGCTTCGGGCTCGCCGACAAGCGCGAGGAGTACCCGGACCGCCTCTCCGGCGGGCAACAGCAGCGCGTCGCGATCGTGCGCGCGCTCGCCATGCAGCCGCAGCTCCTGCTCCTCGACGAGGTGACGAGCGCGCTCGACCCCGAGCTCGTCGGCGAGGTCCTGGAGGCGATCCGCGAGCTCGCGGCCGAGGGCATGACCATGCTCATCGCCACGCACGAGATGGGTTTCGCCCGGGACGTCGCCCACCGCGTCTGCTTCCTGGACGGCGGGGTGATCCTGGAGGAGGGCCCGCCGGAGGCGATCTTCGGCGCCCCCCGCGAGCCGCGCACGCAGCAGTTCCTGCAGCGGATCGTGCAGGCCGGGCGCCTGTGAGGCGCCCTTCTGGCGCCTCCGAGGCGCGCTCCTGGCGCGTCCGAGGCGCGCTCGCGCCGCCAGGCGCGTACTCTGTGCGGGTGATCGAGGAGTCGCGGAGCGTCGAGGAGGTCACGCTCGAGCCGCTCGACGAGTTCGTCGTCGTGCAGCCGATCGCGGACGAGACGGAGACGCGCTCCGGCCTCATCCTGCCCGCCTCGGCCGCCGCCTCCGCCGTGTGCCGGACGGGAATCGTGACCGCCATCGGGGCCGACGTGAACGGCGTCGAGGCCGGGGACAAGGTGCTCTACCCGCGCGACGCCGGCTACGACGTCCGCTTGGGCGGGATCGAGGTCAAGATCCTGAAGCGCGAGGAGCTGATCGCCCGCATCCACGACTGAGCGCCGACGCGCTCAGTCGCAGCGGCGACGCAGGCTTCGCCGCGCCAGGTCCGAAGCCCGGCGTTCACGGCCGCCGCCGCCACGCCTAGTGCGACGAGCGGGTCGGCCCACCACAGGCCGAACATCGCGTTGGCTCCGAGCCCGACCAGGATCGCGAGCGAGAGGTACCCGCAGAGGATGTTCTGGATGCCCTCGCCCGCCGTCGCGGACGAGGAGAGCTGGTCGCCGAGCTGCTGCTTCGCGCGCCCGAGGTACGGCATGAGGAGCACGCTCCCGGTCGCCAGTGCGATGCCGACCCAGCTGCCCTCCGCCTCGGTGCCCGCGAGCAGGCGGCGCACCGCTTCGGCCGCGACGTAGGGCGCCATCAGGAAGAACGTGACCGCCACGATCTTCTGGGCGCGCCGCTCGGCCGCGTCCGACTCCAGGCGGGTGCCCGTGAAGCGCCAGATCACGACGAGGCTGCCGACGGCGCCGATCGAGCTGTCCAGGCCGTAACCGATCAGCGCGATCGAGTTCGCGGCGATGCCTGCCACGAGACCGACGACTCCCTCGACGCCCATCCACACGAGGGTGAGCCACGAGAGCAGCTTGACGCGGCTGACGAGCAGATCCCGAGCGGCGGGAATGGCCGTGCCCATCTCGCTGGCCATCGTATCAGTTTTTCTTTATATTACAAGTGTTCCTGGATACACCTATGCTGAGCGCCGTGTCCGAGATCAACCCTGCCGAAGTCGAGGAGTGCCGCCGCATCGCCGCCGCCTGGGCGCCGACGCTGCGCGCGCTCGGCAACGAGGAGCGGCTGCTGATCGCACTCTGGCTCGCCGACGGCGCGCGTTCCGTGCGCGAGCTCGAGCAGGCGACGGGAATGAGCCAGCCCCTCGTCTCGTACCACCTGCGCGAGCTGCGAGAGGCGG
>DATLYU010000068.1:0-12154 GCA_035574435.1 Gaiellaceae bacterium | reverse complement strand
GGAGCCCTCGCACGACGGCCGCCCGCCGATGCCCGACGGCGCGACCGAGGCCCTGGCCGCCGCACCTGCGCCCGACGCGCAGCCCGCCGACGAAGCCGTGTCCTAGGCGGCGGCTCGGCGAGGCTCAGGCGGCGCCGGGCTCCGCGCCGCCGTTCCGCTCCCGCTCGCGCAGGAAGCGGGCGATCTCGGCCGCGAGCGCCTCGCCCGAGGGCAGCCCGCCGGACTCCTCGAGCCAGTCGAGCGAGTCGGCGCGCTGCTCGAGCTCCTCGACGTAGGCGGCCGTCTCGGCGTCGCTCGCCACCGCCTCCGAGACCTGGCCCACGTACGCGGTCTCCGCCTCCGCGAGCTCGGCGACGTCGATCTCGACGCCCAGCACGGCGGCGAGCCGCTCGCAGAGCGCGCGCGCCGCCCGCGGGCTGGGTGCCAGGGAGACGTAGTGCGGCACCGCCGCCCACAGGCTCACCGAGGGCAGCGACATGCGCCGGCAGGCGTCCAGGAGGACGCCGACGATGCCCGTGGGACCCTCGTAGCGCGAGAGCTGGAGGCCCAGCTCCTCGACCAGCTCCGGGTCGGTGGCGGCGCCGGTGACAGGCGCGGGCCGCGTGTGCGGCACGTCGGCGAGCAGCGCGCCGAGCGTGACCACGAGCTCGACCCGCAGGTCGCGCGCGAGGTCGGCCACGAGCTCCGTGAAGCTCCGCCAGCGGTAGTTCGGCTCCACGCCGATGAGCAGGATCGCGTCGCGCGCGGTCCCCGGGATGCGGGCGCGGTAGAAGACGTTCTCCGGCCACTCGATCCGCCGGGTCTGGCCCTCGTCGAGCGTCACCTGCGGGCGCGTGGCCTGGAAGTCCACGAAGTGCTCCGGGTCGATGTCCGCGAACTTGCGCGCGCCCCAGAGCCGCGCCAGGTAGCCGGCCGCGAGCGTGGCCGCCTGGCCGCCGTCGTTCCAGCCGCGGAACGCGCCGATCAGCACGGGCCGCTCGAGCGCCGGACGCTCGTAGATGCGGAGCTCGCGCTCCATGCGCGGAGCTTACTGGCGCGTCAGCGAGGCGGGCGGACGCCACAGGGCGTGCGCGAACGCGAGCGCGAGCGCCCAGATCGCGGCCGCCAGGACGACGTGCACGAGCACGAGGCCCCAGGGCAACGCGTTGCGGTACTGCACCTCGCCGACCACGGCCTGGGCGGCGAGCGCGGCCACGAGCGCGCCCCAGAGGAGCGCGAGCCCCGGGTAGCGGCGGCGCTCTGCACGGAGCAGCCAGCCGACGAGGAGGACGCCGAGGCCGAACGCGGCCGCCACGCGCACGTGCACGTACACGGTGTCCGCGATCTCGACCCCGAGCCGCCGCACGTCGGCCTCGGCCCCCGGGTGCGGGCCCGACGCGGTCGCGACCGCGCCGGTGACGACGAGCGCGGCGCACGCCGGCAGCCCCAGGGAGACGACTGCGCGGCGCAGCCAGCGCGGCCCGGCCGGCCTACCGCGCCCGGCGGCGTGGCCCCAGGCCTCCACCACGACCGCGACAGCCAGGCCGAGGACGGCCATCCCGAGCAGGAAGTGCGTCATCACGGCCAGGGGATGGAGCTCGAGCGCGATGGTGACGCCGCCCATCGGGATCTGCGCCAGCGCAATCGCGAGCGCGCCGAGCGCAGCCAGGCGGGCGCCGCGGGAGAGCCCGGGCACGCGCCGAGCGGCCACCCAGGTGGCGAGGGCGAGCACGATGCCGGTGAGCGCCACGAGCCGGTTGCCGAACTCGACGTAGGCGTGGAACCCCCGCTCGGGGAACGGCGTGTCGCCGCAGCGCGGCCAGTTCTCGCAGCCGAGCCCCGAGCCGGTCAGCCGCACGAAGGCGCCCGAGGTCACGACGAGGAAGAGCGCCGCCGCGGAGATCGCCGCCAGCCGCAGGAAGCCGCGCGCGGACACGGCTCCCGTGCGCGCGCGCTCGAGCGTCGCGTCTAGCACAGCACGACGCCGCCGCCCGGCTCCACGGCCCCCACCCGGTACAGCGAGAGGCCGCGAGCGGCGAACGCCGCCTCCAGCACGGCGCCCCGCTCGGCGGGTAGCGCCACGAGCAGGCCGCCGGATGTTTGCGGGTCATACGCGAGCGCCTCTGCGACCCCGTCCGCGCGCGACTCGACGTGCGGCCCGGCGTACTCCCGGTTGCGCCGGTCGCCGCCCGTGCGCACGCCTGCCTCGGCGACCTCGCGGGCGCCCGGAAGCGCGGGCAGCGCGTCCGCGGCGAGGACGGCGCGCACGCCGCTGCGGGAGGCGAGCTCATACGCGTGGCCGAGCAGGCCGAAGCCGGTGACGTCCGTGACCGCGCTCGGCGAGAACGGGCGCAGAGCGTCCGCGGCCTGCTCGGCGAGCTCGAGCATGGACGCGACCGCGGCCTCGAGCGCGCCCGCGGGCGCCGCGCCGTCGCGGTGCGCCTGGAGCACGAGCCCCGTCCCCAGCGGCTTGGTCAGGAAGAGCGCGTCGCCGGCCCGGGCGCCGCTCTTCGTCCAGACCGCGCCCGGGTGGACGGTACCGACGACGGCGAGCCCGTACTTGGGCTCGGCGTCGCGGATCGTGTGGCCGCCGGCGAGGATCGCACCCGCCGCCCGCACCTGCTCCCCCGCGCCCGCGAGCACCTCGCCGAGCACCTCCGTGGGCAGCTCCTCGGGAAAGGCCGCGACGGAGAGCGCGAGCAGCGGGACGCCGCCCATGGCGAAGACGTCGTTCAGGGCGTTGGCGGCGGCGATCCGCCCGAAGTCGCGCGGATCGTCCACGAGCGGCGGGAAGAAATCCACGGTGAAGACCAGGGCGCGGTCGTCGTCGAGCCGGTAGACCGCCGCGTCGTCGGCAGGGTCGAGGCCGACGAGCAGGTCGTCGGCCTCGGCGGGGACGAGCCCGGCGAGCAGCGACTCGAGTCGCGCGGCCGCGTACTTCGCCGCGCAGCCGCCCGCGCGCGCGAGCGAGGTGAGCGACGCCGTCTCCATCGGCCCGAACTGTAGGGAAGCTCCGCCGGGAGGAGTCGGGCGGCCGGGCGCGAACCCAGCCGCTGGAGAGATCCGTCCCCTTCTCCACTCCCCCTGACGACAGCGGCCGCCGCCCCCTCGGCGGCCGCTGGCTTCTCGCCGTGAGATACTCGCCGCGTGCGCTCGGCGCTCGTCACGGGGGGCTCCTCGGGCCTCGGGCTCGCGCTCGCCCGGATGCTGCGGGACGAGGGCTACGACCTGACGCTCGTCGCCCGGCGGCCCGAGCCGCTCGCGCAGGCCGCCGCCGAGCTCGGTGCGCACGCGGTCTCGGCCAACCTCGCCGACCCGGAGGAGTGCGCCCGCGCGGTCGCGGCCCACGCCGAGCGCGCGGGGCGCCTCGACGTGCTCGTCAACTCCGCCGGGCTCGGGATCGGCGGCTCCTTCGCCAGCCAGGACACGAAGCGGATCAGGCTCCAGCTCGACGTGAACGTCCTGGGCACGCTCGTCGTCACCCGGGAGGCGCTCCCGCTCCTGCGGGAGTCGCGCGGGCAGGTGGTCACGCTCGCCTCCATCGCCGGCACCATCCCGGTGCCCGGCCTCGCCGTCTACGGCGCGACGAAGGCGGCTCTCATCTCCTGGACGGGCTCGCTCAACCGCGAGGAGGCCGAGCACGGCGTGCGGGCGACCGCCATCTGCCCCGCCTTCGTCGCCACGCGCATGACCGACTGGACCGGGATCCCGCCCGAGGAGATGATCCAGCCCGAGGACGTGGTCGAGCTCGTGCGCACGATCCTGCGCCTGAGCCCGCGCGCCCGCGTCCCGGCCGTTGTGGTCGAGCGCGTCGGCGACGCCGTCTGAGCGGGCTCAACGGGCGAGCAGGCGCTCGACCGCCGTTTCCAGCTCGAGCACCGAGACCACGCCCTCGTAGCGCTCCACGATGCGCCCGTCGGAGCCGACGAGGAAGGTCCACGGCTCGGTCTCGAGCCGCCACTCGCGCATCCAGCGGTTGTAGCCACGAGCGGGGTCGTTGCCCTCGTACACCTCCACGTGGATGAAGCGCACGTCCCGCCCGCGGAACCGGCGCGCCACCTCCTCGACGACGTCCACCACCGGCCCGCACGTGCGGCTGGAGCAGAACTTCGGCGTCGCGAACGTGACCACGAACGGGTCGCCCGCGCGCAGCGCGCCGGCGACGGAGGAGCGGAGCAGGAGCTCGTCGGGCGGGACGCGCGTGGTCAGGGCGGAGGCGTCGCCGCCCGCGGTCGCGAGCGTCGGCGTCCGCGAGGCGGGCGCGCGGTCGCCGACGTCCGGAACCGGGTCCTCGGCCGAGACGACCACGTTGCCAAGCGCCTGGACCGGCTTCCGGCCCCCGTCCGGCTGCGCCAGCAGCCAGTACGTGGCGGGCTCCTCGAGGCGCAGGCGGGCGACGTAGATGTGCGTCGCGTCGGCCTCGGCGCCACCCGGCACCCCGATGCGCTCGAGCTTGGCCTCCGTCTCCAGGAACGGCTCGGACTCGAGCGACCTCGCGACCCAGACGCGGGCGGTGGGCACCAGGGCCGGGCGGCCCTGCGCGTCCACGACGAGGAAGGACACGCGCACCTCGCCGGGCTCGTGCGTCGCGGTGCCGGCGACGACGGCCACGTCGTCGCCCGGGGCCCGCCAGAGCTCCTCGAGCGTCTGGCCGGCGCCGGCGCCGGTGGCCGTCGTCGTGTCCCTGTCCGACCCGCTGCAGCCGACCAGCAGCAGGCACGACACGGCGGTCAGTGCCGCAGCCGGGCGCATACGCGCCCGAGTCTAGCCGCAGGTTGTGGGCGCTCTAGAAGTGGCCGTCCGGCCAGCTGTTCGGCAAGAGCTTGCCGAACCAGGCAGCCAGCAGCGCCACGTTCACGACCAGCAGCAGCAGCTTGGGCTTCATGGCGGACCTCCTCTCTAGAAGCGGATTTCCTGGAGCGCCTCGGCGGCGTTCCGGTACAGGCGCGCGGCCTCGCGGTCGTTCCCGCGACGGGCCGCGAGATCTCCCAGCGCAACCCACGCCTCCGCCCGGTGGCTGATGGACGCGAGCTGCTCCGCAGCCGCATCCGCCGCCCGGAAGCAGTCCTCCGCCTCCTCGAAGCGCCCGCGCTCCATGAGCGCCCGCCCGAGGACGAGGTACGACGGGCAGACCTCGTGCAGGTAGTCGTCCCGTCCCTCGAGCAGGGCGAGGGCCTTGCGGGCGGCCTCGTCCGCTTCGTCGTACTCCCCCCGGCGCAGGTGCACCGTCGCCAGCCCGCCGAGCGCCTGCGCGGCATCCGCGGACGAGTCGGTCTCGAGCGCCCGCGCGAACGACGCCTTCAGATGCTCGACCGCCTGCTGCTCGTCGCCGAGCAGGAGCGTGAGGCCGCCGAGCGCGAGCAGGAGCCGGCCGACGTTGCGCTCGTCGTTCAGCTCCTGGTACAGGTCCTTCGCCCGCTGGGCGTAGTTGCGCGAGAGGACCCAGTGGCCTTGGCGCTGGGCGATGAGCGAGGCCTGGAAGTACGTGTTCGCGATCGCGCGCCGGTCGCCGAGGTCCTGCGCGAGCTCGAGCGCCCGCTCGACGTCCTCGCGGGCGGCCACGTAGTCGCGCTGGCGGCGGCGGCAGCGCGAGCGCCAGCCGAGGATGTCGGCGCGCAGGAGGTCGCACGGCAGCCCGGAGCGCTCCGCCAGCCCGAGCGCCTCGTCGAAGAGCGCAGTCGCGGTCGCGACGCTGGAGAGCTTGTAGCGGGCGACGCCCAGGCGGAAGAGCACGTCCGCGCGGTCGACGTCCGAGAACTCGGGCCCCTCGGTGAGCTCGCGGGCGTCCTGGAGAAGGGCGAGCGCGTCGCGCGCGTCCCCGTCCTGCTGCAGCGCCCAGGCCTCGCCCGTCAGCGCCCTGAGCTGGAGCTCGGGCGCGCCGGCCGCGCGCACCGCCTCCCGCGCCTCGCGGTACGCCTCGAGCGCCTCCGCGTAGCGGTGGGCCTCGGAGAGCGCCTCCGCCCGGACGAGCAGCGCCTCGGCGCGCGTGCGCTCCTCGACGGAGACGCCGGCGGCCAGGTACACGGGGTCCACGCCCAGCCGCTCGGCGAGCCACGCGATCGTCGCCTCGGTGGGGCGCGTCTTGCCGCGCTCGATCTGGCTGATGTACTCCTTCGAGTAGCGGCCCTCCGCGAGCTGGGTCTGCGTGAGGCCAGCGGCCACGCGCAGCGCGCGCAGGCGCTCGCCGAGACGGACGGGGCTGCCGGGCCTGGAGGTCGTGGCGGTCTCGCTCATGCCCATCGCAGTGAACCTCTCCGAGTCCTCGTCCACCCTCCCCCCGGAGGGGGATGTGTCCTCGTTCGAAGGGGTCAAGTAACCATAGTCGAAATCACTTGACCGGGCTACTTGACTTCTTCGGACACGGCTCCTATAGTCGGTTCACACCGCACCGATCGGACGCCAGATCGGATGCGCGGGCGCCACCGCCGGATCCGCCGGCAGGCCCGAAGCGAGCGTGGCTGGGCCGCAGAGCCACGCATCGCCGGCCCGCCGACCCGGGAAGGGGTCGCCTCGAATAGAGAACGCCCCCGGAGCCGCAGCCGGGGGCGTTTTCGTTGCGCGAGTCTCAGCCGCGGCCCGTGAGCCAGCGGTGGCGCTCGGCCTTGATGGCGTCCAGATCCTCCGGCCGGAGCGGGCCGCCGAGCCGGTCCACGACCGCCCCGAGCAGCGTCCCGGCCACGAAGATCCAGGCCTCGACGTCCGGGTCGCGGTCGGGATGGACGCCGCCGGCGGCCTGCACGCGGCGCAGGACGTCGGCGAAGAAGTCGTGCACCTCGCGCAGGTGCCGGCGGAGGTAGCGGCGGATCTCCTCGTCCTCGCCGGCCTCCGTCAGGGCCTGCATCCACAGGCTCGGGGCGGTCACCTTCATCTCGCGCAGCGTGGCCGGGGAGATCGAGCGCCAGCCCTCCTCCGGGCCGAGGCGCGCGATCTTCTCCTCCACGTGCCCGCGCACGCGCTGCCAGATCTCCTCCAGGCAGGCGATGTACAGATCTCGCTTGGAGGCGAAGTGCCGGTACAGGACGGGCTCGGTGACGCCGGCCTCGCGCGCGATCTCCGCCGTGGTCGCGCCCGCGTAGCTCCCCGTGCCGAACACGCGCAGCCCCGCCTCGACGAGCGCGCGCCGGCGCTCGGCGGCGGGAAGCCGCGTCGTCCCCGCGGGCGGGGTCATGCGGCCGGCTCCGCGGCCGCGACGCCCTCGCGGCGCTCGTGCCCGTGGCTACCCGCCCCGGCATGCGGCCGCACGAGCGCGAAGGCCACGACTGCACCCACGAACGCGATGCCGGCGGCGACGAGCAGGGACTGCTCGAACCCGTCCATGAAGGCGTCCACGGTCCGCCTTTCGCCCGCGGCGTGGGCCATGATCGCGCCCATGAGCGCGATCCCGATGGAGCCGCCCACCTGCCGGGAGGCGTTCAGGACGGCCGAGCCGACGCCGGCCTTGTCCACGGACACGCTGCGCGTGGCCGCGGCGGCGCTCGGCGTCATCGTGGACGCCATGCCCACGCCCCCCACGAGCAGCGCCGGCAGGAGCGTCCAGAAGGTGGCGTCGGGCCCGAGCTGCGAGAAGTAGACGAGCTGCGCGCCGACGAGCGTCATGCCCACGGTCAGGAACCAACGCGAGCCGAAGCGGTCCGTCATCCGCCCGGCGACGGGCGCGACGAGGATGATGAGCACGGTCATGGGCAGGAACGCGGCGCCCGCCTCGACCGCGGAGTAGCCGAGCACGTTCTGCATGTACAGGGAGACGAAGAAGAAGACCCCGAACATGGCCAGGGCGACGAGCAGGACGACGAGGTTCGCGCCCGTGAACGTGCGGTCGCGGAAGAACGCGAGCGGGAGCATCGGAGCGCGCTGGTGCCGCTCGAGCAGGACGAAGACGCCGAGCGCGACGGCCGCGAGCGCGAAAGCGCCCACGATGCGCGCCGAGCCCCACCCGTAGGTGTTCGCCTCGATGAGGGCGTACGTCAGCGAGAAGAGCCCGATCGCCGAGGTGGCCAGGCCGGGGAGGTCGAGGCGCTCGTGCGTCTCGTCGCGGGACTCGTCGATGAAGACGTAGCTCGCGGCCACGCCCAGCACCCCGATCGGGACGTTGACGAAGAAGATCCAGCTCCAGTCCAGGTGCTCCGTGAGGAGGCCGCCGACGAGCGGCCCGATCGCGAGCGCGAGCGCGGACACCCCGGCCCAGATCCCGATCGCCGCTCCCCGCTGGTGCGGCGGGAAGGTGGCCGCGATGATGGAGAGCGTGGCCGGGTTCATGAGCGCCGCTCCCACGCCCTGGAGGACGCGCGCGCCGATGAGCTGGTCGCTCGACTCCGCCAGGCCGCAGAGGAGGGAAGCGGCCGTGAAGACGACGATGCCGAGCACGAAGACCAGACGGCGCCCGTAGGCGTCCGCCACCTTGCCGCCGATGAGCATGAGCGCCGCGAAGCTGAGCGCGTACCCGGTGACCACCCACTCGAGCTCCGAGAGGTCCGCGCCCAGGTCGCGCTGGATGGAGGGCAGCGCGACGTTCACGACGGTGTTGTCGAGCATGATCATGAACAGCCCGAACGCGACCGCCGCCAGCGTGAACCACTTCCTCGTCTCCTCTGCGAAGATCAGCCCTCTCATCCCCTGCCTCCTGCGCGGGTCGGTTAGTGAACACTAAGCTAGCAGACGCTAACAAAAGCGAGTACGCCTGGGTGCCCTCGCCGGAGTACCGCGAGGCGACCAACGTGCTCCGGCTCGCGCGCCGGCTCGGCTGCGAGACGTACCCCGAGCTCCACCGCATCTCGCTGGAGGAGCCGGATCGCTTCTGGCGGGCCGTACGCGAGGACCTCGGGCTCCCGCTCGCCCGCGACTGGGAGCAAGTCCTCGACGACTCGCGGGGGCCGGAGTGGACGACCTGGTTCCTGGGCGCCCGGCTGAACGTGGCCGAGGCCTGCGTGCACCGCTGGGCGCGGGAGCGCCCGGACGAGGAGGCGGCCGTCTGGAGGCCGGAGGAGGGCGGCCGCACGGCGCTCACCTGGGCGGAGCTCTCCCGGGAGGTGACGCGCCTCGCGGAGGGGCTCGTGCGCCTGGGCGTGCAACCCGGAGACGCGGTCGGGATCTACCTGCCCATGGCGCCGCAGGCGGCCGTCGCCGCCCACGCCTGCGCGCACGTGGGCGCGATCCAGGTGCCGATCTTCTCGGGCTTCGCGGCGCCCGCGGTCGCCGCCCGTCTCGCGGACGCGGGGGTCAAGGTGCTGCTCACGGCAGACGCCTCGCTCCGGCGCGGGACGGTCGTGCCCATGAAGCGGACGGCCGACGAGGCGCTCGCCTCCGCGCCCACGGTGGAGAAGGTGGTCGTCTGGCGCCGGCTCGGCGTCGAGGCCCCGATCGCTCCCGAGCGCGACGTGGACTGGGACGAGCTCGTCGCCGACTCGCCCGGCGAGCTCGCGCCGCTCGAGCTGGAGAGCGAGGCGCCGTACCTGATCGCGTACACCTCGGGCACGACCGGGCGCCCGAAGGGGGCGCTGCACGTGCACGGCGGCTTCCTGCTCTCGATCGCGCGCGAGGCCGCCTACCAGGCCGACCTGAAGGCGGGCGACCGCGTGCTCTTCGCCACCGACATGGGCTGGATCATGGGCCCCTGGACGGTGGTCGGGGCGGGCGCCACGGGAGCGGCGATCGTGTTCATGGAGGGAGCTCCGGACCATCCGGCCGACCGGCTCTGGCGGCTGGTCGAGGAGGAGCGGGTGACGATGCTGGGCGTCTCGCCCACCCTCGTGCGCGCGCTCATCCCGCACGGGCCCCCCGCGGCCGAGCTCTCCTCGCTGCGCGCCGTCACCACGACCGGCGAGCCGTGGAACCGCGGCCCCTACGACTGGCTGAACGAGCACGTATGCGGCGGCGGGCGCATCCCGATCGTGAACATCTCGGGCGGGACGGAGGTCGGCGCCTGCTTCCTGTCGGTCAGCATGCTCGCCCCCACCAAGCCCTGCTCCCTCGGCTTCCCGGCCCTCGGGCAGGACCTGGACGTCTTCGACGACGCGGGGCGGCCGCTGCGCGGCGAGGTCGGCGAGCTCGTGTGCAAGCGACCGTGGCCCGGCATGACGCGGGGGATCTGGGGCGACCCCGAGCGCTACCTGGAGACGTACTGGCGGCGGTTCCCCGGCGTGTGGACGCACGGGGACTGGGCCTCGGTGGACGAGGACGGCTACTGGTTCCTGCACGGCCGCTCGGACGACACGCTCAACATCGCGGGCAAGCGGATCGGGCCCGCCGAGCTCGAGTCCGCCGCCGTCGACCACCCCGGCGTGGCGGAGGCGGCGGCCATCGGCGTCCCGCACGAGGTGAAGGGCGAGGTGGCGTGGCTCTTCTGCGTGCCGCGGCCGGGCGCCGAGCCCGCGGCGGAGGAGGTGGCGGCGACGGTGGTGGAGCGGCTGGGCAAGGCCTTCCGGCCGGAGCGCGTCCTGTTCGTGCCCGCGCTGCCGAAGACGCGCAGCGCGAAGATCGTGCGCCGCGCGGTGCGGGCGCGAGCGCTCGGCCTCGACCCGGGCGACCTCTCCACCCTGTAGAATCCGGACAGCCTGGAGGAGATCGCCCGTGTCGTCTGACCGCCTCTCCGGCGTCGCCCTGGTCACGGGCGGCGGGCGCGGGATCGGAGCCGGGATCGCGCGCGAGCTCGCGGCCGCGGGGATGCGCGTGGCGGTCACGGCGCGCACGGGGGCGCAGGTCGAGGCGGTGGCCGAGGAGATCGGCGGCCTCGCCCTCACCGGCGACACCTCGAGGCGCGAGGACGTCGAGCGGTGGGTGCAGACGGCCGAGGCGAGGCTGGGCCCGATCGACCTGCTGGTGGCGAACGCGGGGATCGCGCTCTGGGAGTCGGCGGCCTGGGAGATGGAGCCGGAGGAGTGGTGGCGCACGTTCGAGGTGAACGTGCTCGGCGCCTACCTCGCCTGTCGAGCGGTCATCCCGGGGATGCTCGCGCGCGGCCGGGGGCGCATCGTGCTGACCGGCTCCGGCGCCGCCTACCTGCCGGGCTCGCGCAGCACCGCGTACAGCGCGAGCAAGGCGGCCCTGTGGCGCTTCGGCGAGGTGCTGGCAGGGCAGCTGCAGGGCCGCATCCCGGTCTTCGTCTTCAGCCCCGGCCTCGTGCGCACCGAGATGACCGAGGGCACGTTCCCGGAGGACGCGCCGTGGACGCCGCCCGAGCTCGCCCCGCGGCTCGTGCGCGTGCTCGCCTCCGGCCGCGCGGACGCCCTCGCCGGCCGCTACCTGCACGCCGAGCACGACGACGTGGAGGAGCTCATCCGGCGCGCGGAGGAGATCGCCGCGCAGGACCTGAACGCCATCCGCCTCCGCCGCTGAGCCCGAGCCCGTCCGCGGTCGGCCGCCCGCCCCGCCGCCGACCGTCCTAACGCGGCGTCAACACGACGCCCCCTACCCTGCCCGCGTGCCGCTCTTCATCTGCCCGAACTGCAAGCGCCGCTCCGTCGACCTGGACGGCTACGAGGGCTTCTCCCGGGTGCCCGTGCAGTGCCGGGCGTGCGGCTTCGGGTTCCTGTTCCAGCTCCTCGAGGACTACTATCCGGCGCCCGAGACCGGGTTCGTCGTCTGCGACCGGGAGGGGCGCGTCCTGGCCGCCGGGCGCGGCGTCTTCGAGCTGACGGGCTTCCGCGACGCCGACCTGATCGGCCTCCCCGTCGAGCAGGCCCTCGGCCTCTCCGACCCGGCCCCGCTCGAGCTCGTGCGCGAGTGGGGCGTCCGGAAGCTCGGCGAGCGGCTCGAGCTCCGGACGCGCGGCGGAATCGTGAAGCCCGTGCTCGTCGACCTCTTCCCCGCCTACGACGACGACGGCGGGATGCTCGTGGCGCTCTCCGCGGCCGGCTCGACTCGAGTGGCCTGAAAACGTGGGGGAAACATGGTGCAGCGACATTCGCCTGAGAGGAGTGGCGAGGTCTGGCTCGTCCGGCACGGGGAGACCGCCTGGAGCCGGGACGGGCTCCACACCTCGTCGACCGAGCTCCCGCTCACGGAGGCCGGGGTCGAGGACGCGATGACCCTCCGGGCGCGGCTCGCGGGCCGTGACTTCGCCCTCGTCCTCGCGAGTCCCAGGCTCCGCGCGCGGCAGACGGCGGAGCTGGCGGGCTTCCCCGGCGCCGTGCTCGACGAGGATCTCACCGAGTGGGCGTACGGCGACTACGAGGGGCTG
>DATLYU010000067.1:0-9123 GCA_035574435.1 Gaiellaceae bacterium | reverse complement strand
CGGCCTCGCTCCCATCCGGCTCCTGAGCAAGGAGGGGCTCTCGCTCGTGAACGGCACGCAGTTCATGGCCGCCATGTGCGCGCTCGGCGTCGTGCGGGCCCGCCGTCTCGCGCGCACCGCCGACCTCGCCTGCGCGCTCTCCCTGGAGGCGCTCCAGGGCTCGCGCACGAGCTTCGCGGCCGCGGTGCACCGCAGCCGGCCGCTGCGCGGCCAGGGCGAGTCCGCCGAGAACGTGCGGCGGCTGCTCGAGGGCTCGGCGATCATCGAGTCCCACCGCTGGTGCGACAAGGTGCAGGACGCGTACGCGCTCCGCTGCGCGCCGCAGGTGCACGGCGCCTGCCGCGACCTGCTCGCGTACGTCGAGCAGACCGTGACCGTGGAGCTGAACGCGGCCACCGACAACCCGCTCGTCCTGCTCGAGGAGGGCGAGATCGTGTCCGCCGGGAACTTCCACGGGCAGCCGCTCGCGTTCGCGCTCGACGCGCTCGCTATGGCGGTCGCCGAGCTCGCCAGCATCTCCGAGCGGCGGGTGGAGCGGCTCGTCAACCCGTCCCTCTCCGACGGGCTGCCGCCGTTCCTGGTCGAGGAGGGCGGCCTCAACTCCGGCTTCATGATCCCGCAGTACGTGGCGGCCGCGCTCGTCTCGGAGAACAAGGTGCTCGCGCATCCGGCGAGCGTGGACTCGATCCCCACGAGCGCCGGCCAGGAGGACCACGTGTCCATGGGCAACGCGGCCGGGCTGAAGGCGCTGCGCGTGCTCGACAACGCCGAGCGCGCGCTCGCCATCGAGCTGCTCGCGGGCGCGCAGGGCGTGGAGTTCCTCGCCCCGCTCCGCCCCGGCCGGGGGGTGCAGGCCGTGCACGACGCGGTCCGCGCGCTCTCCGGCCGCCTGGTCGAGGACCGCTCGCTCTCGGCGGACATCGAGCGTGTCGCGGAAGCCGTCCGGAGCGGCACGATCGTCGCGGCCGCGGAGGCCGAGGTGGGCCCGCTCGCATGAGCGCGGCGACGCTGGAGACGGCCGTCGAGGCGCTGTGCGGCGACCTCGCCCGCATCCGCGCTCCGCGCGGGCCGCAGCTCAACGCGCGCTCCTGGCAGACGGAGGCGCCGCTGCGCATGCTGCTCAACAACCTCGACCCGGAGGTGGCCGAGCACCCGGAGCGCCTGGTCGTCTACGGCGGGTCCGGGAAGGCGGCCCGCAGCCACGAGGCCCTGAAGGCGATCGTGCGCACGCTGCTCCGCCTGGGCGACGACGAGACGCTCCTCGTGCAGAGCGGCAAGCCCGTCGGGGTCTTCCGGACCGCGGAGTGGGCGCCGCGCGTGCTGATCGCCAACGCGCTCCTCGTGCCCCGCTGGGCCACGTGGGAGGAGTTCCGCCGACTCGAGGCGGCCGGCCTGACCATGTTCGGGCAGATGACCGCCGGGAGCTGGATCTACATCGGCACCCAGGGGATCCTGCAGGGCACCTACCAGACCTTCGCCGCCGCGGGGGAGCGCCACTTCGGCTCGCCCGACCTGCGCGGACGCACCATTCTCACCGCCGGCCTGGGCGGCATGGGTGGGGCCCAGCCCCTCGCGGCCACGCTCGCGGGCGCCGCGATCCTCTGCGTCGAGGTCGACCCCTCGCGGATCGAGCGGCGGCTCGAGACCCGCTACCTGGACGAGGTCGCGGGCTCGCTCGACGACGCGCTCGCGCGCGTGCGTGCCGCCGCCGCCGAGCGCCGGCCGCTGTCGGTCGCGCTGCAGGGCAACGCCGCGGACGTCGTCCCCGAGCTCGCCCGGCGCGGCGAGCGCTTCGACCTCGTCACCGACCAGACGGCCGCCCACGACCCGCTCACCGGCTACGTGCCCCGGGGGCTCGACGTCGCAGCCGCCGCGGAGCTCCGCGAGCGCGACCCGCAGGAGTACCTGCGCCGCGCCCGCGGCTCGATCGCGGAGCACGTCCGCGGCCTGCTCGAGCTCGTCCGGGCAGGGTGCTACGTTTTCGACTACGGCAACAACCTGCGAGGTGAGGCCTATGAGGCGGGCGTAGCGGACGCGTTCACATACCCGGGCTTCGTCCCGGCCTACATCCGGCCGCTCTTCTGCCGCGGCATCGGGCCCTTCCGCTGGGCAGCGCTCTCGGGTGACCCTGCCGACATCGCCGCCATCGACGAGGAGCTCCGGGAGCTGTTCCCGGAGGACGCGCTCCTCCAGCGCTGGCTCGAGCTCGCGCCCGAGCGCGTGGCGTTCCAGGGGCTGCCCGCCCGGATCTGCTGGCTCGGGCTCGGCGACCGCGCGCGGGCGGGGCTCGCGATCAACGAGCTCGTGCGCTCCGGCCGCGTGTCCGCCCCGGTCGTGATCGGGCGCGACCACCTGGACGCGGGCTCCGTGGCCTCGCCGTACCGCGAGACGGAGGCGATGCGGGACGGCTCCGACGCGATCGCGGACTGGCCCATCCTGAACGCCCTCGTCAACGTCGCAGCGGGGGCGACGTGGGTGAGCGTGCACCACGGCGGCGGCGTCGGCATCGGCAACGCGCTGCACGCCGGCATGGTGGTCGTCGCGGACGGGACGGACGCGGCAGCCGAGAAGCTGGAGCGGGTGCTGACCACCGATCCGGGCACGGGCGTCATGCGGCACGCCGACGCGGGCTACGTTGAGGCGCTCGCAGCCGCGCGCGAGCACGGCCTCGATCTGCCGTCGCTTCCGTGAGCGAGACGGCGGCCGGCGGGGAGGGAGCCGAGCGCCGGCTCCTCGTCCGCGACCTCGCGCAGCTCGCGACCCCTGCGGGCACGGAGGCCCCGCTCCGCGGCTCCGCGCTGCGCGAGGTGGACGTCGTGGAGGACGCGTTCGTGCTCTGCGAGGACGGCCGGATCGCAGCCGCCGGCGCCATGCGCGACCTGCCTCCGCTCCCTGGCGAGGTCGTCGAGCTGGACGGGCGCGGGCTCTCGGCCGTCCCCGGGCTCGTGGACTGCCACACGCACGCGTGCTTCGCCGGCGACCGCGTGGAGGAGTTCTCGTTGCGCGCTGCCGGCGCGAGCTACGAGGAGCTGCACGCCGCGGGCGGCGGGATCCTCGCCACGGTGCGCGCCACACGGGCGGCCGGCCCCGACGGCCTCGCCTCGGCGCTCGCCCGGCACGCGCGCTGGATGCTCTCCGCGGGTACCACCACCTTCGAGGCGAAGTCCGGCTACGGGCTCGACCGCGAGACCGAGCTCGCGCAGCTCCGTGTCGTCCGGGACGCGGGCGGCGTCCCGACGTGGCTGGGCGCGCACGCTGTCCCGCCCGAGCACGCGGACGCCGACGCCTACCTCGACTTCCTGCTCGCCGAGGTGCTTCCGGAGGCGGCGGCGCTCGCGGAGGCGGCGGACGTCTTCCTCGAGCGGGGCGCCTTCGACGCCGCGCAGGCGCGCCGGTACCTCACCGCATGCCGCGAGGCCGGCCTCGTGCTGCGCCTGCACGCCGACCAGTTCACCGAGGCGGGCGGCATCGCGCTCGCCATCGAGCTCGGCGCCCGCTCGGTCGACCACCTCGAGGCGACGGGCCCCGGCGGGGTCGCGGCGCTCGCCGCGAGCGAGGTAACCGCGGTCCTCCTGCCGGCGAGCGCGCTCTTCCTCGGCCGTCCGCCGCCGCCCGCGCGCGCGCTCGTGGACGCCGGCGCAGCGGTCGCGCTCGCGACCGACTTCAACCCGGGCAGCGCGTTCTGCGAGAGCCTCCCGCTCGTCTGCTCGCTCGCGTGCACCCAGCTCCGCCTCGCGCCCGAGGAGGCGCTCGCCGCCTGCACGGTGAACGCCGCGCACGTCCTCGGGCGCGCCGGCCGCAAGGGGCGCATCGCTCCCGGCCACGACGCCGACCTCGTCCTGGTCGCAGCCGACGACTGGCGCCACCTCGCCTACCACCTCGCGGGCCCGGTCGTGCACGCCGTCGTCCGAGGCGGCCGGGTGGCCTGGAGCAGCCGGGCATAATCGCCTCCATGCCGACCCGCAAGCAGCGCCGCCGCCGGGCCAAGGAGCTCCGCCACGAGTACGTCTGGGAGGACGAGGAGGGCCGCGAGCTCGACCCCGAGGAGGTGGCCGGCCTGCGCGGGGAGCCGCCACGCCGGCGCGGCTCGGGGTCGCGCCAGGCGGGCGCTCCGCGGGAGGTGCCGGCGCCGTCGTGGCGGCGCACGCTCCGCCGCGGGCTCATCTTCGCGCCGATCATGTTCGTGACCGTGATGCTGCTCTCGAGCAACCTCACGCTCGCGCAGCAGGTCACGCAGACGCTCATCCTGGTCGCCATCTTCGTGCCGTTCAGCTACTTCCTGGACGCGTTCTTCTGGCGCTCGTACCAGCGGCGCCTGCGCCGTCGCGAGGGCGCGACCGGCTCGCGCGGAGGCTGACGGGACGTCCGCGTGGCGCTGCGCGTCGAACAGCTCCCGCTCGGTCCGATCGGGACGAACTGCTACGTCGTCCGCGCGAGCGCGGGGGCGGACGAGGCCGCGGTCGTCGATCCGAGCGGGGACGCGACCGAGCTGCGGCTCACCCTCGCGCGGCTCGGCGCGCGCTGCGCCGGGGTCCTCGTCACGCACGGCCACTGGGACCACCTCGTCGGCGTCGCCGACCTGGCCGAGGGGACGGGCGCGCCGGTGCACATGCCCGAGGGCGAGCGTGCGCTGCTCGAGAGCCCGCACGCGTTCACGCCCGCCGGCGTGACCGTCCGCCCGTACACGCCGGACGTCCTCGTACGGGGCGGGGAGACGCTGGAGGTGGCGGGCATCGCGTTCGACGTCCTCGCCGTGCCCGGGCACTCGCCGGCCCACGTCGCCTACCACGCGGACGGCTGCCTCTTCTCCGGCGACGTGCTCTTCGCCGGCTCCGTGGGCCGGACCGACCTTCCCGGCGCGAGCTGGGAGACGCTGCTCGACTCGCTCCGGATGCTGCTCGACCGGCTCCCGCCGGACACGGTCGTGTACCCGGGGCACGGGCCGACCACGACGCTCGGGCAGGAGCTCGCGCGCAACCCCTTTCTCGCGGAGCTGCGTGCGGAGCGGGCGCGGTGAGCGGCGCGCGCATCGAGCGCCCGCGCGGCACGCACGACGTCGTCCCCGCGGAGCAGCCCCGCTGGCGGCTCGTCGTCGGCGAGGCCGAGCGCCTGTGCAACCTGTACGGCTACCGCCCGATCCTGACGCCCGTCTTCGAGGAGACCGCGCTCTTCGAGCGCACGTCCGGCGCCGGCTCGGACGTCGTGCAGAAGGAGATGTACACGTTCGAGGACCGCAGCGGCCGCTCGCTCACCCTACGCCCCGAGGCCACTGCGCCCATCTGCCGCGCCTACGTCGAGCACGGCATGCACCGCGACCCGCAGCCGGCGAAGCTGTACACGATCGCGACCATGTACCGGTACGCGGCGCCGCAGAGAGGCCGCTTCCGCGAGCACTGGCAGCTCTCCGTGGAGGCGATCGGGTCCGACGACCCGGCCGTGGACGCCGAGCTGATCGCGCTCTACCACGCGCTCCTGGCCCGCCTCGGCGTAGAGGAGTTCCGGCTCGAGCTGAACTCGATCGGCTGCCCTCGGTGCCGGCCCGCCTACCTCGAGCGCCTGCGCGCGTGGCTCGAGGAAAACGCGCAGCGCCTGGACGAGGAGACGCTCGCCAAGGCCGCGGTCAACCCGCTGCGCGTGCTCGACAACCTGGCCGCCAAGCCGCCCGCCGTGCGCGAGGCGCTGCGCGAGGCACCGGCGGTCGGCGACTCGCTCTGCGAGGAGTGCGAGGAGCGCTTCGCGCTCGTGCGCGCGCACCTGGACGCGGCCGGCGTCGCGTACGAGCTCGTGCCCACGCTCGTGCGCGGGCTCGACTACTACACGCGCACGACGTGGGAGTTCGTCGGCCCGGAGGAGGGCGCGCAGAGCACGCTCTCCGGCGGCGGCCGCTACGACGGCCTCGTGGAGGAGATCGGCGGGCCGCCCACGCCCGGGGTCGGCTTCGGGGCGGGCATCGAGCGGCTGGTGCTCGCCGTCGAGCGCGCCGGGGTGGAGGCGGCGCCGCCGGCGGTGGACGTCTTCTTCGCCGCCGAGGAGGGCGCGCCCCGCGAGCGCATCGCCGCCTGGCTGCAGGAGCTCCGCAGGCGTGACGTGGCCGCGGACACGGACTACGCCGGGCGCTCGCTCAAGGGGCAGCTCACCCAGGCCGCGCGCCTGGGCGCGGCGACCGTCGTGGTGGTGGGCGCAGCCGGCGCGTCCGTGCGCCGGCCCGGGCGGGAGGACGAGCAGGTGCCGCTGGACGGCGTCCTGCAGGCGGTGGGCGCGTGAGCTGGCGCGACCTGCGCTGCGGCGAGCTGCGACCGGAGCACGTCGGGCAGACGCTGACCATCGCCGGCTGGGCGGCTCGGCGGCGCGACCACGGGGGCCTCGTCTTCGTCGACCTCCGGGACCACACCGGGCTCTGCCAGATCGTCGTCAACCCCGAGCGCGCCCCCGGCGCGGCCGAGACGGCCAAGGAGGTCCGCAACGAGTTCCTCCTGCAGGCGCGCGGCGAGGTGGTGGCGCGCTCCCCCGAGACGGTGAACCCGAAGATGGCCACCGGCGAGGTGGAGCTGCAGGTGGACGAGCTGACCGTGCTCTCCCGCTCGACCCCGCTTCCCTTCCAGCTCGACGAGGAGAACGTGGACGAGACCCTGCGGCTGCGCTACCGCTGGCTCGACCTGCGCCGCGACCGCCTGCAGCGCAACATCCGCCTGCGCGGGCGCACGGTCGGCGTCATCCGCCGCGAGATGGAGGCGGCCGGCTTCCTGGACATCCAGACGCCGCTCCTGTTCAAGCCGACGCCGGAGGGCGCGCGCGACTTCGTCGTCCCCAGCCGGCTCCACCGCGGGCGCTTCTTCGCCCTCCCGCAGAGCCCGCAGATCCTGAAGCAGCTCTGCATGGTGGCCGGCTTCGACCGCTACTACCAGATCGCCATCTGCTTCCGGGACGAGGACCTGCGGGCCGACCGCGTGCAGGAGATCACGCAGCTCGACGTGGAGATGGCGTTCCCCGACCAGGAGGAGCTCTTCGCGCTCGTGGAGCGCACGTTCGCGGCCGTCTGGCGGGAGTGCATCGGGGTCGACATCGAGACCCCCTTTCCGCGGATGACCTACGCCGAGGCGGACCGCCGCTTCGGCACGGACAAGCCGGACACGCGCTTCGGCCTCGAGCTCGAGGACGCGACCGAGGCCACGCGCGGATCCCGGTTCGGCGTCTTCGCCGGCGCCGAGGCGGTCCGCTTCCTGCGCGTCCCGCGGCTCCTCTCGCGCGCCGAGGTGGCGGCGCTCGAGGCGGTCGCCAAGGAGCGGGGCGCCCAGGGGCTTGCCTACCTCGCTCGCGACGAGCGCGGCGAGCTGCGCTCGCCCATCGCCAAGTTCCTGTCCGAGGAGGAGACGGACGCGCTCGCCGTGCGCCCCGAGGAGACGCTCCTCTTCTGCGCGGACACGTGGGCGACGACCTCGCGCGTGCTCTCCCACCTGCGCGAGCACCTGGCCGGCGAGCTCGGCCTCGTGGATGCCGAGGCGTTCGGCTTCCTCTGGATCACCGACTTCCCGATGTTCGAGTGGAGCGAGGAGGAAGGCCGCTGGGTGGCGCGCCACCATCCGTTCACGCGGCCGAGCGCCGACTGGCGCGAGCGCTTTGCCGACGACCCGGGGAGCGCCCTCGCGCACGCCTACGACCTGGTCGTGAACGGCAACGAGCTCGGCGGCGGCTCGTTCCGGATCCACGAGCCCGACCTGCAGGCGCGGGTCTTCGACGTCCTCGCGCTGAGCCCCGAGGAGCAGCGCGCGAAGTTCGGCTTCCTGCTCGACGCGCTCGCCATGGGCGCGCCGCCGCACGGCGGCATCGCGCTCGGCATCGACCGCACGGTCATGGTGCTGGCGCGGGAGCCGAACCTGCGCGACGTGATCGCGTTCCCGAAGAACCAGGCGGGCCTCGACCCGATGAGCGGCGCCCCGACCGAGATCAGCCAGCAGCAGCTCGACGAGCTCGGCCTGCGGATCGTCGCGAAGGAAGAGTGACGGCGGCCCCGTAGCCGCTCCGTGCGCGACACTTGCTCCATGGGCTTCGCCGTCGCGCACCGGCTCGCCGTCCTCGCCGCCGTCGCGCTCGTGCTCGGCGTCGGCGCGCTCGCGCTGATCGAGCAGCGCGACGACGCCGGGCTTCCGTCCGCGCTCGTCTCCGCCCCGGCGCCCGCGGGCTGGAACACCGCCTTCGCCGCCTCCCGCGGCCCGGTCGGCGACGCCCAGCGCACGACCTGCGGGCAGGTGCTGACGCCGCAGTCGCTCGGCGTCACGCATCCCGTCCTCCCGTGCGGCGCCCGCCTCGTGCTGCGGAACGGCGACACGCAGATCCTGACCGAGGTGATCGACAACGAGCTCGTGGAGCCCGGCAATCAGCTCGAGGTGACCGAGGAGCTGGCCGCTCTGCTCGACCTGGACGGGACCGAGGAGCTCGAGTGGCGCTTCGCGACGGACGCGGGCGGCTAGACTGCGTGCGCTCGACCCTGTGCGTGGCCCCGGCTTCCAACGTGAACCAACACGCACGCGAAGGGAGCCTGTGTCGGACTCGGCGGTACGCGATGCTCCGCAGGGCACCCACCTGGCAGGGCCAGGTTCGCATCGGCCGGGGCTTCATCGGCAGGGTGGAGCACCTTTGTTTCCGCAGATCGAGAATCCGCGGGAGCGGATTCTCGCTCGCGGGGAAGATCCCTGAAGCGCGGCCGCGTGCGCGGCCGCTGGGCGGCCTGCTCGTCCGTCCCGCCGCCGTGTCTGCAGATCGAGAGTGCGCGGGAGCGGATTCTCGCTCGCGGGGAAGATCCCTGCGGATCCTCGCTCGCGGGGAAGATCCCCGGAACGCGGTCCTCGTGCGGCCGGCACGTCGTCACCGGTGCGGGCGCTAGCCTGAGCCGGTGGCGCGGATCGAGGTCGTCGGGGACGCGACGCGGGGCGGCGAGTGGGCGGCCCTCCGCCTGGTCGTCGACGGCGAGCGGATCGTGGAGGCGGACGCCGACGGCCTCGCGGCGCCGCTCGCCGGCCTGACGCTGCTCGAGGCGGCCCGCGTCGGGGGCGAGGCGCTCGCGGTCGAGGCGCTCGCGAGCGCGCTCGGCCAGGTGTTCCGCGCGGCGCCGGACCCGCGGCGGGT
>DATLYU010000066.1:0-13963 GCA_035574435.1 Gaiellaceae bacterium | reverse complement strand
CTCGAGCTCGAGCCGTTCCAGCCGGCGATGGCGCAGGTCGGCCCCTCGGTAATCCGCTTCCGCGCCCGTCCGTTAGGCAACCAGTCACTCGAAGGCGTCGCGCGGCGGGCGGCAGACCTTGGCCGGGAGATCGGCGCGGCCGAGGGCGTGCTGGTTGCGCAGGAGCCGTACTACATCACGATCGACGTCCCGCGCCGCGAGCGGGAGGTGATCCGCTTCCGCGACTACGCGCACCTGCTTGGCGAACCGGAGCCTGGCGCGCTCAAGTTCCTCGTGGGCATGGCCGCCTCGGGCGAAGTTACGGTCGCCGATCTTGCCCGCCTGCCCCATCTCCTGATCGCCGGCGCGACGGGGTCGGGGAAGAGCGTCTTCCTGCGCGCGCTGCTGTGCTCGCTGCTCGAGCAGCACGGGGCAATGGAGCTGTCCATCCTGCTCGTCGACCCGAAGCAGATCGACTTCCTGCCGTTCGAGGACCTTCCGCACCTGGCCGACGGGCGGATCGTGTTCGATCCCGCCGAGGCCGTCGCGCTGCTTGGCGAGACGATCGACCGCGAGATCGAACGGCGGCGGCCGATGCTCAAGCGGGCGGGCGTGACCAACGTCCTCGAGTACTACGAGGCCGGCGGCTCGCCAGTGGAGCTGCCGCAGATGGTGATCGTCGTCGACGAGTTCGCGGACCTCGCCTCGACGTTGGGGCGCGGCGAGCGGGCCGAGTTCATGTCGCTGATCCAGCGCTACGGCCAGCTGACGCGCGCCTTCGGCATCTACCTCGTGCTCGCGACTCAGCGTCCGAGCGTGCAGGTGATCACCGGCGACATCAAGGCGAACCTCACCGCACGGGTCGCCCTGAAGGTGCAAGCACCGCAAGACTCGGTGACCATCCTCGGCCACGGCGGCGCTGAGTCCTTGCGAGACAAAGGCGACCTCCTGTTCGAGCACGGCGGGCGTAGCGAGCGCCTGCAGGGGTTCATGGTGACGCCCCAAGACGTCGCAGCCGCCGTCTCCCGCTGGAGCCGGCCGTGAGCTGCGGTGCCCTCCCCTTCACATTTCCAGCCTCGCCGAAAGGAGGTGGGGCTAGCGCGACCGCACCGCCAGCAACTGACCGTACATAGGAAGAAAGGCTCGCCGTAGCGGGCGAGCCTTTCGAGGTCGGTTCCGCGATAGCTGGAACCTAACGCGATCACAGTCTATCGCTGGGCCGGCCGTGCTAAGTGCCCTAGCGGGCGAAAGGATGGCTGATCCAAGTGGCAGTACCCATTCGCAAGAACGAGCCCTCGATCTACGTCGACGGCAACGAGGTTTTTATCGACAACCTCAGATGCGGCGACAGCGAGCTTCTCGCGCTCGTGCGCGAGGCGCCCGACCCGGAGCCGGTTGTGCAGACCTGCCTCGCCGTCGGTGCCCGCGCGGTCCGCCTGACCGGGACGACGGCCGAGGCCGCCGCCGTCGAGGCGCGCTTCGCGGCGCTTGAGCACCGCGTCGAGCAGGGCGTTACGCGGGCGGTCGAGCTGATCGGGACCACCGCGGCGCAGTACCTCGATCCCGAGCGCGGGGCACTCAAGAGCATGCTCGACGAACTCGAGAAGTGCCTCGGCGACGCATTCGACCCCGAGAGCAAGGCCAGCGTCCTGGCCAAGTTCGAAGGGCTACTGGCCGGCGGCACCGTTGAGATGAAGAAGGCCGTGCGCGACATGGTCGACCCCGGCAATCCGGAGAGCCCCCTTGGGCGCCTGCGGGCCGAGATGGGCGGGGAGCTGAAGGAGGTCCGCCAGGCCCTCGAGCAGCTGCGGAGGCAGGTGGCCGTCGAACAGACGGAGGCCGAGGTCCTCGAGCTGGCAGCGGTGAAGGGCCGGAAGTTCGAGGAGACCGTCTACGAGGCGGCAACCGGCTTCGTCTCGCTCTACGGCGACGAGGTCGAGCTGGTAGGCGACCACGGCGGCGCCGGTGGGAGCAAGTGCGGCGACATTGCCGTGACGCTCAACGAGGCCGACACGCCGGGAATGCGCGCGCAATACGTCGTCGAGGTCAAGGACCGCAAACTCTCGCTGCGCGATGCACTGCGCGAGCTCGAGAGGGCGATGCGCAACCGCGACGCGAAGGCGGGGGTCATCGTCTTCTCCTCGCAGGAGAAGGCGCC
Source organism: Gaiellaceae bacterium (assembly GCA_035574435.1). Lineage (GTDB taxonomy): Bacteria > Actinomycetota > Thermoleophilia > Gaiellales > Gaiellaceae > GMQP-bins7. The sequence goes on along the minus strand of DATLYU010000066.1, from coordinate 11,826 downwards.
GATTGCCGTACCGCTGCAGCTGTTCGGGAACAAGGCGATCGCTGTCTTCGACAAGGAGGACCTTGACGAGAGGCCGCTGCGCCTGGCGCTGGTGAGCGCGCGCTGCGCGCTGCAGCGCCAGCTCTATGTGCCAGGCGAGGGCGGCGACGTCGAGGCGGCGCTCGCGCTGGTCGAAGAGGGGCAGAGGGCACTGGCTTGCCACTCGGCGATCAAGCGCTGCCACAGCGCCGCGCAGAACCAAATCACGAGCGCGGCGGGCCAGGTGCACGCACTCGTGCAGCAGCTCGACGAGATCCTCGGTCAGATCGCGCTCAAACTGCGAAGCAAGGAGTGAGCCTGGCTCGTGGGGGGGGCGGGAGGCGAGAGCCGCCTGCCCCCCCGCGGCGCACCGGCCGGTCGAAGGAGAAGTCGCCGCCTGATGATCCCGTTCGTCAAGATCGATACGGAAATCCCGTCGCCTCTTCCCGAGTGCGCGATGCCGACAGCGGAGGAGATCAGCGAGGAGGGCTTCGGCTTCTTCCGGGGCACGTGGTTCATCGGGCACGTCTCGACCGGCGATGCCCAGTTCACGCTGCGCGAAGAGGCCGAGCTGATCCGCGTACTCGACGCCGCTACGTCGTCACCCGAGGAGTTCGAGGAGCTCGCGTCGGCGATCGAAGCAAACGACCTCGATGAGCTCTCCGAGCCGTTGCGTCGGCTGGCAACTGAGCACGGAGTCGAGGAGCTACTGGATGAAGAGCTTGTTCCCCTGGACGGGCTGGAAATCGGTGTTGCGGGGGTAACCCACGCGCTCTCTTCGATCGGCTGTCTGACCGCAGCCAGCTGCCGCTCTCACATCAGCGCACAGAGCTGGTCGGACTGCCCGGTGGTGTTCTTCGCGGCGCGGCCGTGGCGCCTGGAGCTGCTCGCTGACCTCATTGAGCCGGCAGGCTGCGGGCTCCGAGCCGATCGCGGCATGCTCTCGATCGTCGCGCCGTCGATCCTCTACATGCACGAGCTGGGTCGAAGCATCGTGAACGAACGGAGACGCTTTCGGCGGAAGCCCGATCATTGGCGAACCAGCTCGGTGGCGAGGCGGCAGATCCACACGCAGCTCGAACTTCCGCTCGACATACAGGAACCGGAGTCGGAACGGCGATGACCACGGCCGCCTAGCACCCGGCGGAGAGCATCACCCCGAGCGCGACCGCGCCGGCGGCCACTGGACGCCCGCAGGCGTCCGCGGGCGGCTGCACGACGGCCGGTTCCCGATATTGACGCCGATACCGGGCGCTGATCCGATCGGGGTGCAACTCCTTCGCGGCGCCGAGAGGCTTCCGGATCTCTGGCAGCGACTCGACGAGATCGACGGCGCGGCATACGAGCGAATCCTCATCCCAGTTGAGACGGACGGCGCGCAGGCCGCGAAACCGACGGTTTTGACGCTTTTGGGAGCGCCTTCTGAACCTGGGAGCTCCATAAACGGCTCCATACCTACCGCACGCTGAAGATCGTGCAAGTGAGTTGGATCAGAAAGGAGCTAATTTGCTGGACTTTTGCAGAGCCCTCTGGCGGACTCGAACCGCCGACCCCCTCCTTACCATGGAGGTGCTCTACCGACTGAGCTAAGAGGGCGCGGGGGACAGTGTACTGCCGTCCCGAGCGGCTACTCCGCGCCGAAGACGACGCCGCTCCACGTCTCCCCGAGCGCGGCGGCCACCACCCGGCCGTCGCGGCGGGCGAGGAAGCCGAGCGGGGCCAGGCGGCGGCCCTCGTGGTCGTACGCCGCGGCGCGGCTCCAGTTCGCGACGACGCTGTAGTCGCCGAAGACCGTCTCGGTGACGTCCGGGGCGAGCCGGCGGAACCGGGTCAGGGGCTGTCCCGCCACGTGCGGGCCGAGGGCCCGCTGGACGCGGCCGACGAGGTCGAGCCAGGGGCTGTCCAGCGTGCCACGCTCGGCGTCCCAGGCGTAGGAGAGCATCGTCCCGAAGGCGACGTTGTAGAGCAGCACCTCGGGGTCGGTGGTGAGCGTCTCGTCGTACAGGTCGTGCTGGTACATGAGCACCTTGTCGTGCACGAGCCAGAGTGCCAGGGGGAAGGGCTCCCAGCTCTCCGCCCCGAAGCGGCGCTCCGGCCAGCGGTGCTCGCGCTCCATCTGTAGGACGCCGCCGTGGAAGCCGACGAACGCGTCCGCGAGGCGGTCCCAGCCGTCCTCGGTCATGAGGCAGCGCGCGCGGAAGGGAGCGAAGGTGGCGAGCCAGCCATCCTGGTAGGCGAGTGGCGACGGCGCCGCCGGGTTGAAGTCGCGCCGCCAGGGCCGCGCGCCGATCTGGTCGAAGAAGAGGCACTCCACCGGGACGTCGCTCCGCCACTCCTCGAGCAGGCGAACGACGCGCTCGCGCACGTACGGCGCGTGCGGGGAGACGATGTACCCGTCCTTCGGCCCGAACTGCTCGGTGAGAGCCTCGCCGCCGGACGTCTGCACGGCGATGTCCGTCGCCGTGAGCGGAGCGGGCAGGTTGCGGACCGAGGGCGCCTGCGTGTCCCACCAGCTCACGTTCAGGTACGGCATGACCACGTGGCCGAGCGCCCGTGCGCGGTCGAGCGTGCCGTTGAAGGCCTGCACGCTCCCCCAGCGCGGGTCGGGCGGGAGGAAGTCGGGATAGTCCTCGTCGTGGCCGCGCGCTTGGAACGCGACCGGATGGAGGAGGGAGGGGGAGGGCAGCCGGCGGAGCGCGGCGTCCCACTCAGCGAACGGCGGCAGGCCCTTCCAGGGGTCGATCTTGACGAGCGGCGCGCGCGAAAGGACGTCCAGGCGCTCGCCCAGCTTCGCCTGCAGCGAGGGGTAGCTCTCGATCCCGTTCTCGCGCCGGTAGGCGAGGATCGACCGCTCGACGGAGCCGCCCACGCGCAGCCGCACCGTCGGGCTCGTCCACCGGTCGCCGTCGCGGAGCCAGGTCTGGAACGCGTGCGTCAGGCAGTACGCCGCCCCCGAGCAGGGCGCCGGCTCGGGGTCGTGGACGACGCCGAGGTCGACCGGGGCGAGAGGCGCGGGAGCGGGGTTCACGGTCGAGAGCGCGACGTGGCTGCGCCCGACGTCGGCGGCCACGAAGTCCGCGAACGCCCAGCGCGAGGGGTAGCGCTCGACGTTGCGCCGTGGGGCGGAGAAGAAGCTCGGGAGCAGGCGCAGCCCCGGGAGGAAGGTCGGCGTGTACACGCCGCTCGTCGTGCCGACGTCGAGGACGAGGTCGGCCGGGAAGAGGACGCTCGCGATCGTCCGCTCGCCGCGGTACGCGAGCGAGAGGCGCAGGTCGAGGTGGTCGCGCGCCGCGCTCAGCGTGACGACGACCTCCGGCCGGGCCACCGTCTCCGGCCGGTAGCGCAGCGTGAGCCGAGATGCGCGCGGCGCCCAGCCGTACGTGAAACGGTCGGCGGCGACCCGGCTGTACGAGCAGCCGCCGTCGCTCTGCCCGTTGCTGAACGCGATCGCCCAGGCGCAGCCGGCCTGGCCGCGGAGCAGGCGGGCTCCCGTGCGCCGGTCGACGAGCTCGGCGAGGGCGCCGTTGTGCTTGGCGAGGACGAGCCGGTAGGTCGCCGTGGTGAGGACGAGGCGGTCCGGACGCTTCGCGTTGAACGTCGCCACCGGCGACCGCTGCCCCGCGAGCGCGGGCGCGCCCTGCGCGCCGCCGGCCGAGCCGGCTCCGAGCACGGCCGCTCCCGCGGCGAGGGTGAGGAGCAACGCGCGTCCCAGATGCAGGGGAGAGGATTCGAACCTCTGAAGGCTGAGCCAGCGGGTTTACAGCCCGCCCCCTTTGGCCACTCGGGAACCCCTGCGAGCGGAGCGCCATTGTAGCCGGGCACCGGCGGCGCCTACGATCGCCGCGTGGAGCGCGTGGACGTCCTCGTGGTGGGTGCCGGGCCGGCCGGATCTGCGGCCGCGCTGCGCCTCGCGCGCGCGGGCGCCCGCGTCCTCCTCGCCGACCGCGCCCGCTTCCCGCGCGACAAGCCCTGCGGCGGCGGCCTCACCGGCCGCGCGCTGCGCTACGCGCCCTGCGACGTCGAGCCGGTGGTGGAGCACGTCGTCGACCGCTTCCGTATCCGCCTCCGCTACGGGCGCGCCTTCACCCGACGCCACCACGCTCCCCTCGTGCGCATGACGCAGCGGCGCCGGCTCGACCTCCACCTCGCCGAGCAGGCAGCGGCGGCGGGAGCCGACTTCCGCGACGGCGCCCGCGTCGAGGGGCTGGAGCTGCACGGCACGTACGCGCTCGCGCACGTCGGAGGCATGCGCGTCCGGGCGGAGCACGTCGTCGGCGCGGACGGCGCCAACGGCGTCGTCGCAAAGGCGGCGGGACTGGGGGAGGGGATCGTGGCCGGGGTCGCGCTCGAGGGAAACGTCTCCTACGAGCGCCTCGACGCGGAGCGGCTCGCGGGCACGGCCGCGATCGAGCTCGGCGTCGTGCCGGGCGGCTACGGGTGGGCGTTCCCGAAGTCCGACCACGCCAACCTCGGCGTGGGCGGCTGGCGGGACGAGGGCCCGCGCCTGCGCGAGCATCTGGCGCGCCTCGCCCGCGCCTACGGCCTGCCGCTGGACGCGCTGCGCGACCTGCGCGGGCACCGCCTGCCCATGCGGCTCCCGGGGACGCGCGCGCGCAACGGCCGCGTCCTCCTCGTGGGCGATGCGGCCGGGCTCGTGGACCCGCTCTCCGGGGACGGGATCTACGAGGCGTTCGTCTCCGCGCAGCTCGCGGCCGAGGCGATCCTCGCCGCGGAGCTCGACGCGTACGAGGAGCGGCTGGCCGGGGCGCTCGACCACCACGCCGCCGCGTCCTGGGCGGCCAAGCGGGCGCTCGAGCGCAGCCCGGCGGCCTGCTTCTGGGCGGCGCGCTCGCCCGGGGTCTTCGGCGTGGTCGCCGGGCTCCTCGCCGGCGAGGTTCGCCACCCGAGCGAGGTGCGCGGGCTCGCCCGTCCGCCGCTCCGCGCCCTCGCGCGCCTGGCGCGCGGGCGGGAGCTCGTTCCTAGGCCACGCGAGCGCGCCGGTCCGGCCTGAGCACCACCGGCCCGAAGGCGAGCCGCGACCCGAGATGCAGCGCGTCGACGGGCGCCGAGTAGTAGTAGCCCTGGCCGAGCGTGCAGCCGAGCGAGCGCAGCAGCTCCGCCTGCTCCTGCGTCTCGACGCCCTCGGCCACCACCTCGAGCTCGAGGCTCTGGGCCAGGCGGATGATGGCGTCCACGAAGGTGTTGTCGCGCTCGAGCCGGTCGATGAAGGGCTTGGCGATCTTGAGCATGTCGATCGGGAAGTCGCGCAGGTGGCTGAGCGACGAGTAGCCCGTTCCGAAGTCGTCCAGCGCCAGGCGGACGCCGAGCGCCCGCAGGCGGCCGAGCGTGTCGATCGCGCCGGCGGGATCCTGCATCGCGCTCGACTCGGTCAGCTCGAGGATCAGCCGCTCGGGCGGCAGCCCCGTGTCGCACAGGATCTCCTCCACGTCGCGGGCGAGCCCCGGGTTGCGGAGCTCGCTCTGCGAGAGGTTCACGCTGACGACGAGCTCGTCGTGGAAGCGGTGCCGCGAGCGCCACGTCTCGAGCTGCTCGCAGGCGAGCCGGAGGACCGTCCGGCCGATCGGCGGCATGAAGCCCGTCTCCTCGGCGAGCGGGATGAAGCTGTCCGGGAGCACGAGCCCGCGCGCGGGATGGCGCCAGCGCGCGAGCGCCTCCACCCCGACCACGCGCCCCGTCTCCATGGCCACGATCGGCTGGTAGTGCGCCTCGATCTCCTCGCGCTCGACGGAGCCCTCGAGCGTGGCCGCGAGCTCCTGCCGGCGCTGCGCCTTGACGTGCATCTCCGGGTCGTACCAGGCGAAGCCGCCCTTGCCGTTGTCCTTGGCGGAGTACATGGCGACGTCGGCGTTGCGGAGCAGCTCGTCCGCCACGATCCCGTTGTCCGCGCGCGCGATGCCGATGCTCGCGTGCACCCGCATCTCGCGGCCCTCGAGCCAGAACGGCGCCCGCAGGGCCTCCACGAGCCGGGAGGCCACGGACTCGGCATCCTCGCGGTCCGAGCGCTCGAGCAGGACGGCGAACTCGTCCCCGCCCAGGCGCGCGACGAGGTCGTCCGGGCGGATGGACGCGCGCACGCGCTCGGCGACGGAGATGAGGAGCTGGTCGCCGGCGCTGTGGCCGAGGCTGTCGTTGATGGTCTTGAAGTCGTCCAGGTCGATGAAGAGCACGGCCGGGCGGCGCTGGCCGGCGAACGTGAGCGTGAGCGCCTTGTGTACCCGCTCCGTGAAGAGGACGCGGTTCGCGAGCCCGGTCAGGCTGTCGTGGAAGGCCTGATGGCGGAGCTGCGTCTTCACCCGGTCGTTCTCGAGCAGCGCGCCCGCGTGGCTCGCGAACGTCTCGAAGAGCCGGCGGTCGTCGTGCGTGAAGGTGGCCGCGTCCCCGAGCCGGTTGCCGACCAGCACCATCCCGAAGACGCGGTCGACGCCGCGCAGCGCCGTGACGATCGCGTCGTCCAGGCCCTCCTCGGTGAGGTACGCGTCGAGCGCGTGCCGCGGGCGTCCGCGCGGGAGCAGGATGGCCGCGTGGTGGGCGGAGACGTCGCCGAGGACGCGGAGCTGTGCCTCGGTGATGTCTACCTGCTCCATGAGCACGTCGTCGGTCGGGCTGATCACGCTGCGTAGCGCGCCCTCCTCCGGCGTGCCCGAGAAGACGAGGATCTCCGCGACCTCCGCGGAGAGCATCGTGCGGGCCGCCTCCAGCAGCTCGCGCACGGAGGAGCGGAACTCGGCGCCCTGCATCGCCCGCATCGAGCGGGAGAGGAACTCGAGATGGCCATGGCTGCGCCGCTGCGTGGTGTAGGAGTACAGCGCGAGCACGGTGGCGGCGAGCGGAAAGGCCATCACCCAGAGCGCGCGTGGGTCGTGGCGGAGGAGCTCCACCGCGGCGATCGCGAGGCTCGCGCAGGCGAAGCTGACCCCACCGGTCACGGCGGCGAGCGTCGGCAGCTCGGCGGTGATCGCGCGCGTGGAGCCGAGCCAGCGCACGGCTGCCACCAGGCCGAGCGAGACTCCGGAGTACGCCGCTGCCGCGACCACGGCGCCGACCCAGCCCGCCGGCCCGTACGGCTCACCGAGCAGGAGGAACCCGTGGAAGACGAGCGCGGCGACGCACGTCGCGAAGGCGAAGGCGGCGAGGTTGAACGCGACCGTGGCCGGCCGCTGGCGCCGCGTGATCGTGAGCGCGATGCCCGCGCCCAGGAACTGCGCCACGAGCAGCTCGCCGGGCGAGACGAGGAAGAGCCCGAGCACGAGGCCGAGCTCGCCGAGCGTCACGCTGTGCGTCTCGGTCCGGAAGTGGATCTGGACGGGGAGCGCCTCGGCGAAGAAGAAGACGACCATCGGCGTCCACCAGGGCAGTCCGAGCGACGAGCTCGGGTGCTGAACGTCGGCGAGGACGGCCGCCGAGAGCGCGACCACGGCCGCCGCCACCCCGGCGGTGAGGCCGAAGACGGAGGCCTGACGCGCGAGCGGGAGCTCCGGGACACCGCGCCCGAGCGCGCCGGCGGCCATCAGGCCCATGCGCCGCGCTCCTCTGCGGACGGCGGGGCAGGCAGGCTGGACGGAGGCGTCGTCGCTCCCCTCCCGGCTCGCTCTCCGGTCACGCTCGCTGTCTCCTCTCCGCGCCGCACGGCGGCGCACGCCGCAGATGCCGCCGGTGCGTCCGCTGCTCCGGCCGCGCGCACCGTACGAGGCCCGCCCGCCGCGTACCTCCCCCCAACGGGTGGTCGGCATCGCCCGCGCTGGGGTAGCGGCGGCAGACGCCTAAAGCGCGCGCGGCTCCGTGCCGATTCGTGGGCCATGGACCTGAACGCCGTGCTCCGGCATGCCGTGGAGAACGGCGCCAGCGACGTGCACCTCAAGGTCGGCCAGCCCCCCGTCCTGCGGCACGACGGAGACCTCGAGGCGGCGACCGCGTTCCCGCCCCTGGGCGACGACGACCTGGAGTCGATCCTCGACCAGGTGACCGCGCTCGCGCCGCGACGCCGGCAGCTCTTCGACGAGACCGGCGACCTGGACGTCGCCTACTCCGAGCCCGGGCTCCCGCGCTTCCGCGTGAACGCGTTCCGCCAGCGCGGCGCCGTCTCGTTCGCCTTCCGCGTTATCCCCGACCAGGTGCCCGGGTTCGCCGAGCTGCACCTCCCTGTCGGCGTCGCGCGCCTCGCCGACGAGCAGCGCGGGCTCGTGCTCGTCACCGGCGCCACGGGGTCGGGTAAGACGACGACGCTCGCGGCCATGCTCGACCACATCAACCGCACCCGACGGCAGCACATCGTGACGATCGAGGACCCGATCGAGATCCTGCACGCGGACCGCGGCTGCATCGTCAACCAGCGCGAGGTCGGGCTCGACACCGACAGCTTCTCCCAGGCGCTGCGCCGCGTGCTGCGCCAGGACCCCGACGTCATCTTGATCGGCGAGCTGCGCGACTCCGAGACGGCCCACGTCGCCCTGCAGGCCGCCGAGTCCGGCCACCTCGTGTTCTCCACCCTCCACACCCTGGACGCCGCGGAGACGATCGGCCGCATGGTCGAGTTCTTCCCGCCCGAGAAGCAGCCGCAGGTGATCTCGATCATGGCCGGCGTCCTCCGCGGCGTCATCAGCCAGCGGCTCCTGCCCCGCCTCGGCGGCGGGCGCATCCCGGCGGTGGAGGTCATGGTCACGAACGCGCGCATCGCCGAGCTGATCCGGGAGCGCCGCACGGAGGAGATCCCGGACGCGATCGCGGACGGCGACTTCTTCCAGATGCAGACGTTCTCGCAGGCGCTCATCGACCTCGTGCTGGACGGGCTCGTCGACCGGGAGACCGCCGCCAACGCCGCCTCCAACCGCCACGATTTCGAGATCGCCCTCGCCCGCGCCGAGAAGGAGGCGCAGGTCGCCCGGGGAGGCGGCCCGTCGCGCGCATCCGCTCCGACCTCGAGCTCCGCAGCGCAGGACGACGACGTGCCGGCGCTCCGGATCGCCGGTCGATGACCCGCCGGCTCGCCAGGCTGCGCGCCCGCCTCGCCGAGGAGCGCGGCTTCACGCTCATCGAGCTCCTGACCGCGCTCTCGATGCTCGTCATCGTGGTGACCGCCCTCTCGGCGGCGCTCGTCTCCGCCGGGAACGCCGAGCGGGACATGAACCGGCGCTTCGGCTCGCAGATCAACGCGCGCCTCGCTTTGGACATGCTGCGCCGGGAGGTCCACTGCGCCGCCTCGGTCACCGGGGCGGCGGACGAGATCCAGATCGTGCTCGGCAACCGCTGCCCGACCGCGGCCGGCGGGACGACCGTCCGCTGGTGCGCCGAGGGGTCGGGGACCCGCTACGCCCTCTACCGCCAGCTCGGGGCGAGCTGCAGCACGTCCGGCGCGAAGCGCGTCGACTACCTGACGACGAACGCGCTCTTCGCGATCACGGCCTCCAGCTCGTCGAGCCTCGCGTACGTCACGGTCACGCTCCCGGTGAACACGAACCCGGCGAGCGGGCGACCCGACTACCGCCTGACGGACGACATCGTCCTCCGCAACTCGACGCGATCGTGACTCGGGCGAGGGATGCCGACGTTCCCCCCGCCGGGGGAGGCACGCACGCAGCGGCCCGCGTTCACTGCGCCGGGATCTCCGAGAAGGAGCATGGCGTGCCCAACGTTCTGACGGCAACACTGCGGCGGCTTCAGGACGAGCGCGGACTGGCGCTCCCGCTCGCGCTCTCCGTGACCGTGATCGTCGCCTCCCTCGCGGCGGGGATCTTCACCTACGTGACCACGAACCAGGGCGCCGCCTACCGCGCGCGCGCCGACCAGAGCGCCTACGGCCTCGCCGAGGCCGGCGTGAGCTACGCGCTCTCGACCCTCAAGAACGCGCCCAATCCGTACTCCTCGACGTCCGTCCCGCAGACGACGGTCACGCTGCCGGGCGGCACCGTCGTCTACCAGGGGACGCTGAACGGCACCACGTGGACGCTCACCGGCACGTCCACCGTGCGGAACCCCTCGGGCCCGGGCGCCGTGGACGTCAGCCGCACCGCGAGCATCCAGGCCGAGGTGCGCACGGTCACGGTCGGCGACACGCGCCCCTACGACTACCTCTTCATCGACCAGCCGTCCGGCTGCTTCGCGCTCAACAACACGGTCACGATCGAGATCCCGCTCTACGTGCGCGGGAATCTCTGCCTGAACAACAACGTGCAGATCCAGGCGCCGGCGGTGCACGTGCTCGGCAGCGTGTACGTGAACAACCCGCAGGCCTCGATCGGGACGTCGGCCTCGCCGATCCCGGACTTCAGCATCACCGGGAGCTGCTACTACAACAACGCCCTCACCGCGTGCACGAACAGCTCCGTCTCGCGCGTGTGGGCCGGGTACTACGGGTCGAGCCCGCCGGTGCTGACGAAGCCGACGATCGACCTCGCCTACTGGTACGCAAACGCGGACCTCGGGCCGGCGAGCCCCTGCACCACGAGCACCGGGAGCCCGCCCGCGTTCGACAACGACTCCGTGCGCAACGTGAGCCGCGGCGACGTGGACATCACGCCGAGCTCCGCGTACAGCTGCAAGAAGATCGTCAACGGCCAGACCGTCGCCGAGATCAGCTGGACGCCGGGCGCCAACCCGTCCTCGACCGGCCTGCTGAAGGTCAAGGGGACGATCTACTTCGACGGCAACCTGACGTGGACGAACCTGTCCCTCATCGACTACGACGGGCGGGCGACGATCTACGCCTCGGGCAAGCTCGTGATCAAGAACCAGGCCGACCTGTGCGGCGTCGCGGCCTGCGACAACACGTGGGACCCGAAGACCGACTTCCTGGCCTTCGTGGCCGGCTCCATGGTCTCCGAGACCGCGCCCACGGCGCCCATCTCGGGCGACATCGGGAACAAGGTCAACTTCCAGGGCGCGATCTACTGCGTCAACGACTACGACCAGGACAACAACACGACGGTCTGGGGCCCGGTCATCGCGCGCAACGCGACGATCACGAACTCGGGGCTCTTCAAGCAGATCCCCGGCGGCGACTTCGGCGACCTGCTCCCGGGGCTGCCGCAGGACACGACGACCGAGACCCGAGTCGAGACGATCCCCGGCAGCTACGCCGGGTAGGTCATGAACGGCGCGGCCGCCATGCTCGCGGTGGGCCCTGCGCTCGCGCTCGGGAGCTTCCTGAACGTGGTCGCGGTCCGCGTGCCGGCGCGCCGCTCGATCGTGCGGCCGCCGTCGGCCTGCGGGGGCTGCGGCGAGGAGATCGGCTGGCGGGACAACATCCCCGTCCTCTCGTACCTCCTCCTGCGCGGGCGCTGCCGGCACTGCGGCGTCCGCATCTCGCCCGTCTACCCGCTGCTCGAAGCGGGGACCGCCGCCCTCGTGGCCGCCTGCTTCGCCGTCTTCGGGCCGACGCCGTACGCGGCGCTCGCGGCCGGCTTCTGCGCCGTGCTCCTGACGCTGGCCGTCATCGACGCCCGACACCGGATCATCCCGAACCGCATCGTCCTGCCCGCAGCGGGGGTGGCCCTCGTCGCGCACACGCTGCTCGATCCCTCGCTCGAGTGGGCGGCAGCCGCCCTGGGCGCCGCCGCCTTCCTGTTCGCGGTCGTGCTCGCGTACCCGAAGGGCCTGGGCATGGGGGACGTCAAGCTCGCGCTCCTCCTCGGCGCCGTGCTCGGCGGCTCAGTGACGGTCGCGCTCATGCTCGGCTTCTTCGCCGCCCTCGTCCCGGCGGCGCTGCTCCTCGCGCGGCACGGCGCCGAGGCGCGCAAGCTGGGCGTGCCGCTGGCGCCGTTCCTCGCGCTCGGCTCGCTCGTCGCGCTCTTC
>DATLYU010000065.1:0-14315 GCA_035574435.1 Gaiellaceae bacterium | reverse complement strand
CCCGGGCCGGCGCCCGCGCCAACCCGAGACCGGTGGCTCCGGCGGACGTGCTCGTGCTGCTCCGCGCGCTCTGGTGACGTTGACGCGGCCGCCCGGCGGGCGGACGATACGGGCGTGTTCGAGTACGCGGCGCTCGTGGCGATGGTCGGCACGCTGTCGACGGCGCTCGCCGGGCTGCAGACCCGCATCGCCGAGAAGCTATCCGTGTCCGACGCCGTCGCGGCGCAGCAGGCGGTCGCCCAGGCGCGCAACGTCGGTGTGGCGCCTGCGGGAGCGCGGGCGGCCTACCGGCGCGCGCCGTATGCGTCGCCGGCGCTCCGCTACGTCTACGCGCTCGGCTGGGAGAGCGGCGCGAAGCACCGCACGGCGTGCGCGTTCGCCCTGCTCGACGCGGACGCGACGAAGGAGAGCGTCGCGAAGGCGATCCGGGCCAGCGCCACCACCCGCCGCCAGCTGGCGCGCTTGCGGCTGACGACCGTGCAGGCCGCGACGGCCTTCACCCGCGGCTTCCTCTCCGCCTGCGGCGGCTGACCGTCACGCCGGGGCGGCCTTCGTCCCCGCGACGACGCGGCGCAGGCTGACGACGCCGACCACCTCGTCGCCCTCCAGCACCGGCAGATGGCGGAAGCCCTTCTCCAGCATCAGCCGCTCGGCGTCCTCGCACTCCATGTCGGGAGTCGCGGTGATCGGATCCTCGGTCATGAACTGGCGCACCCGCGCCTCGCTGGAGTGGACGCGCGCCGCCATCGCCTTGAGCAGGTCGCGCTCGGTCAGGATGCCGATCAGCCTGCCGAAGTCCTTCACCACCACCGAGCCCACGTTGAGCGCGGTCATCCGCTCCGCCACCTCGCCGAGCGTGTCCTCGGGCGCGACGACGATGAACTCCGTCCGCATCACGTCGGCGAGCGTCGCCATGGGCCGAGTCTAGCGGCGAACCAGCGCCACGACCGGGTCCGTCGCCTTCTGCACGAGAGCCACGGCGGCTTCGACGAGCGGCCGCGCGAGGCGCGCGACGAGCAGCGCCGCGGCGACGCCGATGGCGGCGCCGGCGAGCACGTCCGTCGGGTAGTGCACGCCCTCGAACACCCGTACCGCCGCGATCGCCGCGGCCAGCACGAGGTACGCGAGCCCGAGCCGGCGGTGCAGCAGCAGGAACGAGACGGCGATCGCGAACGACGCTGCCGCGTGGTCGCTCGGGAAGGAGCTGTCCCGCGCGTGCGACACGAACAGCGCCACCTGGTCGGGGTGGGCGACGAACGGCCTGGCGCGGTTCCACAGGTGCGACAGAACCTGGTTCGCGCCCAGGGCGAGCGCGGCCGCCGCGAGCGCGTTCGCGGTGGCGAGCCGCCACGTCGAGCGCACGTACGGACGCCCGAGGAACCACGGTACGACGGCGGCGACGACCATCACCGGCACCGACGCCCGCAGGAGCGCCGTGAGCGGATCCTCGAGCCAGTCCCTGCCTCGCAGGGCCTCGTTGAGCGCGTGCACGATCGACCAGTCGATGCGGCAACACTAGCGGCGGCGGGGGAATAAGCGATCGCAATGGCAGTCATAAGGTCATCTGGTACGCTGGCGACGTGGACGCGCATGCCCGCGCCTTCGACGTGCTCGTGGTCGGCAGCGGGGCCTCGGGCCTCGCCGCGGCGCTCTCGGCCGAGCGGGCCGGCGCGCGCGTCGGCCTGGCGACGAAGAGCTCGCTGCAGGCGTGCAACTCCGCCAAGGCCCAGGGCGGCATCCAGGCGGCGTTCGGGGAGGACGACTCGCCCGAGTTGCACGCCCAGGACGTCATGCGCAGCTCGCACGACACGGCCGACCCGCGGCTGGTCGAGGTGCTGACCGCGGAGGCGCCGGGGATCGTCCACTGGCTCGAGGAGCTGGGCGTCGCGTTCACGCGCCAGAACGGCGGCTACCGGCTCGCGCGCTGCGGCGGCGCGTCCCGCTCGCGTCTGCTCCAGGTCGGCGACCGCACCGGACACGCGATCACGAAGGCGCTGCGCGAGGCGTTCGAGGCGGGCGGCGGCAGCGAGCTGCCGAACCATCCCCTGGTCGCGCTCGAGCCTCTCGCGTCCGGCTGGAAGGCGACGTTCCGCCGCAAGGACGGCGAGCTCGTCGAGCTCGAGGCGGGGGCGGTCGTGCTCGCGGCCGGGGGACGCTGCTACGCCGAGGCGAAGCGGCGGGGGGAGCTGTCGACGAACCACCCGAACGCGACGGGCGAGGTGACGAGGATCGCGCTCGACCTCGGCGCTCGGGCACGGGACCTGGACGCCCTGCAGTACCACCCGAACGGCGGCGCCTGGCCGCCGACGCTGCAGGGCTACTCGATCCCGGAGACGACGCGGGCGTACGGCGCCGTCCTGCTCAACGCGGACGGCGAGGAGTTCACCGACTCGCTCGGCCCGCGCGACGCCGTCGCGCAGGCGATCTTCGACGAAGTTGCCGCCGGCCGTGGCGTCGAGACGCCCGACGGGCGCCCCGCCGTCTGGCTCGACACGACACGCATCCCGGAGGCCGACGCGCAGGTCTCGCTGCCGTACATGCTGCGGCGCTACCGCGGCGCCGGCATCGACCCGCTGCGCGAGCCGATCCTCACCTACCCGGTGCTGCACTACCAGAACGGCGGTCTCGTGATCGACGAGCACGCCGAGACGACGCTCGAGGGGCTGTTCGCGTGCGGCGAGATCGCCGGCGGCACGCACGGGCGCAACCGGATGATGGGAAACTCCCTGCTCGAGTGCTGCGTGTTCGGTCGCCGGGCCGGGACGGCAGCAGCGGAGCGAGCGAGAGCATGAGCATTCTCACCGACACCGACCTCGCAGCCGTCGTCGAGGAGGCCGCGGCCCACCTGTACGTGTGGGCGTTGAAGGACATCCCGCAGGACCTGCGCGACGCCCTTGCGGCGGCCCGCGAGAAGGAGACGTCGACGACGGGACGCCGCGTCCTCGACGTGATCCACCGCAACGTCGCCATCGCGGACGAGCAGAAGAACCTCGTCTGCCAGGACACGGGCATCGCCGTCTACACCTGCCGCGTCGGCGAGCGCTTCCCGCTCCACCCGGCGCGCATCTACGCCGCGCTGAAGGCGGGCACAGAGCGGGCGACGCTCGAGCACCCGCTGCGCTCGAATGCCGTGCACACGATCACCCGCGAGAACACCGGCCCCAACACCGGCCACCGGCTGCCGATCGTGCACTGGGAGTTCGTCGCCGACTGGGACGGGCTCGACGTCAAGTGCGTGCCCAAGGGCTCGGGCTCGGAGAACATGAGCTTCCTGAAGATGTGCGTCCCCGCCGACGGCGTGCGCGGCATCAAGCAGTTCGTGCTCGAGTCGATCGTCGGCGCCGGCGGCAAGCCCTGTCCCCCCGGGATCGTCGGCGTGGGCATCGGCGGCTCGGCCGACTACGCGATGTACCTGGCCAAGGAGGCGATCGCGCGTCCCGTCGGCACCCGCAACCCCGATCCCGTCGTGGCGCAGCTCGAGGAGGAGCTGTTCGAGCTGCTGAACGAGACCGGCATCGGCCCCATGGGCCTGGGCGGAGACGTGACCGTGCTGCAGTGCCACGTCGAGCACGCGGACACGCACATGACGCTCAACCCCGTGGCCGTCAACTACCAGTGCTGGGCCGCGCGGCGGGCGTCCGCGCACGTCGCCCCCGACGGGTCGGTCGAGTACGACCGGGAGTTCTGAGCGCGATGGCGAGCCACGAGCTCACGTTCCCAGTCGCCGACCCGGCCGAGATCCTGAAGCTGCGCGCCGGCGACGAGGTGATCGTGCAGGGCCACATCGTCGGGATCCGCGACCGTACGCAGATCCGCATCTTCGACCAGGGCGTCGAGCCGCCCATGGACCTCACGGGCGCGTTCCTCCTGCACACGGCGCCGAACGTGCGCAAGCTCGGGCCGGGCCGCTACGAGCCGCTCTGCGTGGGCACGACGACGAGCGCGCGCATGGTGCGCTTCACCGAGCCCCTGGGCGCGCAGTACGGCGTACGCGCGATCTGCGGCAAGGGCGGCTTCCCGGACGAGGCGATCGAGCCGATGCAGCGCCTGGGCATGGTCTACTTCGCGATCGTCGGCGGGGCGGCGGCGCTGGAGACGACCCAGATCGAGGAGATCGAGGAGGTCGCCTGGGAGGAGCTCATGCCCGAGTGCCTGTGGAAGTTCCGGGTCAGGGACTTCGGCCCGCTGACCGTCGGCATCGACGCCCACGGCAACTCCCTCTACCGCGACGTGCAGGACCGGGCGCGCAAGAAGCTGGAGGAGATCTATGCACGACTCTGACGGGATGGCCTTCCTCGACGTGCCCGTCCGGGAGGGCAAGCCGCGCTCCCGCGGGCTCACCCACGTCATCGACAAGGGCCTCAACCTGCGCGAGATCGAGGGCCTCTTCGACACTGCCGGCGAGTACGTGGACATCGTCAAGCTCGGCTGGGGCACGAGCTACGTCACCAACAACCTCGAGAAGAAGATCGCCCTCTACCGCTCCTTCGCCACCCCGGTCGTGTGCGGCGGGACGCTCTTCGAGGCGGTGTACGCGCAGGACAAGCTCGACGACTTCAAGCGCTGGCTCGAGCACTACCGCTTCTCGCACGTGGAGATCTCGGACGGCACGCTCGAGGTTCCGCGCGAGCGCAAGCTGGAGCTGATCGCCGAGTTCGCGGCCGACTTCACGGTCCTCTCCGAGGTCGGCTCGAAGGACGCCGAGGTCAACATCGCGCCCTACCTGTGGGTGCGGTGGATCCAGGAGGAGCTCGCCGCGGGCGCCTGGAAGGTGATCGCGGAGGGACGCGAGGGCGGCACCGCCGGCATCTACCGGCCGACCGGCGAGCTGCGCACGGGGCTCGTGGACGAGATCGAGCATTCGGTCAGCTTCCACGACCTCATCTGGGAGGCGCCGACGAAGGCGTCCCAGGCCTGGTTCGTGAAGCACTTCGGGCCGGAGGTGAACCTCGGCAACATCCCGCCCGAGGAGGTGATCGCGCTCGAGACGCTCCGCCTCGGGCTGCGCGGCGACACGCTGAAGGAGATCCTGCTGGGCGGCGCGGCCGCGTCGGCCGTCGGCGAGCAGGGGGCGGGCGGCTGATGGCCGTCCGCGCGGCGACCCGGCCGCAGCTGCCCGACCTCGACTACGAGGCGATGACCGCCGAGGAGCTCATCTCCTGGGCGCACTCGTTCTTCTGGCCGCGCATCTGCCTGACCTGCTCCTGGCAGAAGCAGTCCTCGGTGCTCGTGCACATGGTCGCCGAGCTCGGCCTGCGCATGGACACGGTCGAGCTGGACACGCACCTCTTCTTCCGCGAGTCGTACGACACGCGCGACCAGCTCGTCGAGCGCTACCAGCTCAAGCTGATCCAGCCGGAGATCCCGACCGTCGCGGAGCAGCACCGCGCGGAGGGCCCGAACCTGTGGGAACGCGATCCCGACCGCTGCTGCCACATCCGCAAGGTGGAGCCGCTCGTGCGCGCGCTCGAGCCCTACGACGCGTGGATCTCGGGCATCCGCCGCGACCAGTCGCCGAGCCGCGCCTCCACGCCCAAGGTGCAGTGGTCGGAGCGCTACCAGGTGTTCAAGATCCACCCGCTCGCCGACTGGGACGAGAAGCGGGTGTGGGCGTACATCCACGTCAACGAGATCCCCTACAACCCGCTGCACGACGCCGGCTACCGGTCCATCGGCTGCATCCCCTGCACGCGCCCGACCCGCCCGGACGAGGAGGAGCGGGCGGGCCGCTGGGCCGGCTCGGACAAGCTCGAGTGCGGCATCCACACCGACGGCCAACCCACGACCTGAAAGGACGCTCGCGTGCCAGACCACATCTTCGCCCACGAGCACCCGGAGTCCGACCGCGCGCGCGGCGGCGGCTTCACGCTCTGGTTCACCGGGCTCTCCGGCTCGGGGAAGTCGACGATCGCCCACCTGGTGGGCCCGGAGCTCGACCGCCGCGGCCTCCTCGTCGAGTACCTGGACGGGGACACCGTTCGCACGCACCTCTCCAAGGGGCTCGGCTTCTCCAAGGAGGATCGGGACACGAACATCGAGCGGATCGGGTGGGTCGCCTCGCGCCTCACCCGGCACGGGGCGGCGGTGATCGTCGCCGCCATCTCGCCCTACGAGGAGACGCGGCGGAAGGCGCGGGCGCTCGTGGAGCGGTTCGGCCCCTTCGTCGAGGTGTACGTGAAGGCCTCCCTCGAGGTGTGCGCCCGCCGAGACGTGAACGGGCTGTACGCGAAGGCGCTCGCCGGCGAGATAAGGGGCTTCACGGGGGTGGACGACCCCTACGAGGAGCCGCGCGCGCCGGAGCTCGTCGTGGACACGGAGGCGACCGAGCCCGAGGAGGCGGCGGCGCTCGTCCTCGCGAAGCTGGAGGAGCTCGGCCTCGTGCCGGCGGCTGCCGGAGCGACGGCGTGACCGTCGCCGCCGCCGACCGCCTCATCCGCCCGCACGGCGGCGTGCTCGTCGACCGCACGGGCGAGCGCCCGGACGACCTCGAGGCGCTGGAGGTGGTGGAGCTCACCGCGCGCGAGCTCTCCGACCTGGACATGATCGCCTCCGGTGCCCTCTCCCCCCTCGAGGGCTTCATGGGGCAGGCCGACTACGAGCGCGTGCTCGAGGAGATGCGCCTCGAGAACGGCCTCCCCTGGGCGCTGCCCGTCTGCCTCGCCGTGGACGCCGGGCCGGCCGGGGAGCGGGTCGCGCTCGCCCCCGAGGGCGGCCCGCCGCTCGCCGTGCTCGAGGTGGAGGAGGTCTACGCCTACGACAAGGAGCGAGAGGCGGAGCTCTCGTTCCGCACCCGGGACGCCGCCCATCCCGGCGTCGCCCGCCTGTACGCGCAGAAGCCGCTCTACCTGGCCGGCCGGGTCACCGTCTTCGAGCGGCCGCAGCCGCCCTTCCCGGAGCTCGCCCTCGACCCCGCGGAGACGCGGCGGATCTTCGCCGAGCGGGGGTGGAAGCGCGTCGTCGGCTTCCAGACGCGCAACCCGATCCACCGCGCCCACGAGTACCTGACGAAGGTCGCGCTCGAGACCGTGGACGGGCTGCTCGTCCACCCGCTCGTCGGGGAGACGAAGGCGGACGACGTGCCGGTCGAGGTGCGCGTCGCCTGCTACCGGGCGCTGCTCGACGCCTACTACCCGGAGGACCGCGTCCTGCTCGCCGCCTTCCCCGCCGCCATGCGCTACGCGGGCCCGCGGGAGGCGATCTGGCACGCGATCTGCCGTAAGAACTACGGCTGCTCCCACTTCATCGTCGGCCGCGACCACGCGGGCGTCGGCGACTACTACGGCACCTACGATGCGCAGCTCGTCTTCGACGAGTTCGCCCCGCACGAGCTCGACATCGAGCCGATGTTCTTCGAGCACACCTTCTGGTGCCGCGTGTGCGGCTCCATGGCGAGCACGAAGTCGTGCCCCCACGGCCCCGAAGAGCGGGTGGCGCTCTCGGGGACGAAGGTGCGGGAGATGCTCGCGGCGGGCGAGATCCCGCCCGTCGAGTTCACGCGTCCGGAGGTGGCGCGGGTGCTGATCGACGCCTACCGCTCGGCCCGCTAGGCGCAGCGGCGGTGGACTGGAAGTACACCCTCCTCGGCGTGCTCACGGGCCTCCTCGTGGGCGCGACCGGGATGGGCGGAGGCTCCCTGATGACGCCGCTGCTCGTCTTCCTCTTCGGCGTGCCGCCGACGACCGCGATCGGGACGGACATCGCGCACGGGGCCGTGTTCAAGACGGTGAGCGCCGTCCAGCACCGGCGGATGGGGAACGTGCGGGCGCGGCTCGCCGGCTGGATGCTCGTCGGCTCGGCGCCCACGTCGCTGCTCGGCGTGTGGGCGGCCGACGCGATCAGCGAGCGGTACGGGGGCGGCGTCGAGGACGCGATGGGGCAGGTGCTCGGCGCCGCGCTCCTCTTCGGCGCGGTCGGGCTCGTCGCGAAGAGCCTCGTCCAGTCGGAGAAGGTCGGTGACGACCGCTGGAGGCTCTCCACCCGCGACCGCGTGGCGGCGATCCTGATCGGGGCGCTCGGCGGCTTCGTCGTCGGGCTCACCTCGGTGGGGAGCGGCGTCTTCTTCGGGCTCACGCTGCTCGTCGTCTTCCCGCTGCGGGCGCACAAGGTGGTGGGGACGGACATCTTCCACGCGGCCGCCCTCCTCTACGTGGCCGGGGCCGGGCACTGGCTCGTCGGCAACGTCGACTTCGGGATCCTCTCCTGGCTCCTCCTCGGCTCGATCCCGGGCGTGCTCGCCGGCGGCCGGCTCACCCTCTCCCTCCCCGAGCCGCTGCTGCGGCTCGTGCTCGCCGGCGTGCTCGGCCTCGCCGGGATCAAGCTGCTCGACGTCCCCGGGGCCGGGATCGTCGTGGTCGTCGCGCTCTCCGCGGGCCTCGTCGCGCTCCTCGTCTGGCTCGCGCGGCACAGCTGGATCCGCATCCAGCAGGCCCGTGAGAGCCGCGCCGCCTCCGGCTGGCGCTAGCCGGCGGCGCGCGGCGAGCGCTCGTCCACGACGAGGTCGGCGAAGCTCGCCCACGACTTCCCGTACTCCCACCACCCGTGCACCCATGGCTTGACCAGGAAGGCGTTGCGGAAGTAGGCGAGGGGAATCGCGGCGACCTGCTCGGCGACCGCCATGCGGTCGGCCGCGTGGAAGAGCTCGAGCCGGCGGCGGCCGTCCGTCTCCGCGCGCGCCCGCTCGACGAGCTCGTCGTAGGGCGGGTGCCGGAAGCGGCCGAAGTTGTCCTTCGCCTCGCTGTGCAGGAGCAGCCGGAGGTAGTACTCGGGGTCCGGGTAGCCGGGAAACCAGCCGGCGAGGAAGACCTGAGCCTCGGTCATCTCGTCCACCTGGACGACCCGCAGGCCGAGCGTGCGCTCCCACATGCCCGCCAGCGCGAGCACCGCCGGCAGCTCGGGGCGGCCCTCGGGGACGGCGAGCCGGATCTCGCCCGCGAACCCGGAGGCCGCGAGCAGCTCGCGCGCGAGCTCGGGATCGTAGGCGGGCGCGATGTCGGGGGTGTGCCCCTGCAGGACCGGAGGCACCATGCCGCCGGTCGCGGGGAGGGTGTTCTTCGGCAGGACCGCCTGCAGCTCCCTGCGGTCGACCGCGTGCGCCAGCGCGCGCCGGAGCTCCACCCGCGCGATGGCGGGGTCGCGGTGGTCGAGGACGAGGTACTCGAGCCCCGCGGCGGGCTCGAGGCGCAGGTCGCCCTCCGTCGCGACGTGACGCTCGGCGATCTCGACCGCGGCCAGCCCCCAGACGATGTCGAGCTCGTCGCTCGCGTACCGCTCGCTGGCCACGTCGAGCGGAGGGCTGGAGAGCTCCACCCGCCGCACATTCCCCGGACGCGCCCGCGACTCGGGCCGCCGCTCGAGCACCACGCGGTCGGCCGAGACCTCCGCGAGCGTGAACGCGCCGCTCGCGACCAGGCGCGACGGCTCTGTCCAGGCGTCTCCGTGCGCCTCGATCGCGTGCCGCGGCTGCGGCCCGGCATCGGGCCGGTTGACCATGCTCAGGAAGTACGGCGCCGGGACGACCAGCCGGAACTCGACCGTGCGCTCGTCGAGCGCGCGCACGCCGACGGCGTCCAGGTCGTCGCTCCGGCCGTGGAAGTAGTCTTGCGCCTGCTCGAGGGCGAACAGCATCGCCACCGACACGCCCGGTCGGTCGCGGTCGAGGTTCCGCCGCACGCCGTAGACGACGTCGTGTGCGGTGAGCGGCCTGCCGTCCGACCACGTCAGGCCTTCCCGGAGATGGAAGCGGTAGCGGAGACCGTCGTCCGAGATCTCCCAGCGCTCCGCGAGCGCCGGGACGATCGTCGCCTCCGGCCAGCGCTCGACCAAGCGGTCGAAGACCGCCATCTGCAGCTGGATGTCGGGGAGGAAGTACGAGCGCGGCGGGTCGACCTGGGTCGGCAGCGCTCGCATGCCCACGCGCAGCGTGGCCGCCGCCGCTCCCGCCGCAGGCTGCTCCCAGAGCGCGAATGCCCGCTGGTAGGCGTCGTTCGCCTCGCGGAAGCGCAGCGCCGTGTGCAGGGCGAGGGCGAGCTTGAAGAGCGTCAGCGCCATCGCCTGCCGCTCGCCGCGACGGTCGAGCAGGGCGAGGAGCCGGCGGTAGTGCTCGATCGCCTCGTCGAGCGCCCAGGCGAGCCGTGCCGTGTCGCCCGCGCGCGTCAGGTACGCGATCGCCTTGTCCTCGTCCGCCGCCTCGAGCCAGTGGTGGGCGAGGAGGCCGAGCACCTCGCTCTCCGCGCCCTCGTAGTGGCGCTCGATCCACTCCGCCGCCGCCCGGTGGAGCGTCCGCCGGCGGTCGGGCAGGAGCGTCCGGTAGGCGGACTCCTGGATGAGCGCGTGCTTGAAGCGGAACTCGGGCTGCGGCCAGCGGCGGGTCGCGCGCAGGAGGTCGAGGCGCTGGAGCTCGTGGAGCGCCCCCTCGAGCCCGTCGGTCCCGTCCAGGACAGCCTCGAGCAACGCGGTCCCGAAGTGCCGTCCGAGGGCGGAGGCGGCGGTGAGCACCTCGCGGCAGGTCTCCGGGAGGCGGTCGATGCGCGCCAGCACGACGCGCTCGACGGTGGGCGGAACCTCGAACTGCACCTCGTGGTCGAAGCGCCAGGCGCCGTCCTCGCGGACGACGGCGCCCGCGTCGATGAGCGAGCGAAGGAGCTCCTCGAGGTAGAAGGGGTTGCCCTCGGCCGCCGCGAGCACGCGCTCCTCGAGGTCGGGCGGCAGCGTGCCGGCGCCGACGGCCGCCTCCAGGAGCTCGCGCTGCGCGTCGCCGGAGAGCGGCTCGAGGGCGATTTCGGTCAGGAGATGCGGCACCTCGCGGGCCGCGAGCTCTCGGATGTGCCACGAGGGGTGGTCGCGGTCGTCGCGCTGCGCGGCGACGAGGAGGACGGCGGCGCGCTCGCCGATCCGCAGCAGCCGCTCGACGAGCTGCACCGAGGTCGAGTCCGCCCAGTGCAGGTCGTCGAGGAGCACTGTCAGCGGCCGCTCCGCGGCGAGGCGTTCGAGCAGCGTCTCCACCACCTCGAAGGTGCGGTACTGGAGCGCCTCCGGGGAGAGGTCGGCCAGGCGGGCGGCCGCGTCCGGCTCGGGCGCGAGGCTGAGCAGGGCGCACAGGTACGGGTAGATCTCCAGCTCCCGCTCGCCGAAGAGCTCGGAGACGGCGCGGCGCAGGCGGACGCGGACGCGGAGCTCGGGGTCGGCGAGCGCGACCCCCAGCCACTCGCGGACGAGGTCCCGGAACGGCCAGTACGGCAGCGACTCGCCGTAGGAGACGCAGCGGCCCTCGAGCCAGAGGATGTCGTACGACCTCCTGGCCTCGGCGAGCAGCCTGCTCTTGCCGATCCCCGCCTCGCCGGTGACGAGGAGCACGCCGCCGCGGCCCGCGGTCAAGGCGGCAAGCGACTCGCGGACCCGCTCGAGCTCGCGCTCGCGGCCGACGAGCGGCGTGTCCACGCCGGCGAGGCCGCGCGGCTTCGCGGCCTCCACACGCGCGCCGAGCAGCCGGTGGGCGACCACCGGAAGCCGCTTGCCCTTCAGCTCGAGCTCGGTCTCCGCGCCCCACTCGAAGAGCGGCTCCACGAGCCGGCGCGTCGCCTCGTCCACGAGGAGCGCGCCCGGCTCGGCGGCGCCCTGCAGCCGCGCGGCGGTGTTGACCGTGTCGCCGAAGGCGGCGTACTCGACCCGGCGGCCCGCGCCCACCTCGCCCACCACCACAGGCCCGGTGGCGACGCCGACCCGGACCCCGAAGCCGGGGATCCCCCAGGCCCGCTCCACCTCGCCCGCGTAGGCGCCGATCGAGTCGAGGACGGCGAGTCCGGCGAGGAGCGCCCGCTGCGCGTCGTCCTCCGAGGCCTTGGGCGCGCCGAAGAACGCCAGCACGCCGTCGCCCGCGAGGTCCTTCACGTACCCGCCGAGCCGCTCCACCTCGGCGACGACGCGGGCGACGGCCTCGCCGACGACGAGCTTCACGTCCGCCTCGTCGAGCTGCTCGGCGAGGGCGGTCGAGCCGACGAGGTCGGCGAAGAGCGCTGTGATCGGGCGGCGCTCCTCGCGCAGCGAAACCTGCGGTTCGGCCGGCCCCGCCACGGGCTAATTGTCCCTCCCGCCAAGGGTCGTGTCGAGCGCTCGGCGCGAGGCGGCGGCGAGGGCGGGAGTTCTGTTAGGAGTTCGCCCGTGCGCACGGCGGCCTGGCTCGAGCGTCCATGCCCACGGCGGGCGCCCACCCCGTCCGTGCGCGCGCGCGGGTAGGCGGTGGCGGGCCTCCTGCGGACGCTCGTCGTGCTCGCCCTCCTCGCGGCCACGGCGACGGCGTTCGTCGTCACCGAGCGGCTGAAGCTCGAGCGCAGCCCGATCACCGGGACGCGCGTCGACCGGGTCTTCTCCCCGGTCTGCGAGTGCCCCCGCGACGTCGCCGTCATCTCCTTCCGGCTGCGCAAGCGGGCCACCCTGACCGTGGACCTCCTCGACCGCGAGCGGCGCCCGATCCGGACCCTCGTCCGCGAGCGGCGCGAGGAGCCGGGCCGCGTCGTCTACGTCTGGGACGGGCTGGACGCGGCCGGGCAGGTCGTGCCGGAGGGCGTCTACCGGCCCCGCGTGCAGCTCGAGGAGCACGGCCGGACGATCGTGCTCCCCAACCCGATCCGGGTGGACACGACGCCGCCCGAGGTCCGCTCCGTGCGCGTCTTCCCGCGTGTCTTCTCCCCGGACGGGGACGGACGGCGCGATCGGGTGACGGTCCGCTTCGAGCTCGACGACCGCGCGCGGGCGATGCTGCTCGTGAACGGGAAGCGGCGGGCTCTGACCAAGTTCCGGGCCGCGGAGGGGAGGCTCGCCTGGTTCGGGCTCGTCCGCGGGCGGCCGGTGCGGCCGGGGCGCTACGAGCTGCGGGTCCGGGCCGTCGACCGCGCGGGCAACCGGTCGCGCTCGAGCCGGCCGCTCGCCGTCCGCGTGCGCTACGTGGAGCTCGGCCGGGAGCGGATCCGCGTCCTCCCCGGGCGGCGCTTCCGCGTGCGCGTGGACGCGGACGCAGCCGGCTACCGCTGGCTCTTCGCCGGGCGGCGGGGGCGGGGCCGCACCCCGCTGCTCCGCCTGCGGGCGCCCGCGGAGCCGGGCCGGTACACGCTCTACGTCGTGGTCGGGCGGCACGCCGACAGGGCGGAGGTGGTCGTCGCACGGCCGCGCCCGGCGGCCGGGCGCTGAGCCGGGCCGGGCCGCTAGCGCGGCGCCTCGGGGGAGGTTCGTCCCCGGGTCGCGAGCAGGCGGCCGTTGAGGGCGAAGAAGTAGGTGCGCTCGGTCGCGATCACCGGGGAGTAGCGGCCCATGGGCAGCCGCCAGACGATCCTCCCGTCGGCGACGCGGGCGGCGTACGTGCGCCGCTCGAGCGTCGACCAGAAGACGAGGTTCCCGACGACGACGGGGGCGCCCAGGATGCGCCCGGGCGCGTCCGCCGTCCACAGGAGCCGCCCATCCCGCGCCCGGAACGCGCGCAGCGTCCCGTCGAAGCCCCCCACGAACACCCGGCCGTGGGCGACGGCCGGGGTCGTGTACCCGAGGCCGCCGACCCGGGCCGTCCAGACGATCCGCCCGCTGCCTGCGTCGAGCGCGACGACCCTGCCGGAGCGGGCGACCGCGTACACGCGGGCGCCGTCCGTCGCCGGGCTCGAGTAGAAGCTCTCGTACCGGAACGCGTCGCGGCGGACGTACGTCGACCAAAGGCGCCGGCCGGTGCGGCGGTCGAGGGCGAAGATCCCGCCCCCGTAGTTGGCGACGTAGAGACGGCGCCCGTGCAGGGAGGGGCTCGCGTTGATCCTTCCGCCGGTCCGGTAGGCCCAGCGGACGCGCCCCGTGCGGGAGCTCACCGCGAACACCCGCCCGTCGTGGGAGCCGAAGTAGGCGAGGCCGTCCACGACGACCGGCGAGGACTCGACGCCGCCCGCGGTGCGCACCTGCCAGAGCCGCCGCCCGCTCGCGCGGTCGAGCGCCGTCACGGTGCCCGCCTTGGAGGCGACGAGGAGCCGCGGGCCGTCGATCGCGGGGCTCGAGGGAAGCTTCCCGCCCACGCGGGCGCGCCAGCGCACGCGTCCCGTGGCCGCGTCGAGCGCGTACGTCGTCCCCGGCACGGTGTTCACGTACAGCGTCCCCTGGCAGTAGACGGGCGGGAACTCGATGTACTCGCCGAGCCCGCGCGTCCAGAGGGGCCGGCGCCGCGGGATGCCCAGGCGCGCCCCGGGGCGCGCGAGGGAGCGCTGGGGGCCGCCGCCGAACTCGCGCCAGCAGCGCCGGTCGTCGGCCGGGCGCGGCCTCGGCGTCGGCCTCGGGCGCGGCGCAGGCGG
>DATLYU010000064.1:0-5800 GCA_035574435.1 Gaiellaceae bacterium | reverse complement strand
CGTCTGCGGCAGCTGACGGTCGCCTTCCGAAAACTGGGTAAGGGGGGATGGGATGAGCGAGCGTAGGAAGCAGTTCGCCAAGCTGCTGAGCCTGCCGGTTCTCGCCGCGTGCGGGTTCCTGATCGCGGCGAGCCTGGCCGGCGTCGGCTTCGCCACCGGGACGACGGTGGGCGGCGAGGGCTGCACGCCTGGCTACTGGAAGCAGACGCAGCACTTCGACAGCTGGACGTCGCCGTACACGCCGAGCACGCAGTTCGATGACGTCTTCGACGATGCGTTCGGCGAGATGACGCTGCTGGAGGTGCTGCAGCAGGGCGGCGGCGGCCTGAACGCGCTCGGCCGGCACACGGTCGCGGCGCTGCTCAACGCCGCGAGCGGAGGCGTCGACTACTCGTTCACGACCACGCAGGTCATCAACATGTTCAACGCCGTGTACCCAGGCGGGGACTACGAGGACCTGAAGGACACGTTCGAGGCAGAGAACGAGTCGGGCTGCCCGCTGAGCTAGGCAGCACGACGCATCGGCGAGACCGCGGGCCGGAGCGATCCGGCCCGCGGCGTCTCAGCCCTCGAGCGCGGGGCGTCCCGGCTCGGTGGCGAGGAGGTGGCGCGCGGCGAGCGTGAGCAGGCCGAGCGCGGCGACCCCGACGAGGAGGATCGCGACCTCCTTGTCGGCGCCGAGGAGCGACCAGATCGTCACATAGGGCTCCCCCTTCGGCTTCGTCCACGTGCCGCAGCGGTACAGCATCGTGCCGACGGAGATCGCCGCGGCGCCGGTGGTGGCGTACGGCCAGCGCCGGAACGCGTACGGCAGCCCCAGCACGAGGAAGGGGAGCGCCGGCGTGAAGAACCGCGGCCCGGGCGACTCGCCTCCGACGGGGTCGTAGTAGCCGGCCGTCAGCACGAGGAAGAGCAGCGCCGTTCCGGCGCACACGGCAGCCTCGGCGCGCAGTGCCCGGCGCCA
Source organism: Gaiellaceae bacterium (assembly GCA_035574435.1). Classification (GTDB taxonomy): domain Bacteria; phylum Actinomycetota; class Thermoleophilia; order Gaiellales; family Gaiellaceae; genus GMQP-bins7. The sequence goes on along the minus strand of DATLYU010000064.1, from coordinate 4,836 downwards.
CATGAGGACGAGCCCGACGGCTGCGAGCGCGAGCAGGGGCGACTGGGTGAGCAGCCCGTTCCATGAGAAGAGGACGCGCAGGAGCTCCACCGGATCGGGGACGCCGATGCCGAAGAGGCCCTTGTCCTGCTCGGCGGCGAAGCGGATCGAGACGTAGTTGTAGGAGAGCCGGAAGGGCGATTCGAACGCGGCGTAGTTGTAGAGACCGAGCAGCAGCGCGCTCGGCAGACCCGCTGCGACGTAGATCGCCGCCCCGCGCCGCGACTGCAGCGCGAGGTACACGAACACGATTCCCGCCACGACCGCGATCTGGTACTCGACGAGGACGGCGGCGCCGGCGACGACCCCGGCGAGCGCGAAGAGCGCGTCGCGGCGTCTCGCGGCACGCAAGCCCGCCCAGGCGGCCACGAACGTCGCGAACGCGAGGGCGGCTGCGAGCACGTGCTGGAACATGATCGCGGCGAGCGGCAGGACGAGGGTGCCGAGACCGAAGGCGGACACGGTCGCGAACCCGGTTCCGCGGACGAGCCGTTCGGCGACCGCCCCGACGAGGACGAGCACGAGCACGTACCCGAGGCCGCTCGTGAAGAGCCGGAAGGTCCACAGCTTCCAGCGCACCTTCCAGATGCCGCGGGCCTCGTTTCGCTCGGTCACGTTCCCCGTCGCCCGCAGGGCCGCGAGGAGTGGGATGGCCAGGAACGACATGCCCGGCGCCTTGTCCGCGTAGTAGTGACCCTCGTAGTAGCCGCGGTCGACGGTCTGCTTGCGCCAGCGGTCGATACGCAGAGATCCGTCCTGGACGACGGCCTGAGCGAGCGCGAGGCGCGTGATGTCCTGCGGGCCCACCTTGTAGAAGAACGAGAACGCGATCATGGTCAGCAGCAGGACCACGAGCCAGTCGTAGCGGTACGAGGCGAACACGCCGGAGCGGGGCGGGACGTGGTCGCTCACGTCGTCAGCGGGACGCCACCGGCAGGCTAGGCGCCGGGCAGGAGACCGCCGAGGTCGCCCGGCAGGAGGCCCGACATCTTCGACTCCATGAGCGAGCGCGCGGAGCGGAGCGCCTCGTTAACGGCCGCCTGGACGAGGTCGGCGAGGAGCTCGGGCTCGTCCGGGTCGATCGCCTTCGGGTCGATCGTCACCCCGACGATCTCGCCGGCGCCGGTCGCCTTCACCCGCACCATGCCCCCGCCGGCGGAGGCCTCCACGACCTCGTTCGCCGCCTCGGCCTGCGCCTTCTGCAGCTCTTCCTGCATGCGCTGCGCCTGCTGGAGCATCTTGTTCATGTCGAACTTCACGCGTCCTCCACTTCCCGGGCATCGAAGGTCTCCTTGAGCACGGAGATGAACTCCTCCTCGGAGCGAGGCTCGTTTCCGTCCTCGCCCTCCTCGCCGGCTGTCCCCTCTCCCGTCTCGAGCGCGACCGCCAGCCGACGGCCCGTCACCTCGTAGAGCGCCTCGCGGAGGACGCCCATGTTCTGCGGCTCGGCGATCTGGCGTCGGTGGAAGTCCGCGCCCGCGGGGAACTCGAGCGTCAGCGTGTCCTCGGCGAGCGCCGTCGGGCGCGCCTCGGTGAGCAGGCTGGCGACCGGGATGGAGCGCTCGCGGACCGCCTCCACGATCGTGCGTTCCCAGGCCTCGGCGACCTGGGCCAGGGAGAGGTCCGGCGCCGGCGCCGGCTCGGACTCCTCCGGCTCCGGGCTCGCCGCGGCTGGGGCCGCCTCTTGGCGGACGGGCCGCTCGGGGGGGTGATGCGGCGCGCCGGCGAGCCGGCTCTCCAGGAGCTCGACGCGGTGCGCGAGCGACTCACGCGAGAGGTCGGCGTGCGGGCGGGTCACCTTCACGAGCGCGAGCTCGAGCGGCAGCCGTGGATCGGCGCCCTGCCGCAGGTCCTCGACGGCCACGGCGAGCAGGTCGATCAGGCGGAGCACGGTCGGCTCGGGGAGCTGGTTCGCCTGCTGGCGGAGGGCCTCCTTCGTCTCCTCGGTCACCGGCAGCGACTCGGGGACGTGCCCCATGTGCTGGACGAGGAGCAGGTGGCGGAGGTGCTCGAGCAGGTCGGTGACGAGGCGGCCGAGGTCCTGGCCCTGCTCGGCGAGCTCCTCGAGGTAGACGAGCGCGCCGGCGGTGTCGTGGTCGACGACCATGTCGCACAGGCGCAGGAGCGTGTCCTCCTCCACGGCGCCGACGAGCTGGAGGACGGACTGGGCGTCGATCGCGTTCCCGGTCGCGGCCGCAAGCTGGTCGAGGGTGGAGACGGCGTCCCGGAAGGAGCCGCGGGCGCTGCGCGCGATGAGCGAGAGGGCGGCGTCGGGGGCCTGGATGCTTTCGCCGTCGGCGACGCGGCGGAGCAGGGTCACGAGCTCCGGGAGACGCGGGCGCTGGAAGACGAACGTCTGGCAGCGCGAGCGGACGGTGGCGATCACCTTCGCCAGCTCGGTCGTGCAGAAGACGAAGACGAGGTGGGGAGGGGGCTCCTCGATCAGCTTCAGGAGCGCGTTCCAGGCGGCGTCCGTGAGCTGGTGCGCCTCGTCGAGGATGTAGACCTTGTAGCGGCCCTCGACCGGCTGCAGCACGACGCGCTCCCGGATCTCGCGGATGTCGTCGATCCCGCGCTGCGAGGCGGCGTCCATCTCCACGACGTCGAGCGAGGTGCCGCTCGCGATCGCGGTGCAGACGTGGCACGTCTTGTCGGGAGTGGGACTTGGACCCGGCGTGCCCGCGCAGTTGAGCGCCTTGGCGAGGATGCGCGCGAGGGACGTCTTGCCGGTGCCGCGCGGGCCTGCGAAGATGTAGGCCTGGCGCACCTGGTCGTGCTCGATCGCGTTCTGGAGCGTCCGCACGACCGCCTCCTGCCCCACGACCTCGTCGAAGCCCTGGGGGCGGTACTTGCGGTAGAGCGCCGTCACCGGACGGATTCAAGCAGCTGGCCCGGTGCCAGGCACGATGGCTGGAAGCGCCCGGCCGCGCGCTCCGTCGTCGAGCTCGGCGTCACCGGAGGTACCTGCGCCGCCGGCTCGGATCGGGCGTGACCGCGGCACCTGGGAGGGAGTCCTTAGCGCTGCTTCCTTCCGGACCTGACGCGGTTCGGACGCTCCCAGTGCGCGGGACCCGACCTGTCAACACCACGTGCGCAGACCCAATCCCGACGAGCCGCCCCTCGGACGGCGTTCGGCCCCGCATGGAGCGGATTTCGGGTTCAGGGAACCGCTGACTCCCCACCTAGCGCGACCGGGCGCTGCGCAGGGTAGCAGCGTCGGCGAGGGGGCAAGATGCCGGGCCGACCACCCATCCGCGCCCCAGTAGGGGAGGGAATCGGGACGCCAAAGGCCGGCCCGGCTCGTCTCCCTTCGCGGCGAGGAGGGTCGCCCCTTCCTGGCCGCCGTTCGACAGTGGGAGAATGAGCCTCATCGACGGGACGGCGAGAGAGACCCGCATGCGGGTTGGACCGCGGCGCGGAGGGCCGCCGCCGCTCGCGTGCGACCCGACCTGGCCGACCTCTGCGCGCGCGTGAGCGCGCGGGTAGGCGCAACCGTCTCCTCCTCCCCGCTCACGATCGCAGGCGGCGTCGCTGCCTCCTATCTCGCCTGGCTCGCAGTCGCGCTCGCCCAAGGGCACGGTGCGAAGGACTTCGCGATCGTGGGCCAGGACTTCCTCGACCGGGCGAGCTCGAGCCCCGCGATCGAGGCGAACGCGACTCACGCCATATCGGGTACGGGGTACGACGGCCAGTTCTCCCTCTTCCTCGCTCAGGACCCGGAGCGTGCGCACGAATACATGCACGAGGCGAGCTACCGCTACGCGCGCATCCTCTATCCCCTTGCAGCGCGAGCGATCGGAGAAGTCCTGAGGGTCGACGTCGCCGCGGCGCTCGTCCTTCTCAACATCGTGGCGGTGTTCCTGGGAGCGTGGGCCCTTGCGGCATGGCTCGAACGGCACGGCTCCTCGGCCTGGCTGGCGCTCCTCGTCGCGTTCGCCCCGGGAACCTTCGTCTCCGTCGCCCGTGACCTCTCGGATGCGCTTGCGTACGCGCTCGTCGCGCTGGCGGTCGTGGCTTTCGATCACCGAGCGTGGTGGCGCACGCTCGCGAGCGCGACCCTGTTCGCGCTTGCGCTGTTCGCCCGCGAGACGACGGGCGTCTTCGCGCTCGTGTGGGCGGGAGCGCTCACGCTGCGGAGTCCGCCGGGCGAGCGGTGGCGCAAACTAGCCGCGTTCGCGGCGCTTGTCGTCGCTCCGTACGTCGCCTACCGCGCCTTCCTGCTCGCCTGGCTCGGCGAGGCTGGCTTTCCTGCGCAGCTCCGGCCGAGCCTCGTCCCCTTCGACGGCGTCACAAGCCTCGCTCCGTGGGATCACAGCGAGCTCCAGCAGATCTACGCATTCGTCGTGCCCGGTGTCTTCTGCCTGTTCGTCGCGCTCTGGGCGCTCTGGCGGCGCGCGGGCGGCCCGGAAGTCGTCGCGCTCGCCGCCACAGCCGTTCTCTACGTGGTCCTCCTACCCGAGCCTCCGTACCAGGACTTCTACGCGTCGTCGCGCGTGGCACTAGCCGTCATGCTGGCGTTCGTGCTGGCCTTGCCGGCGCTGCGGCGCATGATGGGCAGCACGACCTGGGTGCTCCTGCCCGCCGTCGCCTGGTTCTCTCCCTGGTGGGAGCTCGTGCCCGTGGCGCTTCTGTGACGTCGAGTGCGCCGGTGGCGGCGATGGGCGCACCTGGGATCGAACCAGGGACCTCTCGCGTGTGAAGCGAGCGCTCTCCCGCTGAGCTATGCGCCCGGGAGGGCGTAAGGGTAGCGCAGCCCCTGGTACGTTCTCCCGCGCATGACGCCGGGGACGCTGACAC
>DATLYU010000063.1:0-2688 GCA_035574435.1 Gaiellaceae bacterium | reverse complement strand
GCGAGCGGGCCGCGGTCGCGTACGCGGACGGCTCCTCGCTCGTGCTCGAGCCGGGCTCGCCCGGCTTCGAGCGGCTGGCCACCGTCGCCCGCCGGGAGCTCCGCGCGTGAGCGACGGGCTCGCCGAGCTGCTCGCGGTCGCCGGCGAGCTGCACGCGGGGGTGGGCGAGGTCGTCCGCGTGGAGGTGGAGCTCGCGGAAGGCGGCCTCTTCGTTCTGCGCGAGGGGGGCCTGACTGCGGCCGCGGTCACCGGCCCTCGCCCGACGGCGGGCCTCGTCGTCTACGACCTGCGCACCTGCCTGCGCGGGATCGAGGCGCCGGCCGCCAAGACGGGGCGCGGGCGGCGGCGCAAGCACGAGGAGGCGGCGGAGTGAGGCGCCTCCTCCGGCTCGTCCTGCTCGCCGCGCTCGCCGCGTGGGGGTGGCGGGCCCTCTTCGGCGAGCGGGATGCGCGCGAGCGGGCCGCGGTCGCGTACGCGGACGGCTCCTCGCTCGTGCTCGAGCCGGGCTCGCCCGGCTTCGAGCGGCTGGCCACCGTCGCCCGCCGGGAGCTCCGCGCGTGAGCGACGGGCTCGCCGAGCTGCTCGCGGAGCGGGCGCTGCTCGAGGGCGACTTCGTCCTCCGCTCGGGCAAGCGCTCGTCCTGGTACCTGGACAAGTACCGCTTCGAGACCCAGCCCGAGCTCCTGCGGCCGCTCGGCGAGCGCCTCGCGGAGGCCGTTCGCGAGCACGAGCCCGACGCCGTTCGGCTTGCCGGCCCCGCTCTCGGCGCGGTCGCGTTGGCTGCTTCGACAGCGATGGCGTCCGGCCTGCCCTTCATCATCGTGCGCGGTGAGGCGAAGGAGTACGGCACGGCCAGGCGCATCGAGGGCCCCTACGAGCCCGGGGAGCTCGTGTGCGTCCTCGAGGACGTCGTCACCACGGGCGGGGCGCTCGCGGAAACCGTGTCCGTCCTGCGCGCGGAGGGCCTCGTCGTCCGGAACGCCGTCTGCGTGGTCGATCGCGAGGAGGGCGGTTCGGACGCGCTCGCGCGCCTGGGCGTGCGCCTGCGCGCGCTGTACCGAGCGGGCGAGCTCCGAGACCTGCGAAAAACTGCCGCAAAGCAGCATGGTTGAGCCAAATCCGGAGGGGTGTTAGGCTCCTTCGGCCCGGAAGCGACCCCACGTCAGGAGGAGGGAAAGTGACGAAGCAGGAGTTCGTAGACGCCGTCGCCGCCAAGGCCGGCATGTCGAAGCGCGACGCCGGCGCGGCCGTGGAGGCCGTGCTGGACACGATCACGGACACGCTGAGGCGCGGCGACTCGATCACGTTCACGGGCTTCGGGAAGTTCTCGACGTCCGCCCGCGCGGCGCGGATGGGCGTGAACCCGCGCACGGGCGCGCGCGTCCAGATCGCGGCCTCGACAGTCCCGAAGTTCACGGCCGGCAGCGCGCTCAAGGCTGCGGTCAAGGGCTAGGCGGCCGGCCCACGACGCTTCGCGAGGGGCCGCTGCGGCGGCCCCTCGCCGTTCTGCACGCCGCAGGCCTTGACACGAACATACGTTCGTCTAGGCTGTGGCCGCATGCAGCTCGCCTTCGACGCCGCCGACCGGCTGGTCGAGCTCCTGCACGCCCGGCGCGGCCCCGTGGGCGCGGAGGAGGCCGCGCGGGCGCTCTTCGCGCTCGAGCGCGCCCCGGAGGCGCTCGCCCGCGCGCTCCTCGACGACGTCGTCGAGGGCGACGCGCGCCTGGCCTGGCTCGGCACGCGCGTCGGGCTCGCCGCGGACACGACCGCGACGGTGCCCCTCGAGCAGGCGGAGCTCGTCGTCTTCGACCTGGAGACGACCGGGCTCTCGGCGAGCCGCTGCCGCATCTGCGAGATCGGCGCCGTGCGCGTGCGCGCGCTCGCGCTCGAGGACGCCTTCGAGACGCTCGTCAACCCGGAGACGGTCCTGCCCGCGGCGGTCGTCTCCCTCACCGGCCTGCGCGACGCGGACCTCCGCCGCGCGCCCCGCCCGCAGGCGGCGCTGCCCCGCTTCCTCGCGTTCGCCGGAGAGGCGCCGCTCGCGGCGCACAACGCGCGCTTCGATCTCGGCTTCCTCGAGCGGGAGGTGGAGCGGCTGACCGGGCGGCGCGTCGCGGCGCCGGTCGTGGACACGGTCTGGCTCGCCCGGCGGCTGCTCGGTCGCCGCAGCGAGCGCTTCTCGCTGCGCGACCTGGCCCGCTTCTTCGGCGTCTCGGTCGAGCCCTGCCACCGGGCGCTTCCGGACGCGCTCGCGACGGCCGAGATCCTGGTCGCGCTCCTCGGGCTCGCGCAGGAGCGCGGAGCGCGCACGCTCGCGGACGTCGTGGCGCTGGCCGCCCCGCGGGCGCGCCGGCTGCACGGCAAGCGCTCGCTCGTCGCCGGCGCGCCCTCGACGCCCGGCGTCTACCTCTTCCGCGACCGCAACGGCGTCGTGCTCTACGTCGGCCGGGCGCGCGACCTGCGGGCGCGGCTGCGCTCCTACTTCTCGGGTTCCCGCCAGCGCCCGGCGGTGGAGGCCGCGCTGGGCGCCCTCGAGGAGGTGGAGTGGCGGCCGCTCGGCTCCGAGCTCGAGGCCGCGCTCGAGGAGCTGCGCCTGCTGCGCGAGCTGCGCCCGCCCGCCAACGCGCGCGCCGTCCGCCCGGACCGCCACGTCTACCTCGCGCGCAGGCGGGCGCGCTGGACGGTCGT
>DATLYU010000062.1:0-6436 GCA_035574435.1 Gaiellaceae bacterium | reverse complement strand
GGCCGGCTCGGGGCTCGGAGCCCTGCTCGCGGCCTTCCCGCTGCCCATCCTCGCCGGCCTGCTCGCGACCGCGGGAGTCCTGCACCTCCTCCTGCTCCGCGACCTGGCCGGGAGGCGGGAGCTCGCGGTCGCGCTCCTCGTGGGCGGGCTCGGGTTCGGCCTCAACCTCGCGTGGGGCCTGGCCGCCGGGCTCGTCGTCTGGTGGACGCCACGGCTCGTGCGGGGGCTAGGGTCCACGGGGTGGAGATCGAGGCTCGCCCTCCGCTCGCAGAGGCAGAGCGCCGCGCCGTGAGCGCGGCGCTCGCGCGCGCCGGAGTAGCGCTCGCACGTGAGCACCCCGCGTACAGGAGCGCGTGGCGCCGGCGGGCGCTCGCGGAAGCCGTGGACGGAGCCGGGGTCACCGACTCTCGCGGCGACGCGCGTGCGGGGAGCCCCTACGCCCGCTCGCCGCGCAGCACGCTCGGGGCGACCCGCGCGTAGTCGAGCCCCGACACCCAGGTCGCGGCGAGGGCCGCGAGCACGGCCCACCAGGCAACCGTCTCGCTCCACAGCCCGGCGGCGGCCAGGCCGGCGATGGTCGCCGCCACCGCCTGCGCCCAGGTCTTCACGCGCCCGAGGTCGCGGGCGGCGAGGACGACGCCGCGCTCGATGGCAGCCAGCCGGAGGCCGGAGACGAGGATCTCCCGCACGACGATGAGCGCCACCATCCATCCGGGAGCCACGCCCTCGGCCACGAGCATCACGAGCGCCGCGAGCACGAGGACCTTGTCGGCCACCGGGTCGAGCAGCGTCCCCAGCTGCGAGCTCGTTCCGCGGCGGCGCGCGAGCCAGCCGTCGACCTGGTCGGTCGCCATCGCGCCCACGAACACGGCGGTCGCCCAGTAGGCGTGGTCGCGGAACTCCCACGCGAACAGCAGCACGACCACCGGGACCGCCACCACGCGCGCGACCGTCAGCTGGTCCGGGAGGCTCACCGTCCGGGAGAATACGCGTCCCATGCCGCCGTTCGGCAAAGTCCTCGTTGCCAACAGGGGCGAGATCGCCGTCCGCGTCTTCCGGACGCTCCGGGAGCTCGGGATCGGCACCGTCGCCGTCTACTCCGAGCCCGACCGCGCGCGGCTCCACGTCGCGGTCGCCGACGAGGCGTACCTGATCGGGCCCGGGCCTGCGGCGGAGTCGTACCTGCGCGGCGACCGCATCGTCGAGGTGGCCCTGCGCGCGGGCGCGGAGGCCGTCCACCCGGGCTACGGCTTCCTGGCCGAGAACGCCGCCTTCGCGAGAGCGGTCGAGGACGCGGGGCTCGTCTGGATCGGCCCGCCCCCGGACGCGATCGAGGCGATGGGCTCGAAGATCGCCGCCCGCGAGCGCATGCAGGCCGCGGGCGTCCCGGTCGTCCCCGGAACGACGGCGGCCGCGAACGACGTGGAGGACGTGCTGCGCGCCGCCGACGGGCTCGGGTACCCGGTCGCCATCAAGGCGGCTGCGGGAGGGGGCGGCAAGGGATTCCGGATCGTGGCCGGGCCCGAGGAGGTGGCGAGCGCGTTCGAGTCCGCCCGCCGCGAGGGGGAGGCGTACTTCGCCGATCCCACGGTGTACGTGGAGCGCTACCTGGAGGACCCGCGCCACGTCGAGGTGCAGGTGCTGGCGGACGCGCACGGGAACGTCGTCCACCTGGGCGAGCGCGACTGCACGATCCAGCGACGGCACCAGAAGCTCGTGGAGGAGACGCCGTCGCCGGCGGTGGACGAGGAGCTGCGCGGGCGGATCGGCGCGCTCGCCGTGGACGCCGCGCGGGCTGCCGCCTACCGCTCGGCCGGGACGGTCGAGGGCCTGCTCGCCCGCGACGGGTCGTACTACTTCCTGGAGATGAACACGCGCATCCAGGTCGAGCACACCGTCACCGAGGAGGCGACGGGGATCGATCTCGTCCGCGAGCAGGTCCTGATCGCCGCCGGCGAGCCGATCTCGTTCGCGCAGGAGGACGTGGAGCTGCGCGGGCACGTGATCGAGTGCCGCATCAACGCCGAGGACGTCGCACGTGGCTTCCTGCCGTCGCCCGGGCGGATCACGGCCTACCGCGAGCCGGGCGGGCCGGGGGTCCGCGTGGACTCCGGCGTGCGCACAGGGGACGAGGTCTCGGACCTGTACGACCCGCTCGTGGCGAAGCTCATCGTGCGCGACGCCGACCGCGAGCGCGCCCGGCGGCGGATGCTGCGCGCGCTCGAGGAGTTCGTGATCGAGGGGCCGACGACGCTCGTCGGCTTTCACCGGGCGCTGCTCGAGTCTCCCTGCTTCGTCGCCGGCGAGACGTGCCGGGGGCTCGTCGAGTCCGAGGAGCTGGCGCAGCGCGCCCAGGAGCTGACGGAGCAGTTGTCGCATCGGGCAACGAGCCTAGCGACCGAGGCGGACGGAATAGGCTCGCCCCGCGGCGTGGCCCGGTTCCTCGCCGTGGAGCTGGACGGGCGCCGGCACGAGGTGCGCATCGTGGAGCCCGAGCCGCCCTGGGCCGAGCTCGCCCGGCGCCGCAGGGAGCGGCGGGCCGGCCTGGCCGCAGGAGGGAGCAGCGCGGTCGTCAGCCCGATGCAGGGCACGGTGCTGGCCGTCCGCGTCGAGGAGGGAGCCGCCGTCGAGGCCGGCACGGTGATCTGCGTGGTCGAGGCCATGAAGATGGAGAACGAGATCAGCGCCCACCGCGACGGCGTCGTCCGGGAGCTCGGCGTCGCGCCCGGCGAGGCGGTCGCCCACGGCCAGCGCATCTGCGTGATCGAGCAGCCGGACGCGTGAGCGCGGGCTCCGAGGCGACCGTCGTCCGCTGCTCGGATGCCTCGCGAGCCGCGGGCGAGCCGCTGCACGCGACGGCTCCGAGCGTGACGCGCTGGCTGCTCGTCGAGGCGCCGGGCGGCTGGCCGCGCGACGTCGGCCGCGGGCAGGGTCTGCCCGCGGGAGCGGGCTCGGCCGTGGCCGCCTGGCTCGAGCGCACCCCCGGCTCGCGCCTGCTGCACGTCCGGCGCCCGCGCCGCAGCGCCGCGGGAGTGTCCGTCTTCGTCGTGCGCTCGGAGGAGCACGCGGGCGAGGTCCGCCGCCTCGAGCTCGGCGCTGCGGGCGAGCTCGCCCACGCCGACCTCGACCGCGACGGGCAGACGATCGAGCAGCCGCTCGTCCTCGTGTGCGGTCACGGCAGCCGCGACGCGTGCTGCGCGCGCCGGGGAGCCGAGCTCTACGCGGCGCTCGAGCGCGAGCTGCCCGAGGAGGCGCTCTGGTTCTCCTCGCACCACGGCGGCCACCGCTTCGCGCCGAACGTGCTCCTCCTGCCGCTCGGCCTGCACTTCGGACGCGTCGACCCGGCCGCGGGCCCAGCCGTCGTGGCGTCGGCGCTCGCGGGGCGCATCGAGCTCGAGCTCTACCGCGGGCGCACCTGCTACGACGCGCGCGTGCAGGCCGCCGAGCACGCCGTCCGCACGGCCTACGGCGTCCACGACGTGCACGGGGCGCGCCTCGCGGCGGTCGAGGACGACCTCGTCCGCTTCGTCCTCGCGGACGGAAGCGGGGTGGCCGCGACCGTCGAGGAGCGGGTGGGGCCTGCGGTGCCGGCGAGCTGCGGCGAGGAGCCAGCCCCGCAGGGGCACCTGCGCGCGACCGTGCGCGCGGGCGCGTAAGCGTTACGTCGCGAGCTCGTAGGCGTGGTCGCTGATCCAGACGACCCTCGCCGGCAGCCCCTCCGGCGGCTTGCCGACTGCCACGAGCGCGCCGAAGACCACGCGCACCCAGCTCCCGGCCACGAGCGCCCCGGGGGCTGAGATCGTCCCCGACCACTCCTCGCCCGGCTCCAGGATCTTGGGGAGCGGAGGCTCGAACGCGGTCGCCGCCCGCAGCGTCGGCAGCGCGCCGCGCGCGTTCAGCCGCTCGAGCTCGTCGCGCTTCCCGGTCGCGAAGAGCATGACGCCGAACTGGCGGTCGAGTGTCGCGCGGGGGTCGCCGACGCCGAAGGCGGTCGTCGTCTCGTTCGCGATCGAGATCTCGGCGCGCCAGCCGCCCGGCACGACCTCGAAGCGCTCGACGCCGAAGACGAGCGCGTGGTTTCCGGCCCGGAAGCGCTCCCTCCAGCCCAGCTCGGCCGCCTGCGGCCTCGCGGCCACGCTCGCGCCCTCCCCGCTGTCCTCGTCGCGAAACCGGTCGGCCGCGGAGGAGAAGACGAAGCCGACGAGCGCGGCCCCCAGCGCCACGAGGATGAGCGTGGTGGTCCGGCTCACGCGCGGGATGCTCGCACACGCGTCCGACCTCGTCTCCCGGGCGGGGTCGCGCGGGTAGACTCGCCCGCGCCTTGGACCTCTACGAGTACCAGGGGAAGGAGCTCTTCCGCCGCTTCGGCATCCCCGTCTCCGACGGCAGGCTGGCGACGAGCCCCGCGGAGGCGCGCGAGGCGGCCCAGGAGCTCGGGGGGCCGGTCGTGGTCAAGGCCCAGGTGCTGACCGGGGGCCGCGGGAAGGCGGGCGGGATCAAGCTCGCGGACACGCCGGCGGAGGCCGAGGCGCGGGCGCGGGAGATCCTCGGGCTCGACATCCGCGGGCACGTCGTGCACCGGCTCTGGATCGAGCGGGCATCGGAGATCGCGCGCGAGTACTACCTCTCCGTCACGTTCGACCGCGGGGCGAAGCGGCCGCTGCTCATGTTCACCACCAGGGGCGGGGTGGACATCGAGGAGGTCGCGGCCAGCGACCCGGACGCCCTCGTGCGCCTGCACGTCGACCCGCTCGAGGGCTACCACCCCTGGCAGGGACGCCGGCTCGTGTACGAGGCGGGCGTCTCCGACCCGGGCGAGCAGAAGCAGATCGCACAGATCGTCGGCCGCCTCGTGGAGGCCTTCACGGCCTGCGACGCGATGCTGTGCGAGATCAACCCGCTCATCGTCACGCCGGCCGGCGAGGTGCGCGCGCTCGACTCCAAGTTCAGCGTGGACGACAACGCGCTCTTCCGGCACCCGGACCTCGCCGAGCTGCGCGACCTCGCCGCCGCCGACCCGCTCGAGGCGCTCGCCCGGGAGAAGGGGGTCACGTACGTGAAGCTGGACGGCGACGTCGGCGTCCTCGGGAATGGCGCCGGGTTGACCATGTCCACGGTGGACGTGGTCACGTTCGTCGGCGGGCGGCCGGCGAACTTCTGCGACCTGGGCGGCGGGGGGGACGCGCAGGGCGTCGTGGACGCGCTCGAGGTGATCACGAGCGACCCCCAGGTGCGCGCGATCTTCTTCAACATCTTCGGCGGCATCACGCGCTGCGACGAGGTCGCGCGCGGGATCCTGCAGGCGCTCGGGCAGCTGACCATCTCCCAGCCGATCGTCGTGCGCCTGGACGGGACGAACGCCGAGGAGGGACGCCGCCTCCTGCGCGAGGCGGGCGCGGCGAACCTGCATACGGAAGCGACGATGCTGGACGGCGCCCGGCGCGCGGTCGAGCTGGCGGCGACCTGATGGCGATCCTCGTCGACTCGGCGACGCGGCTCGTGGTCCAGGGGCTGACGGGCTCCGAGGGGCGGTTCCACGGCCTCCGCAACCGCGCCTACGGCACGCAGGTCGTGGCCGGGGTCACGCCGGGTAAGGGCGGCCAGGACGTGGAGGGCATCCCCGTCTTCGACACGGTCGCAGCCGCCGTGGAGTCGACGGGCGCGAACACGTCCATGGTCTTCGTGCCGGCACCGTTCGCCGCGGACGCGATCTACGAGGCGGTCGCGGCCGGCGTGGGCACGGTCGTCTGCATCACCGAGGGCGTCCCGGCCCACGAGATGCTCAAGATCCACGCCTTCGTGCACGCGCGCGGCGTCCGGCTCGTGGGGCCGAACTGCCCGGGCGTCCTCTCGCCCGGCCAGGCGAACGTGGGCATCATCCCGGCCGAGATCTTCCGCGAGGGCGGCGTCGGCCTCGTCTCCCGGTCGGGCACGCTCACGTACCAGATCGGCCACGAGCTGGCCCAGCTCGGGCTCGGCAACTCGACGATCGTGGGCATCGGCGGCGACCCCGTCGTGGGCACGTCGTTCGTCGAGGTGCTCGCGCTCTTCGAGGCCGACCCGCAGACCGAGCAGGTGGTCATGGTCGGCGAGATCGGAGGCGACGAGGAGGAGAAGGCTGCGGCGTTCATCGAGGCCGAGCTGTCCAAGCCCGTGGTCGCGTACATCGCCGGCTTCACGGCGCCGCCCGGGAAGACCATGGGGCACGCGGGCGCGATCATCTCCGGCTCCGCCGGCACGGCGCAGGCGAAGAAGGAGGCGCTCGAGGCGCGCGGCGTCCGCGTCGGCACGACGCCGACGGAGACGGCGCAGCTCGCCGCCGAGCTGGCCCGCGCCTGAGCTCGCGGCGCGGCGCACCCCCGTCCGGGCCCCCGCCTGGCGTCTCCGGAGAGGCCCGAGCGAAGGGCGCCGCCGGCCACCCGCGCGGCGCCGGCGG
>DATLYU010000061.1:0-4530 GCA_035574435.1 Gaiellaceae bacterium | reverse complement strand
TGCGGCGGGTCGGCGGGGAGCGAGGGGAGCTCGCTGTCGGCTGGCCGCTCGATCGGCTTCGAGGAGCTGTCCGCGGCTGCCGACTCGAGCGCGCAGGCGCGCAGCGGCCGCTTCGCCTTCGACTTCACGATCTCCGGCAGCGGCCTGGAGGAGACGATCGGCCTCTCCGGCGAGGGGGCGTTCGACGCCGACGCCGAGCGCGCGCACGTAGCCGTCGACCTGTCCGCGTTCGCGTCCCTGCTCGGCGGGCTCTTCGCGGGCCTCGCCGGCCCGCAGGCGCCCGACCTGCAGGACCCGGACGGCTGGCGCATCGAGGCGATCCAGGACGGAGAGGCGACCTACGTTCGCTTCCCGGCCCTCGCCGAGCTGCTCCCGGACGGCAGGTCGTGGGTGCTCGCCCGACCCGGTTCCGCCGGCCAGGGCTTCGACTTCTCGCAGCTCCGGCAGTTCTCCGGCAACGACCCGCGCGAGCTGCTCGAGCTCCTGCGCGCCGCGTCGGGCACGATCGAGGTGGTCGGCACCGAGTCCCTGCGCGGGACGGAGGTGACGCACTACCGGGCGACCGTCGACCCGGAGCGGGCGAGCATCCTCCCGCGCGGCGGCGAGCCGGCCGACGGCGCGCTCGCCGAGCAGCTCCTCGCCCAGTCGGGTGTGGAGGCGATCCCCGTGGACGTGTGGATGGACGGCTCCGGGCTCGTCCGCAAGCTCGCGCTGACCGTCACCGGCACGCAGCCGGGGACGGCCGAGTCGGGGACGGCCTCGATGAGCTTCGAGCTCTGGGACTACGGCGAGGACGTGGGCATCGAGCCTCCGCCCGCGGATGAGGTCGTCGTCGAGTCCGCCCTGCGCGACTGACGCGGGCCGGCGCGCCCGCGAGGCGGGCACAATGGGCTCCATGTCCGCCACCGTCGCCCACCGCGTCGAGGCGTCCATCCGCCGGAACGACCTGATCCCGCCCGGTGGCGAGGTCGTGTGCCTCGTCTCCGGCGGCCCGGACTCGACGTGCCTGTGGCACGTGCTCGGAACGCTCGGCTACCGCGTGTCCGCGCTGCACGTCGACCACGGCCTGCGGGGGGCCGAGTCGGACGCGGACGCCCGCTTCTGCCGCGACGTGCTCGGCGCGGAGGTGGTGAGCGCGCCGCGAGGCGCGCGCACCGAGGCCGAGCTGCGCGACCTCCGCTACCGCCTCTCCGCGGGCCGCGGGCTGCGCGCGACCGGGCACACCGCGTCCGACCAGGTCGAGACCGTCCTCTACCGCCTCGTCTCCTCCGGCACGACGAAGGGCATCAAGACGCGGCGGGAGGACGGCGTCGTGCGCCCGCTGCTCGAGGTCTGGCGCGAGGAGACGGAGGCCTACTGCCGCGAGCACGGGCTCCCGGTGCGTCGCGACTCGACGAACCCGCAGACGAAGCGCGGGCTCGTCCGCGACGAGATCCTGCCGCTCCTGCGGCGGCTGCACCCGGGCGCGGACGCCAACCTGCTGGCCCTCGCGGGCGAGCGGCCGCGGCTCCCGCGCGGGCTCGAGCGCACGCTCGCCGACCTCCTCTCCTCGCGGGCGGGGAGCAGGCGGGCCGACCTCGGCGGGGGCGTCGTGGCGGTGCGCGAGTACGACCGCGTCCGGCTCGAGGGAAGCGTCCGCTTCGGGCCGTGGACGATCGAGAGCGACCGGCCGGGCCTCGAGGTGCGCACGCGCCGTCCGGGGGATCGGCTCGCGGGGCGCCGCAAGAAAGTGCAGGATCTGCTCGTGGACGCGAAGGTGCCGAGGGCCGAGCGCGACACGTGGCCGCTCGTCGTCGAGGGCGACGCGGTTGTCGCCGTCCCGGGGATCGCGGTCGCGCCCGGGTACGAGGGCGCGGTGCGCGCGCGGAGGGAGGACGGGCGCGCATGACCCAGGCCGAGCTCGAGCGCGGCGTCGGCGAGATCCTGATCGACGAGCAGGCGCTACGCGGGCGCATCGCCGAGCTCGGCGCCGAGATCTCGGCCGACTACGCCGGCCGCGACCTGCTCCTCGTCGGCGTCCTCAAGGGCGCCGTCTTCTTCATGGCCGACCTCATGCGCGAGCTGACCGTGGCGTGCGAGATCGACTTCATGGCCATCTCCAGCTACGGGGCGGCCACCGACTCCTCGGGCGTCGTCCGCATCCTCAAGGACCTGGACATCAACATCGCCGGTCGCGACGTGCTCGTCGTCGAGGACATCATCGACTCGGGGCTCACGCTCTCCTACCTGATGCGCAACCTGAGCGCGCGCAAGCCGGCCTCGCTCGAGGTGGTGGCGCTGCTGACGAAGCCGGAGCGGCGCGAGATCGAGGTGCCGGTGCGCTACGTCGGGTTCGAGATCCCGAACCGCTTCGTGATCGGGTACGGGCTCGACTTCGCGGAGCGCTACCGCAACCTGCCCTACGTCGCGGTGCTCCACCCGGACCTCGTGCCGAACGTCACCTGAGCGGGCAACGGGTCCGTAAGGGGGGAGGCGGCCCGGGCGCCTGGGTGCCGAAGAAGGACGGTGCTACCCTGCGAGCACTCACGTGAACCGGTTCTTCCGTAGCGCGCTCTTTCCCCTGATCATCATCGTCCTGCTCGTCTACCTGGCGAGCCAGACGCTGCTCCCGGGGCGCTCCGACCAGCGCAAGATCACGTACTCGCGCCTCATCCAGGAGGTCGAGGCCGGGAACGTGAACGAGGTGCTGTTCACGCCCACGCGCCAGCAGATCAACGCCACGCTCGTCAGCGGGGACAAGGTGAAGGTCAACTACCCGAGCGAGCAGTCGCAGATCCGCTTCCAGCAGCTCCTGGAGAAGGAGAACGTCGAGTTCGACTCCAAGGGCACGGGGTCGTCCGCCTGGTGGGCGCTGCTCATCAACGTCCTGCCCTTCGTGATCCTGATCGCCTTCTGGATCTTCCTCATGAACCAGGTGCAGGGCGGCGGCTCGAAGGTGATGAGCTTCGGGAAGTCGCGCGCGAAGCGCATGTCGCCCGACTCCCCCAAGGTGACCTTCAAGGACGTGGCCGGCGCGGACGAGGCGGTGGAGGAGCTGCAGGAGATCAAGGAGTTCCTCGAGAACCCGAAGAAGTTCCAGGCGCTCGGCGCGCGCATCCCCAAGGGCGTGCTCCTGTACGGGCCCCCCGGCACCGGCAAGACGCTGCTCGCGCGCGCGGTGGCCGGCGAGGCGGGCGTGCCCTTCTTCTCCATCTCCGGCTCGGACTTCGTGGAGATGTTCGTCGGCGTCGGCGCCTCGCGCGTGCGCGACCTCTTCGAGCAGGCGAAGCAGGCCTCCCCGTGCATCATCTTCATGGACGAGATCGACGCCGTCGGCCGTCACCGCGGCGCGGGCCTGGGCGGCGGGCACGACGAGCGCGAGCAGACGCTGAACCAGCTGCTCGTGGAGATGGACGGCTTCGAGATGAAGGACAACATCATCCTCATCGCGGCCACGAACCGTCCCGACATCCTCGACCCGGCCCTCCTGCGCCCCGGCCGCTTCGACCGCCAGATCGTGGTCGACCGGCCCGACCGCAACGGCCGGCGCAAGATCCTCGAGGTGCACTCGCGCGGCAAGCCGCTCTCGAAGGACATCGACCTGGACACGCTGGCCGCCGGCACGCCCGGGTTCACGGGCGCCGACCTCTCCAACCTCATCAACGAGGCCGCCCTCCTCGCCGCCCGCCGCGGCAAGAAGGTGATCGAGCAGGAGGAGCTGGAGGAGGGGATCATGCGCGTGATCGCCGGGCCGGAGAAGAAGGCGCGCCTCCTCTCCGAGAAGGAGCGCAAGATCACCGCGTACCACGAGATGGGGCACGCGCTCGTCGGGCACTACCTCGAGAACACGAACCCCGTCCACAAGATCACGATCGTCTCCCGCGGCCAGGCGCTCGGGCTCACGATCTCGCTCCCGACCGAGGACCGCTACCTGACCACGAAGTCGGCGCTCATGGACGAGCTCGCCATGACGCTCGGCGGGCGGGCGGCGGAGGAGCTCGTCTTCCACGAGGTCACGACCGGCGCCGCCAACGACCTGGAGAAGGTCACGGCGACGGCGAAGCAGATGATCATGCGCTTCGGGATGAGCGAGAAGCTCGGGCCGCGCGTCCTCGGGCGCAACCACGACCTGCCCTTCCTCGGGCGCGACATGGGCTCCGAGCCGGACTACTCGGAGGAGGTCGCGAAGGAGATCGACGACGAGATCCGGCGCGTGATCGAGGAGGCCCACGACACGGCCACGCGCGTGCTACGCGAGCACATGGACGAGCTGCACCGCCTGTCCGCGATCCTCATCGAGCGCGAGACGATCGACAAGGACCAGTTCGAGCGGCTGCTCGCCGGCGAGCCGGAGGAGTCGGTCTTCGCCGAGCCGGAGCCGGCCGCGCCGCCCGAGCCCGAGCCCGAGTCGGAGAAGCGCCCGAAGCTGAAGCCCCAGCCGCGGCCGCTCCCCGGCGCGGCCATGCAGCCCCCCGAGGGCGCGCCGAGCTGACCTGCCGCGGCCCCCCGGCGGGCCGCCTCCTCAGGCGTCCGGGCGCTCGCGGGCGCGCC
>DATLYU010000060.1:0-17963 GCA_035574435.1 Gaiellaceae bacterium | reverse complement strand
CCGGCACGTCCGTCGGCCAGAGGAGCGCCGCCGCGAGCACGAGCGCGGCCGCGACCTGGCCGGCGAGCGCCGTCGTCCTCGCCGCACGCCGTCCCGCGCCGGGCATCCCGGGCATTGTCCGCGCCGGGCGGCCGCGACGCGCGGGCTACGATCGCGCGGTGGGGCGCCTGCCGTTCGACCGCGACGACGTGGAGCGCGCGGTCCCGGTCGTCCGCGGGAAGCTCCACCGGACGCCGCTCCTCTCCTGCCGCTCGCTCGGCGAGCGCGCGTACCTGAAGGCGGAGCTCCTGCAGAAGACGGGCTCCTTCAAGCCGCGCGGGATGCTGAACCGGATCGCGGCCCTGGGCCCGGAGGAGCGGAAGCGCGGGATCGTCACCTGGTCGGCCGGCAACGCGGCGCAGGGAGCCGCCTTCGCGGCCGCGCTGGAGGGCGTCTCCTGCCGCGTCTTCATGTGGCGCACGGCGAACCCCGCGAAGGTGGCCGGCACGCGGGCCTACGGAGCCGAGGTCGACCTCGAGGCGGAGGGCCCCGCGCAGGCGCACGAGCGCCTGCTCGCGCACGTCGAGCGCACCGGGCAGGTGTTCGTCCACCCCTTCGACGACCCCGTCCTGCAGGCGGGACACGGGACGCTCGGCCTCGAGCTGCTCGAGGACCTCCCGGACGTGCAGACCGTGGTCGTGCCGATCGGAGGCGGCGGGCTCGTCTCGGGCGTGGCCACCGCGGTCGAACGGCGCGTCGTCGGGGTGGAGCCCGAGCGAGCGCCCACGCTCACGCGCGCGCTCGCGGCGGGCGCGCCGGTCGCGCTCGAGCCCTCCTCGGTGGCGGACGGCCTGAACGCGCCGTTCACCGGCGAGGGGACGCTCACGGTGGTGCGCGAGCGGGTGGACGAGGTCGTCCTCGTCACGGAGGAGGAGATCGCGGAGGGCATGCGCTTCCTGTACGCGCGGGCGAAGCTCGCCTGCGAGCCCGCCGGCGCGGCGGCCGTGGCCGCCGTGCTCGCCGGCAAGGTCGAGCTCGAGCCGGGCGCGCCGGTCGTGGCCGTGGTCTCGGGCGGGAACGCGGACCCGAAGACGGCGGCTGCTATCCTGGCGGCCCCATGAAGGCCGGCATCCACCCCGAGTACGTCCTCGCGCACGTGACCTGCTCGTGCGGCAACGAGTTCTGGACGCGCTCGACCAAGGCCGAGCTCCACGTGGAGATCTGCTCGGCGTGCCACCCCTTCTACACGGGCAAGCAGAAGCTGGTGGACACGGGCGGCCGGGTGGAGCGGTTCCAGCGCCGGCTCGAGAAGGCCGGCGGCGCTCGCCGCGGCTAGGCCCATGCGCATCACGTACGGCGGCCAGGCCGTCCTCGAGGGCGTGATGATGCGCAGCCCGTCGAGCTGGGCGGTCGCCATCCGCACGCCCGAGGGGGAGATCACAGAGGTCGTCAAGGAGATCACGTCGCCCATGCAGCGGCGCCGGGTCTGGCGCCTGCCCGTCGTCAGGGGCGTGATCGCGCTCGGCGAGTCGCTCGCGATCGGCTTCCGCGCCCTCGCCATCTCCGCCAACGTCGCCTCCCAGGAGCGCGACGAGACGGGGGAGATCAAGACCCAGATCTCCCGCGGCCAGATCATCTTCTCCTTCGCGATCGCGATCGGGTTCGCGCTCATGCTCTTCAAGGTCGGCCCGGCGCTGCTCACGAGCTGGCTGCCGATCGAGAACACGGGCGCGTTCGTGGTCGTGGAGGGCTTCATCCGCGTCGCCGTCTTCATCGCCTACATCCTCCTCATCTCCCTGCTCCCCGACCTGCGCCGCGTCTTCCAGTACCACGGGGCGGAGCACAAGACGATCAACGCGCTCGAGGCGGGCGTCGAGCTCACGCCCGCCAACGTGCAGAAGTTCAGCGTGATCCATCCGCGTTGCGGAACAGCGTTTTTGCTCTGGGTGATGGTGATCGCCATCTTCGTCTTCGCCTTCGTGGGCCAGCCGGCCTGGTACTGGCTCGTCGCGAGCCGCGTGGCGCTGCTCCCGCTCATCGCGGGCCTCGCCTACGAGGTGATCCGCTACGCGGGGCAGCACCGTGAGAACCGCCTGCTCATGGGGTTGCTCGCACCCGGCCTGTGGCTGCAGCGGCTCACCACCCGCGAGCCGACGGACGACCAGGTGGAGGTCTCCATCCGCGCGCTCGAGCGCGTCGTCGAGCGCGAGGCGTCCGACACGCCCGAGCAGCAGCGCGCGGAGGCGCGCGTCGAGGTGATGGCCTGAGTGCCCCGCATCGTCCGCGAGGCCGAGATCTCCTGGGAGGGCACCACCGCCCGCGGGTCGGGCGTCGTCACCGCCGTCACCTCGGGGGCGTTCGCGCTCCCGACCACGATCGCCTCGCGCGTCGCCGTCGATCCGGAGGGGAAGACGAGCCCCGAGGAGCTGCTGGCGGCCGCCCATGCGGCCTGCTTCGTCACCTCGCTCGGGAGCGAGCTGGCGCGAGCGGGTACGCCTCCGGAGCGCATGCACGTGCGCTGCACGATCACGATGGACGAGGTGCCGGGAGCGGGCCACCGGATCGTCGCCTCGGCCCTCGCGGCGCGCGCCCTCGTGCCCGGGTGCGAGCAGGAGGCGCTCGCGGCCGCGGCCGAGGCCGCCGACGTCGGCTGCCCGCTCTCGGCGCTCATCCGGGCGAGCGCGACCGTCACCGTGGAAGCGACGCTGGAAGGAGGAGGCGCATGACCGAGCGCACCGCGAACGTCACCTGGCAGGGCTCGCTGCTCGAGGGCTCGGGCAGGATCGAGCGCGTCGGCAGCGGGGCCTTCGGGCCGCTCGAGGTGACCTGGGCCTCGCGGGCCGAGGAGCCTGAGGGCAGAACGAGCCCCGAGGAGCTGATCGCCGCCGCGCACGCCGCCTGCTTCTCGATGGCGCTCTCGCACGGGCTCGCGCAGGCGGGCACGCCCGCGGAGCGGCTGGACACCTCCGCCACGGTCACCTTCGTCCCCGGCACTGGGATCACGAAGGTCGCGCTCGCCGTGCGGGGAACCGTGCCGGGCATCGACGCGGCCGCCTTCCAGGAGGCGGCGGAGGCCGCCCGGACCGGCTGCCCGGTCTCCAAGGCGCTCGCCGCCGTCCCCGAGATCACGCTCGACGCCTCTCTCGCCTGACGGGCGCCGGTCGCGGGCCGGGCTACGATCGGCCCGTGAGCTCGATCGAGGCGCTGGTGGAGGAGCTGGAGCGCTCCTACCGGGAGGCGGAGGAGCGCATGGCCGACCCCGCCGTGTACGACGACCGCCGGCAGGCGGCGGAGACGGGCCGGCGGCTGAAGGAGCTGGAGGGGCCGAAGCGCCTCGCCGACGCCTGGCGGCAGGCGCGCGCCGACCTCGAGGCCGCGCGCGGGGACGCCGAGCTCGCCTCGCTCGCCGGCGAGCTCGAGGCCGAGGTGGCGCGGCTCGAGGAGGAGCTGCGGCTCGCGCTCGTCGAGCGCGACCCCGCGGACGAGAAGGACGTGATCGTCGAGATCCGGCAGGGCGTGGGCGGCGACGAGGCGGCGCTCTGGGCCGCCGACCTCCTGCGCATGCTGACCCGCTACGCGGAGCGCCGCGGGTTCCGCACGGAGACGCTCTCCGTGAGCGAGAACGAGGCCGGCGGGATCAAGGAGGTCGTCTTCGCGGTCAAGGGCCGGGGGGCGTTCTCCGTCTTCAAGTACGAGGGCGGCACGCACCGCGTGCAGCGCGTTCCGGAGACCGAGTCGCAGGGCCGCATCCACACCTCGACCGCCACCGTGGCGGTCATGCCCGAGGTGGAGGAGGTCGAGGTGGCGATCGAGGAGAAGGACCTGAAGATCGACGTCATGCGCTCGACCGGCCCGGGCGGGCAGAGCGTGAACACGACCGACTCGGCCGTGCGCGTGACGCACCTGCCGACCGGGATCGTGGTCGCCATGCAGGACGAGAAGTCGCAGCTCCAGAACAAGCAGAAGGCGCTCCGCGTGCTGCGCGCGCGGCTGTACGAGCGCGAGCGCGAGCGTCAGCAGGCGGAGCTCGCGGCGGCGCGGCGCTCGCAGATCGGGACCGGCGAGCGCGCGGAGAAGATCCGCACCTACAACTTCCCCGAGAACCGGGTGACCGACCACCGCATCAAGCTCACGCTCCACCGCCTCGACCAGGTGCTCCAGGGCGAGCTGGACGAGCTGACCGAGGCGCTGCAGGCCGAGGAGCGCCGGCGCGCGCTCGCCACCGCCGGCGTGTGAGCCCGGCGGCGAGCGCGCGCGAGACGGTTCGAGCCGTCGCCCGCCGGCTCGCCGAGGCGGGCGTGCCGGACGCGGAGGTGGACGCGGAGCTGCTCGTCGGGCATGTGCTCGGCGCCACGCGCTCGGCCCTGCGCGCCGACCCCGAGCGCGCCCTGAGCGCCGGGCAGCAGGCCCGCCTCGAGCCGCTCGTCGCGCGGCGCGAGCGGCGCGAGCCGCTCGCCTACGTGCTCGGGGAGTGGGGGTTCCGCCGGCTCACGCTGGCCGTGGACGCGCGCGCGCTCGTCCCGCGCCCGGAGACGGAGGTGGTGGTCGAGCGCTGCCTCGTGCTGCTCGCCGGCGCCGAGGAGCCGCGCGTCCTCGACGTGGGCACGGGCAGCGGCGCGATCGCGCTCGCGCTCGCCGACGAGCACGCGGGAGCGCGGGTCACGGGCCTGGACTCCTCCCCGGACGCGCTCGCCCTCGCCGCGGAGAACGTCGCGCGCACCGGCCTCGAGGTCGAGCTCCTCCGCCGGGACCTGTTCGCCGGGCTGCCCGCCGGGCCGTGGGACCTCGTCGTCTCGAACCCGCCCTACGTGACCGCGGAGGAGCTCGCGCTGCTCGAGCCGGAGGTGCGCGAGTGGGAGCCGCGCGGCGCGCTCGTCGGCGAGGGCGCGACCGAGGCGGTCGCGCGGGCGGCGCTCGACGTCCTCCGTCCAGGCGGAGCGCTCGTGCTCGAGGTCGCAGAGGGAACCGCCCTCGCGGTCGCCGAGCTGCTCGGCGTCCTCGGCTACGCCGAGGTGCGGATCACCGCCGACCTCGCGGGGCGCGACCGGGTGGTGGAGGGCCGGCGTTGAGCGGGGTTGCGGAGGTCGCGGCCGCGCTCCGCGCCGGACGGCCCGCGATCGTCCCCACGGACACGGTGTACGGGCTCGCCTGCCGGCCCGACCGCGAGGAGGCCGTGCGCGAGCTCCAGCGCCTGAAGGGCCGCCGGGCCGGCCAGCCGATCGCGCTCGTCGCCGCGAGCGTGGCCGCCGTCGTCGAGCGGCTCCCCGAGCTGCCCACGCCCGCCCTGACCGTCCTGCGCGCCCTCCTGCCCGGGCCGTACACGCTCGTGCTCGAAAACCCGGCGGGGCGCTTCCCCTGGCTCGCCGGCGAGCGGCCCGGAACGCTCGGCGTGCGCGTGCCGGCGGTAACCGGCCGCGCGCGCGAGCTCCTGGAGGAGGTGGAGGCGGTCGCGGCCACGAGCGCGAACCTGCACGGAGGGCCCGATCCCCGCCGGGTGGCCGACGTGCCCGCACGCCTGCGCGCGGCCGCTCCCGCGCTCGACGTCGGCGAGCTGCCCGGGACGCCCTCCACCGTCCTCGACCTGACCGGCCCGGAGCCGGCCGTGCTGCGCGAGGGGGCCGTGCCCGCGGACGAGGCTCTCGCCCGCGTGCGCGCCGCCCTCGGCCAGTAGCATCCGCTCGATGGCGGTCGCGCCCCCGCAGCTCGAGGACCTGCGCTCGGCGGGGCTCGCGGAGGTCGATCCGGAGGTGGCCGCGCTCCTCGAGCGGGAGCTGGAGCGCCAGCGCGGCGAGATCGAGCTCATCGCCTCGGAGAACTTCACCTGGCCCGCGCTGCTCGAGGCGGTCGGCAGCATCGCCACGAACAAGTACTCCGAGGGCTACCCCGGGCGGCGCTACTACGGCGGCTGCGAGGTGATCGACGAGCTCGAGCGCCTCGCCATCGAGCGCGCCAAGGCGCTCTTCGGCGCCGAGCACGCGAACGTGCAGCCGCACGCGGGCGCGCAGACGAACATGGCCGTGTACTTCGCCTGCCTCGAGCCCGGGGACACCATCCTCTCCCTGGAGCTCGCGCACGGCGGGCACCTGACGCACGGCCTGAAGGTGAACTTCTCCGGCCGGCTGTACCGCGTGGTGCACTACGGGGTCTCCCGGGACACGAGCCTCGTGGACTACGACCAGGTGCGCGCCCTGGCGCGCGAGCACCGCCCGAGGCTGATCGTGTGCGGCGGCTCCGCCTACCCGCGCACGGTCGAGGCCTGGCGCTTCCGCGAGGTCGCGGACGAGGTGGGCGCGCTCCTGCTCTGCGACATGGCCCACTTCGCCGGCCTGGTCGCGGCGGGCCTCCATCCCAACCCGGTCGAGCACTGCGACTTCGTCACCTCGACCACGCACAAGACGCTCGCCGGGCCGCGCTCGGGCTTCGTCCTCTGCCGCGCCGAGCACGCCCAGGCGCTCGACCGCGCCGTCTTCCCGGGCATGCAGGGCGGCCCGCTCAACCACGTGATCGCGGCCAAGGCCGCCTGCTTCCGGATCGCGGCCTCGGAGCCCTTCCGCCGCTACCAGGCGCAGGTGCGCGCGAACGCGGACGCGCTCGCCGCCTCGCTGCAGGAGCACGGGCTGGACGTGCTCACGGGCGGGACGGACACGCACCTCCTCCTCGTCGACCTGCGCGCGACGCCGTGGACGGGGAAGGACGCGGAGGAGCGGCTCGCCGAGGTGGGCATCACCGTGAACCGGAACACGATCCCCTTCGACGAGCGCCCGCCCACGGTCGCCTCCGGCCTCCGGCTCGGCACGCCGGCGATGACGATGCGCGGCCTGGACGAGGACGACTTCCGCGAGGTGGGGGAGATCGTCGCCGGCGCCCTCGCGGACGGCGCCGACCTGCCAGCGCTCCGCGCGCGCGCCGAGCAGCTCCTGCGCAGGCGGCCCCTGTACGAGGGGCTGTCCGCCTTCCCGACCTTCGCGAGCGCGTGATGGAGGCCGCGGCCGGCACGGCGACGCTGCGCGAGCTGACCGTCGTCACCCACCCGCTCGTGCAGCACAAGCTCGGGCTCCTGCGCGACGTGACCACGACCACGCAGATGTTCCGGCAGCTCGTGAACGAGCTCACGCTCCTGCTCACGTACGAGGCGACGAAGGACCTCGCCGACGAGGAGGTGGAGATCGAGACGCCGCTCGAGCGCACGACGGCGCGGCGCATCTCCGGCAAGAAGGTGGCGGTGTGCCCCATCCTGCGCGCGGGCGTGGGCATGCTCGACGCCGTGCTCTCCCTCGTGCCCGGGGCCCGCGTCGGCTTCATCGGCCTCTTCCGGAACGAGGAGACGCTGGAGCCGGTCGAGTACTACGTGAAGCTGCCGGAGGACCTCCCGGACCGCGACGTGATCCTGCTCGACCCCATGCTCGCGACCGGCAACTCCACGGCCGCCGCGGTGGAGACGGTGAAGCGCGCAGGGGCGACCTCGGTCCGCCTGATCGCGCTCATCGCCGCCCCCGAGGGGATCGAGCGCGTGCACCGCGACCATCCGGACGTGCGCATCGTGGTCGCGGCCGTCGACCGCGGGCTGAACGAGAAGGGCTACATCCTGCCCGGGCTCGGCGACGCAGGCGATCGCCTGTACGGGACGAAGTAGGCCGCCGTGCTCGACGAGCTGCGAGCCACTCCGGAGGTGCTCTACGGAGCCACGATTGCGCTGGTCGTGGTCGTGCTCCTGACGCCCGCGGTCGGCGGCATGGCCCGCCTGCTCGGCGCCGTCGACCGCCCGAGCGCGCGGCGCGTGCACCGGCACCCGATCCCGCGGCTCGGCGGGCTCGCCATCTTCCTCGGGATCGTCGTGCCGGCGCTCGCGTTCCTCGACCTCTCGGGGGAGAGCCGCGGGGTGCTCCTGGGCGCGGCGGTCGCGACCGTGGTCGGGGCCGTGGACGACTTCCGCGGGCTCTCGCCGGGCGCGAAGCTCGCCGGGCAGCTCGTAGCCGCGGCCATGCCGCCCGCCTTCGGCGTGTGGATCGACCACTTCACCTTCCCCGTGCTCGGGGTGGTCGACCTCACGCCCTGGCTGGGCGTGCCGCTCTCCATGCTCTTCATCGTCGCCGTGATGAACATGGTCAACCTGCTCGACGGCCTCGACGGGCTGGCGGCCGGCGTGTGCGCGATCGCAGGGATCACGTACGCCGTGCTCGCGCTCTCGCTCGGGAAGACCGACCCCGCCATCCTGGCGGCGATCGTGGCCGGCGCGTGCCTGGGCTTCCTGCGCCACAACTTCTTCCCGGCGCGCATCTTCATGGGCGACTCGGGCGCGCTCACGCTCGGGTTCGTGCTCGCCGCCGTCTCCATCCAGGGCCTGCTCAAGACCGCGTCCACGGTCGTCCTCGTCCTCCCGCTGCTCGTGCTCGCCGTGCCCATCCTGGACACGTCCTTCGTCGTCCTCCGCCGGCTCAAGCACAACCGGCCGATCACCGCCGCCGACCGCAGCCACCTCCACCACCGCTTCCTCAACATCGGCTTCTCGCAGCGCCGCACGGCCGTGACCATGTGGCTGTGGTGCGCGAGCCTGGCCGGCGCGGCGCTCGCCACGCGCTTCGTCCCCTTCCGCGAGGGCGGCGAGTGGCATCCCTGGGAGACGGTCGTCGTCGCCGGGATCGGGCTCTTCGCGCTCGCCTTCTCCGTCTACATCGTGTACCTGCTCGAGATCGTGAAGCTCCTGAACCCGCGCGTCCGCCGGCGGGAGCGCGAGCAGGCCGAGGAGCGGGTCGCGGGCGGGCGGCGCCTGACCGCGTAGCGGGGCTCCGCGTGTAACGAAGTCGCGCCGATTCGGGCCGAGCAAAAGCGATTCTGCTGTTACAAGCTCGCTGGTATGCTCCCCCGCGGATGACGCCGGACGCGGCCGCCGCACCTCACTCGCTCGCCACCGCCTCGGGCCTCCTGCTGGGCTCGCTCGGCGGCGCGATGGCGGTCGGCGCGCTCGTCGGGTGGGCGCTCGGCGCCTGGGGGCTCGGCCTGCTCCTCGGCGCGATCGCCGGCATCCCGCTCGGCGTCGGCGTCGTCTACCTCGTGTACGCGCGGAGCGGGACGTGAGCGCGGGCCTCTTCTCCACGCCGCGCCCGGTCCCCAGCCGGCTCGTGCCCGCGCTCGCCGGCGGCGCCGTCGTCGCGCTCGCGCTGCCCGTGTTCGCCGTCGCGGGCTGGCCGCTCTCCGGGTGGGCGCTGGCCGCCGTGCTCTGGCTCGCCGCGCAGGCGTTCGCGCTCCTACTGGCGCGCCTGCCGACCTCCCCCGATAACCTCGCCGCCGCAGGCATGCGGGGCATCGGGACCACCTCGCGGGCGCTGCTCGTCGGCGTCCCGCTCGTCGTCGCGACCGTGTCCGACGAGTCCGTCGGGATCGCGGCCGCAGGCGTGTACGCGCTCGCCTTCACGGTCGAGCTCGCCGTCGGCCTCGCCGCCTACTTCGGCCAGGAGCCGGCCGCGTGAAGCGCCTGCTCGCCGCGCTCGTCCTCGCCTCGCTCGCCCTGCCCTCGGCCGCCCTCGCCGCCGAGGAGGAGTTCGATCCGGCGCACGAGTGGGAGCTCAAGGAGTGGGTCCCGATCCACCTCGGCCCGCTCGACCTCTCGATCAACAAGGCGGTCGCGTACCTCATCCTGGGGACGATCTGCTCCTGCCTGCTCGGCATCGTCCTCATGCGCGTGCGCTTCGGCGGCGAGCCGACCAGACGTCAGGCGCTCGGGGAGCAGATCTACGAGATCGCGCAGGTGCAGGTGGCCGAGCAGGGCCTGCCCACGAAGGCGATCGGGCGCTGGTTCCCGTACGTGGCGAGCCTCATGCTCTTCATCTGGACCGTGAACATGCTCGGCTTCATCCCGCTCCCCCTCTCCGACGAGACGGTGGAGGTCGGCGGCGTCCGCCTGCCGACGCTGGCCATCTTCGCCGCCACCTCGACGCTCTCGGTGACGCTGGCGCTCGCCCTCATGACCTGGTTCTTCACGCACGTCGAGGGCATTCGCGCGAACGGGGCCTGGGGCTACTTCAAGAGCTGGATCCCGGACGTGCCGAAGGCGCTCCTGCCGATGATCGTGCCGCTCGAGATCCTGGGCCAGTTCATGCGGCTCGTGAGCCTCTCCGTCCGGCTCTACGCGAACATGCTCGCCGGCCACATGCTGATCCTCACCTTCATCGGGCTGATCTTCCTCACGCACTGGCTGATCTTCCCGGTGTCGGTGCTGTTCGGGACCGTCTTCTACCTCTTCGAGGTCGTCATCGTCGTCTCCATCCAGGCGTACATCTTCGCCGCCCTGTCCGCCATCTACATCGGCTCGGCCATCGAGCCGGAGCACTAAAGGAGGATCTCCGCATGCTCTCGTCGTTCTTCTTCCTCGCCGCCGCCGAGGACGGCGCGGACGCCGGCAAGGCGATCGCGCTCGCGCTCGGCATCGGCCTCGGCTCCCTGGGAGCCGGTGTCGGCATCGGCAACATCTTCGGCTCCATGATCCAGGCCGTCGCCCGCCAGCCGGAGCTGCGCGGCGAGCTGCAGGGCATCCAGTGGCTCGGCTTCGCGCTCACCGAGGCGGTCGTCTTCTACGGCCTCATCGGCGGCCTGCTCGCCTTCGTCCTCATCTGAGCGGCATGTTCCTGCTCGCCCAGGAGGAGAACGGAGGCAGCGGCCTGATCGAGGTCGTCCCCGGCCTCATGATCTGGACGCTCATCTGCTTCGCGATCACCTTCTTCGTCCTCAAGCGCTACGCCTTCGGCCCCATCCAGCGCATGATCGACGAACGGCGCGAGCGGATCCGGCAGGCGGTCGAGGAGGCCGACCACGCCCGTGCGGAGGCCCGCGACCTGCTCGAGCAGCACCGGCAGCTCGTGGAGCGCGCAAAGGTCGAGGCGGCGGAGATCCTCGCCGAGGCGCGCAAGGTCGCCGACGCGCAGCTGGAGCGCGTGAAGGAGGAGGCCGAGGCGGAACGCCAGCGCCGCCTCGAGGAGACCCGCCGGCAGATCGAGGCCGAGACGAAGCGCTCGCTCGACCTCATCCGGGCCGAGGTGGCCGACCTCACGCTGCAGGCGACCGCCCGCGTCATCGGCAAGGCCCTGGACGCGGAGGACCAGCGCCGCCTGATCGACGAGGCGATCGCGGAGCTCGACTTCAGCGCCCTCGAGCGCGAGGTGCGCTAGCCGGATGGCCGTCGCGCAGCGCCTGTACGCCCGCGCGCTCTTCGAGGCGGCGCAGGAGGCCGGCCGCCTCGAGGAGGTCGCGGCCGGGCTCGGCGCGCTGGCCGCCGCGGTGGACGAGGTCCCCGAGCTCGCCTCCTTCCTCGCCAACCCGCAGGTGGAGCCGGCGGGGAAGGCCGAGCTGCTCGCGCAGCTGACCGAAGGGGCGGACGAGCTCGTCCGCAACTTCGTCCGGCTCGTGGCCGAGAAGGGCCGTGCCGCGGAGCTGCGCGAGATCAACCGCGAGCTGGAGGCGCTCGTCGCGCGCGCGCAGAACCGCCTGGCCGTGGAGCTGACCACCGCGCACGAGCTCTCGGACGAGGAGGCGGCCGCGATCGTGTCCGCGATCGAGCGGGCGTCCGGGCGCCGCGTGGAGGCGACGCGCTCCGTCGACCCGAGCCTGATCGGCGGGATCGTCCTGCAGGTGGGCTCGTTCCGCGCCGACGGCAGCGTCCGCGGCCGGCTCGAGCGCCTGCGCCACGAGCTCGCGACCGCCCACTGAACCCACGCAGACGAAGGAGCCCACGTGAAACTGCGCCCCGAAGAGATCACCGCCATCCTCAAGGACCGGATCCGCCAGTTCGACGTCCAGACCGACCTCTCCGAGGTCGGCACCGTCCTCCAGGTGGGCGACGGGATCGCGCGCATCCACGGCCTCGAGAACTGCGTGGCCCTCGAGCGGCTCGAGCTCGAGCACGGCGTCGTCGGGATCGCGTTCAACCTCGAGGAGGACAACGTCGGCGCCGCGCTCTTCGGCGACTGGGAGCACGTGAAGGAGGGCGAGCCGGTCCGCCGCACCGGCGAGGTCATGAGCGTGCCGGTCGGCCCGGCGCTGCTCGGCCGCGTCGTCGACCCGCTCGGCAACCCGCTCGACGGGCTCGGCCCGATCGAGACGAGCGAGCGGCGTCCGCTCGAGTTCAAGGCGCCCGGCGTGATCAGCCGGCAGCCGGTGAAGGAGCCCCTGCAAACCGGCCTCAAGGCGATCGACTCGATGATCCCGATCGGCCGCGGCCAGCGCGAGCTGATCATCGGCGACCGCTCGACCGGCAAGACCGCGATCGCGATCGACACCATCATCAACCAGCGCGGCGGGGACATGGTGTGCGTGTACGTGGCCATCGGCCAGAAGGGCTCGACGGTCGCCCAGGTGGTGGAACGCCTGCGTGACTCCGGCGCGATGGAGTACACGATCGTCGTCTCCGCTCCCGCGCACGAGGCGGCGCCGATCAAGTGGATGGCGCCCTTCGCGGGGTGTGCCATGGGCGAGTACTTCCTCTACTCCGGGCAGCACGCGGTCTGCATCTACGACGACCTCTCCAAGCACGCCGACGCGTACCGCCAGCTCTCGCTGCTCCTGCGGCGCCCGCCCGGCCGCGAGGCCTTCCCGGGCGACGTCTTCTACCTGCACTCGCGGCTGCTCGAGCGCGCGTGCAAGCTCTCGGACGAGCTGGGCGGCGGGTCCCTGACCGCGCTGCCGGTGATCGAGACGCAGGCCGGCGACATCTCCGCGTACATCCCGACGAACGTCATCTCCATCACCGACGGGCAGATCTTCCTCGAGTCGAGCCTCTTCTTCTCGGGCGTGCGGCCGGCGATCAACGTCGGCACCTCCGTCTCCCGCGTGGGCGGGAACGCGCAGCGCC
This sequence comes from Gaiellaceae bacterium, assembly GCA_035574435.1. Lineage (GTDB taxonomy): Bacteria > Actinomycetota > Thermoleophilia > Gaiellales > Gaiellaceae > GMQP-bins7. The sequence continues at coordinate 5,143 of DATLYU010000060.1, read as the reverse complement.
GCGCCATGCGGCAGGTGGCGGGGCGGCTGCGCCTCGACCTCGCCCAGTACCGCGAGCTGGAGGCGTTCTCCCAGTTCGGCTCCGAGCTCGACACGGCGACGCAGAACGCGCTCGCGCGCGGCGAGCGCATGGTCGCGACGCTGAACCAGCCGCAGTACCAGCCGTGGCCGTTCGAGGAGCAGGTGACGGCGATCTACGCCGGGATCCACGGCTGGCTCGACAGCATCCCCGTCGGGCAGGTGCCCCGCTTCCACGAGGAGCTGCGCGAGCACCTGCGCACCGAGGGCACCATCCTGGCCGCGATCCGGGAGTCGGGCGAGCTCTCCGAGGAGACCGAGTCGAAGCTCGAGGCCGAGCTCGAGCGCTTCCTGAACGCGTTCGCGGTCGAGGAGGAGAAGGGCCTCGCCGGCTAGCCCATGGCCTCGGTCCAGGACCTCAAGCGCCGCATCCGCTCCGTCCGCAACACGCGGAAGATCACGCGTGCGATGGAGCTGGTCGCGGCCGCGAAGCTGCGCCGCGCCGAGCAGCGGATCGTCGCCCTGCGCCCCTACGCCTCGACCATGACGGAGCTGATCGCCGGCGTCGGGCGCGCGGCGTCCTCCGTCCGGCTGCCGCTGCTCGAGCAGCGGGAGACGGTGGAGAACGTCGCGCTCGTCCCGCTGACCGGCGACCGCGGCCTCGCGGGCGCGTTCAACGCGCAGATCGTGCGGCGCGCGTTCGCGCTCGAGCGCGCCCTGCAAGCGGAAGGCAAGGGCGTGCGCTGGGTCGTGGCCGGCAAGAAGGGGCGCTCGACGCTCCTCTTCCGCCGGCGCGAGCTCGCGGGCGCGTACGTCGGCTTCACCGACCGGCCCGCGTACGAGGACGCCCAGGCGATCGCGCATCGCGTCGGCGAGCTCTTCACGAGCGGGGAGGTCGACCGGGTCGTGCTCGTCTACAACACGTTCGTGTCCGCGCTCACCCAGCGCGTGACCGAGCAGGAGATCCTGCCCATCTCGCCCGACATCCTGGAGACGGACGAGGAGGAGCGGGCGACGGACGCGCTGCGCGGCGACTTCATCTTCGAGCCGGAGCCCGAGCTCATCCTCGAGCGGCTGCTACCCGTGTACGTGGAGACGCAGGTCTACCGCGCGCTGCTCGAGTCCACGGCGTCCGAGCAGGGCGCGCGCATGACCGCGATGCGCAACGCGTCCAAGAACGCGGCCGAGCTCATCGACTCGCTGACGCTGGAGATGAACCGCGCCCGCCAGGCCGAGATCACGCAGGAGATCCTCGAGGTCGTGGGCGGCGCGGAGGCGCTGATCTAGGCACCCGAGCGCGAGGCGGCGAAGAGGGTCAGCTCGGGCTCGCGCTCGCCCCGGAGCACGGCGAGGTCGACCTCGACGCAGGCGAGGCCGCGCGCCTCGGCGAGCGTGCGCGCCTGCGGCTTCACCTGCTGCGCTGCGAGCAGGCCGCGGCACGCGGCGAGACCGGGCTCGCGCCGGATGCGCTCGAGGTAGCGGCAGAGCTGCTCCACGGCCTCGAGCGTGCCCACCCGCTTCACCTCGACCGCCACCCAGCCGTTCTCCGCGTCGCGGCACATGAGGTCGAGCGGGCCGACGTCCGTCGGCCACTCGCGGCGGACGAGCCGCAGCCCCGCCTCCAGCGCCTCGGGGCGGGCCGCCAGCTCCGCCTGCAGGTCGGCCTCGACGCCGTCCTTCTCCAGCCCCGCCTCCTCGCCCAGCTCGTGCTCGACGTCGCTCAGCACCTCGAGCAGGCGGATCTCAAGGCGATCCTCGCTCCTGCCCGCCCGCTTGCGCACGACGAGCACGCCGTCCGCCTCCTCGAGCACGGTGGGCGGGGTCATCCAGTTGAGCGGCTTGTAGCCGCCCGCGTCGGCGTGCACGAGCACGGAGCCGTCCGCCTTGAGCAGGACGAGCCGCGTCGCCTCGGGCAGGAAGGCGCTCAGCCGGCCCGTGTACCGGACCTCGCAGCGGGCGACGAGGAGGCGCATCGGCGCGCCCACGCTACTGCCCGTTTCGGACGTGTCTGTCGGGAGCGAGAGCACTGCCGCGCGCTCACGGCCCGCTAACAAAGGGCGGCGGCCGGCGTACAACGAGAGGACGGCCATGGCGACTCCGATCCGCGACCCGGGCGCAGCTAGCATCGCGCCCGTGGAGGCACTGCCCGAGCGCGACGGCGCCTCCGCGCGCTTCGCGGAGGCGACCGCGGTCGCGACGCGCTTCGTGGACAACATCGAGCGCGTCGTGTACGGGAAGCGCGAGGAGGTGAAGCTCGTCCTCACCGCGCTCGCCTGCGGCGGGCACGTGCTGCTCGAGGACGTGCCCGGGACGGCCAAGACGGTGCTCGCGCGCGCGCTCGCCGGGACGATCGAGGAGGCGACGAACGCGCGCATCCAGTGCACGCCGGACCTGCAGCCGACCGACGTCACGGGGCTCTCCATCTTCAACCAGAAGACGCGCGACTTCGAGTTCCGGCCCGGGCCCGTGTTCGCGAACGTCGTCCTCGTGGACGAGATCAACCGCGCCACGCCGAAGACGCAGTCCGCCCTGCTCGAGGCGATGGCCGAGTCCCAGGTCACCGTGGACGGCGTCACCAGGCCGCTGCCCTCGCCGTTCCTGCTCATCGCGACAGAGAACCCGATCGAGTACGAGGGCACCTTCCCGCTTCCGGAGGCGCAGCTCGACCGCTTCTTCCTGCGCACCGCGCTCGGCTACCCCGGGCTCGAGGACGAGCTGCGCATCCTCGAGGAGCAGCGCTTCGCGCATCCGCTCGAGGAGCTGCGCCCGGTGGTCACGCTCGCGGACGTGCAGCTCCTCCGGGAGGCGGTGCAGCACGTGTACGTGGACGAGGTCATCCACCGCTGGCTCGTCGAGCTCGTCCGCGCGACCCGCGAGCAGGAGGAGGTCGTGATCGGCAGCTCGGTGCGCGGCAGCCTGGCGCTCGAGCGCGCCATCCGCGCCTGGGCGCTCCTGCACGGGCGTGCCTACGCCATCCCCGAGGACGTCGAGCGCCTGTTCGCCGCGGTCCTCCTGCACCGCGTCGTCTTCACCCCGACCTTCGTCGCACGCGCCCGCGCGACGGGCTGGGAGGAGGCGATCGAGAGCTTCCGCGCGGCCTGCCTGGAGCGCGCGCCGCGCCCCGGCTCGGAGGAGGATCCGATCTTCGAGCAGCCGCGCTCCTAGCGAGCGTCCCGTGCGCGGCGGGCGGCTCACCTTTCCCCTCGTCCCGCGGAGGCGAGTGATCGGGCTCTCCTTCGGCACGATGCGCAGCCTCCGCCGCGGGGCGGGCTCGGACCTCGCCGGCGCGCGTCCGTACCGGCCCGGGGACGACATGCACGCGATCGATTGGGCGGCTTCGGCGCGCGTCTCCACCGCGCGCGGCCGCGACGAGTTCGTCGTCCGCGAGAAGTTCGCCGAGGAGGCGCCGAAGGTCGTGATCGTGTGCGACCGTCGTCCGCAGATGGCGCACCACGCGCCGCCGCTGCCGTGGCTGGACAAGCCGCTCGCCATGCGTAGGACGGTCGAGCTCGTCCTCGCGAGCGCGGGCGCGGCGGGCGGCTTCGTCGGCTACCTGGACTACGCGGACGGCGAGCCGCACTGGCGGCAGCCCAAGGGCGAGCGCAAGCTGATCGAGCTCCAGGACGAGCGGCTCTGGTCGCTCGAGTACGGCGGGCCGGCCGACTGGCTCGAGCGCTCCTTCGCCCACCTGGCCGCGCATCCGCGCGCGGTCTCGCCCGGGACGTTCGTCTTTCTCCTCTCCGACTTCATCCCCACGCCGCCGCTCGAGCTCTGGCTGGAGGCGGTCGGCCACCGCTGGGACCTGGTGCCGGTGGTGATCCAGGACCCGACGTGGGAGCAGAGCTTTCCCGACGTGAGCGGGATCGTCGTCCCGCTGCGCGACCCGCAGAGCGGGCGCGTCGCGCACGTGCGCCTGCGCCGCGGCGAGGCGGAGGCGAGGCGGGAGGCGAACGAGGAGCGGCTGCGCGGCCTGCTCGCCATGTTCCGCGAGCTCGACCTCGACCCCGTGCTGCTCTCGTCGAGCGAGGCGGGCGACATCCTGGGCGAGTTCCTGGTCTGGACGGAGCTGCGGCGGACGCGGCGGGTGGTGGGCGCGTGAGACGCTCGGGCAGCCGCCTCGTCCCCGCCGCCGGGCTCGGGCTGCTCGCGCTCGCGGTCGTGGTCGCCGTCTTCGGGCTCCGGTCCGGGGGCGGGGGAGAGGCGCTCGGCGGGGACGTCCCCTCCGTCGCCCAGGCGCCGATCGCGGCCAGCGGCGCGCTCGAGCCCCGGATCGCGCTCTTCGGCGACACCCTCACGGCCACGCTCGACGTCGTCGTCGACCGGGCGGTCGTGGACCCCGAGACGGTGGAGGTCTCGTGGGACCCCGCTCCCTGGGCGCCCGTCCGCCCGGCCCGGCGCGAGCTCGACCTCGCCGGGCAGAGCGCGCACCTGCGCACGGTGTACGTGCTGCGCTGCCTGACCGCGCTCTGCGTGCCCGCCCGCGAGACGGAGGAGCTCGACTTCGACCCCGCCCGGGTGCGCTACCGGGCCTCGTCCGGCGAGGGTGCGCAGGCCCAGAGGCTCGCGGTCACGTTCCCCACGCTCGTCGTGCACACGCGCGTGCACGGGCTCGACGAGGGGGAGGGCGACGCGCTGGCCTCGCCCTGGCGCGCGGACCTCGAGTCGCTCCCGGCGGTGTCGTACCGCGTGCCGCCCTGGGCGCTTGGCGCGCTGCTCGTGCTGCTCGGCTCGCTCCTCCTCGCGCTCGCCGCCGCCGTCGTCGTTCGCGTCTGGCCGCGCCGGGAGCCGGAGCCGGAGCCGGAGCCAGAGCCCGAGCCGGTTCCGACGGTCCCTCCGCTCGAGCGCGCGCTCGCCCTCCTCGAGAGCCCGGTGACGGAGAACGGGGCGGAGGACCGCCGGCGCGCGCTCGAGCTCGTCGCCGAGGAGGTCGAGCGTCTCGGCGACGACGAGCTCGCGCTCGCCGCGCGCGCGCTCGCCTGGCAGCAGGACGCGCCCGAGGGCGAGATCACGAAGGCGTTCGCCGCGCGCCTGCGCAGCCGCTTCGGGAGGTTGACGGGTGCGCCTGCCTAGCCTGCGCCCGCGCGCGGTCGCGAGCCCGGACGCGCCGGCGCTCCGGCGTGCCCGGC
>DATLYU010000059.1:0-7951 GCA_035574435.1 Gaiellaceae bacterium | reverse complement strand
GTCGCCCGGTCCGAGCGCAGCCGGGGCGGCGAGGCGACCACCGGCGGCGCGGCAGATCGTCACGTGCCCGTCGGAGGGCGCCAAGTGCCCGACGAGGCAGTTGCCGCTGGCGACGCGGCGGCCGCGGTGGCACCCCGACCCTCGCCCCGCGCTGCCGGGTCGCGGCTCAGCGGGCGAGGGTGACCTTGGAGAGCCCGCGCGGGGCGTCCGGGTCGAGGCCCCGGGCGCGCGAGAGCGCCCAGGCGAAGAGCTGGCCGGGGACGACCGAGAGCAGCGGGGAGAGGAGAGGGCGCGGCGGGCGGGGGACGGGGAGGACGAGGTCGGCGCCCTCGACCAGCTCCGCCGCGCTCCCGCTCGCGACCAGGGTCGCGCCCGCCGCGCGGGCGCGGGCGACGGCGTCGAGCACCGCCGGAAGCGTCTCGTCCCCGGAGGCGATCGCCCACACTGGGAAGAGAGGGTCGAGCGCGGCCACCGGCCCGTGGACGAGCTCGGTCGCGGTCAGCGGCTCGGCGGCGATCCGGCAGGTCTCGAGCAGCTTGAGCGCGATCTCCTTGGCCGTGGCGAGCTCGCACCCACGCCCGACGACGAACATGCGGCCGGCGAACGCGAACGGGAGCGCGGCGGGCGCGACCGTGCGCTCGACCTCGGCCACGAGCCCGCGCAGGAGCGCCGCGGTCGCCCGCAGGTCGTCCTCGGCGCGCCCGCCCTCGCCCGCCGCATGCGCGGCGAGCAGGAAGAGCGCCGCGAGCTGGTTCGTGTAGGTCTTCGTCGCGGCCACCGCGCGCTCGGGCCCGGCGTCGAGCGGGAGGCACACGTCGGCCGCGGCGGCGAGCTCGGAGCCCGCGTCGTTGGTGAGGGCGACCGTGAGCGCGCCCCGCCTCCGCGCGCGCCGCACGTGCTCGACCACGTCCGGCGTGCGCCCGGACTGGGAGAGCGCGAGCACCGTGCAGCCGCGCAGATCCAGGGAGGCCCCGTAGTACACGATGAGCGAGATCGAGTCGCGCACCGCCGTCCAGCCGGGCAGCAACCCGAACGCGTACACGCCGTAGGAGGCCGCGTTGTCGGAGGAGCCGTGGCCCACCATGCGCACGAGCGCTGCCCCCCGCCGCCGCATCTCCGCCGCCGCCGAGGCGATCTCGCCGCTGCGCGCGAGGAGGCGCTCGAGCGCGGCCGGCTGCTCGCGGATCTCCGCGAGGAAGCGCGCCCCCCGCTCCTCCTCGCCCGGCCGGCTCGCCGCGGCCTGCGCCTCAGACGGCGACACGCTCCACTCCTCCCACGAGCACCCGCACGATCTCCAGCTCCTCGCTGAGGACGACGAGATCGGCCGGCGTTCCGGGGGCGATCCGACCCGCCGAGCGCTCGTCCAGGACCCGGGCGGGCACCGCCGTCGCCGCCTCGAGCGCCTGCTCCAGGGAGGCGCCGAGCGCATGCAGGTTGCGCACGGCGCCGATCATCGTCAGCGTGCTGCCGGCGAGCTCGCCGTCCTCCCCGCGAGCCACGCCGTCCGCGATCTCGATCTGCACCCCCCCGATGCGATACCTGCCGTCGGCGGCGGCGGCGCCCGCGACCGCGTCCGTCACCAGGGCCACCCGGCCCGCCGCCGCCTGCCAGACCATGCTCGCCGTCTCCGGGGCGAGGTGGACCTCGTCCAGGATCACCTGCACGATCACGTCCTCGCGCGCGAGCGCCGCGACCGCGATCCCCGGGTCGCGGTGGGTGAAGGGGCGCATCGCGTTGAAGAGGTGCGTGACCGCGCGCACGCCCGCGTCGAACGCGGCGTGCGCCTGCTCGGAGGTGGCGTCCGAGTGGCCGCACGAGACCGCGACCCCCCGGGCGACGAGCAGCCGGATCAGCGCGTCGGCGCCCGGCAGCTCCGGCGCGAGGGTGACCAGCCGGACCGGGCCGGCCGCGAGCAGGCGCTCGAGCAGGCGCACGTCCGGGTCGCGGCGCTCGCGCGCCGGGTGGATGCCGAGCCGGCGCGGCGAGAGGAACGGCCCCTCCAGGTGGGCGCCCAGGATGCGCGGGCCTCCGCTCGCGCCCGCCGGCAGGGCGCGCAGCGCGGCGAGCAGACGCTCCTCGCTCGCCGTGATGAACGTCGGCAGGTACGCGGTGACCCCGGTCTCCAGCAGCGCCCGCCCGGCCCGCCGGTACCCGTCCGCGTCCGCCTCCAGGAAGTCGACGCCGGCGAAGCCGTTCACCTGCAGGTCGAGGAAGCCGGGAGCGGCGATCCCGCGGCCGTTGGGCGAGGCGAGGCCGGCGCGGGCCACCAGGCCGTCCACCACCTCCAGGTCCCCGGGGAGGAGCCGGCCGTCGACGAGCGCCGCTTCGACCCCGAGCCTCATCTCAGGCGCCCCGCCCGAGGGCGGGCCTGACGCGCCCTCCGGTCTCGGCCAGGCGCGCCCGGGCCGCGGCCGCGTCCACGCCCGCGAGCAGCGAGACGATCGCGACCTTGGCGTCCCCGTCCGCGGCGGCGAGCGCCTCCTCCACCCGCTCCGGCGGCGCGCCGGTCGCCGTCCGCACGATCCGCCGGACGCGCGCGCGCAGCTTCTCGTTCGCCGGCAGCACGCCCACCATCAGGTTCCCGAAGGTCTTCCCCAGCCGGATCATGGAGATCGTGGAGAGCATGTTCAGGACGAGCTTCTGCGCCGTTCCCGCCTTGAGACGCGTCGACCCGGCGAGGAACTCGGGCCCGACGACGACCGGCACCTCGTGCTCGACCAAGCGGCCGAGCTCGGAGCCCTCGACGCAGACGATCCCCACCGTGAGCGCCCCGGCGGCGCGCGCCGCCTCCGCTGCCCCGAGCACGTAGGGCGTGCGACCGGACGCGCTCACGACGACGACCGCGTCCGCCGGGCCCGGGCCGAGCGCCGCCAGCTCCCGCGCCCCCGCCGCCCGGTCGTCCTCGGCCGCCTCTTGCTCGGCGGGGGAGGCGAAGGCGCCTCCTGCCACGAGCGCGACAACCAGGCCGGGAGCGGCCGCGAACGTCGACTCGCACTCGCTCGCGTCCAGCGCGGCGATCCGGCCGGAGCTGCCGGCGCCGACGTAGATCAGGCGCCCGCCTCGCTCGAGGCGGGCGACGACCGCGTCGATCGCGGACGCGATCCGCTCGACGGCCGCGCCCACCGCCGGCAGGACGGCCCGGTCGGCCTCGTGCATCAGCCGCACGAGCTCGGCGGTGGGCCGGGACTCGAGGTCCGCGGCCGGCTCTCCGCCCGCCTCGGTGAGCAGGTCGTCGAGCCCCGCCCGCCCGCCCGCGGGCGGCGGGGAAGGCGGCGAGGATTCCGAGAGCATCGACCGAGTCTACGCATCCGACCACGTGATGGTCAATACCACTTTGCGCGCGAATGTGGTATTCGGTATTGCCTACGAGGTTCCAACCCCATGCGTGCCGCCGACCCCCACCCTGCCCGGAGAGCTGCGCCCCGTGGCTGAGATCGTCCTCGAGCACGTCAGCAAGATCTTCCCCGGCGGGGTGGTCGCGCTCGACGACGTCACGCTCGCCGTCGCCGACGGGGAGTTCCTCGCCCTCGTCGGACCCTCCGGCTGCGGCAAGTCGACGCTCCTACGCGCGATCGCGGGCCTCGAGGAGGTGACGAGCGGGCGCGTCCTCGTCGGCGGCCGCGACGTCACCGACCTCGCCCCGCGCCACCGGGACATCGCCATGGTCTTCCAGAGCTACGCGCTCTACCCGCACCTCACCGTGCGCGAGAACCTCGGCTACGGGCTCAAGGTGCGGCGGACGCCGAAGGCGGAGATCGCCCGGCGGGTCGCCGAGGTGGCGGAGCTGCTCGGCCTCGCGGGCCTGCTCGATCGCCGCCCCGCGGAGCTCTCCGGCGGTCAGCGCCAGCGCGTCGCCATGGGCCGCGCCATCGTGCGCGAGCCGGTCGCCTTCCTGATGGACGAGCCGCTCTCCAACCTGGACGCGAAGCTGCGCGTCGGGATGCGCGCCTCGCTTGCGCAGCTCCACCGGAGGCTCGGCGTGACCACCGTCTACGTGACGCACGACCAAGTCGAGGCGATGACGCTCGGGCAGCGGGTGGCGGTGATGCGGGAGGGCCGCGTCCTGCAGGTGGACACGCCGCAGCGGCTCTACCACGAGCCGCGCAGCCTGTTCGTGGCCGGCTTCATCGGCTCGCCCGCGATGAACCTGGTCGAGGCGGCCGTGGAGGGCGACGAGGTGCGCTTCGGGCTGCATCGCCTGCCGCTCGATCCGGTCCGGCGCCCGCGGGACGGCGCGCCTGGACGGATCGTCCTCGGGCTGCGGCCAGAGTCCTTCGAGGACGCCGCCTTCTCCGCGGACGGCGCCCCCACGCTGGAGGTGGAGGTCGCGGTCGTCGAGGAGCTCGGCTCCGACGCGCACGTCTACTTCTACGTCGACGCCCGGCGCGTCCCGGCGGAGGGGGGCCCCGCCGAGGAGGAGGGCGGGCTCCCGCTCGAGCCGCGGGCGCTGCTCACGGCCCGCGTCGACGCGCGCAGCCGGGCGAGACCGGGAGCGAGGATTCGCCTGACCTGCGACACCGCCCGCGCGCACTTCTTCGACCCGGAGACCGGGGAGAGCCTGCTCGCCGACGCCGCCCCGGCCCGAAGTGGTATTACCCGATCTGTGGGTCACGCATGAGCGGTCCGAGACGATGACGAAGCAGAGCCAGACCCGGGAGCGGGTGCTCGACCTGATCGAGGAGCTCGAGGTGGGAGACGCGATCCCCTCCGAGCGCCAGCTCAGCGCGCAGCTCGGCGTCTCCCGCCTGACCGTGCGGGCCGCGCTCGAGGATCTCGTCCGCGAGGGCTACCTCGTGCGGCGGCGCGGCGCCGGCACGTTCGTCAGCGAGCCGAAGATCACGCAGGAGCTGACCATGACCTCGTTCACCGACGACATGCGGCGGCGCGGGCTCCGCCCCTCGAGCCGGACGCTCGAGCTGCGCGTCGTCCCGGCGGGCGCGCGTCTGGGCCGCGTGCTGCGCCTCTCCCCCTCGGAGCCGGTCGTGATCGCGCGCCGGCTGCGGCTCGCGGACGGGGAGAGCATGGCCATCGAGACGCTGCACGTGCGCGCCGCGTACGTCCCCGGGCTCACCGCCAAGGACCTGGACGACGGCTCGTTCTACGAGCTCCTGAGCGCGCGGTACGGGATCGAGATCGTCGGCGGCGAGCAGACGATCGAGCCGACGGTGACCGACGAGGAGGAGTCGGAGGCGCTGGGCGTCCCTCTCCACTCGCCCGCGTTCCGCTTCGAGCGCGTGACGCGCTCCCAGACAGGGGAGATCGTCGAGTTCGTGGAGTCGATCTACCGCGGCGACCGGTACAAGCTCGTCACGGCCCTCACCCGCAACCCCGAGCGGCCGCGCACGCGCCCCGGGTCGCGCGACGGCCGCACCCGCAGGCCTGGTATAGACCAGAAGACGCCCGGGAAGCGGCGGGGACACGGCGAAAGGTCGCCGTAATCGGCGCACGTTCACACGATCTCGTCGCGGCGCGGTCTTGACAGACGTCGCGGAATGTGACAGCCTTTCCGCCTGGTGGCAGATTGGTATAAACCACTGGGCGGCGCGCGTCTGCCACGGCCAGCCGTCCAGAGGCTGTGGGAGATGCCCATGAGAGTGCCCAGGATCGTCACGACCACCGTCCTCGCGGCCCTCGTCCTCTCGGCGGGGGCGGCGACGAGCGCGTCCGGCGGCAGCGCCGCCAACACCCTGACCGTCTGGCTACAGGTCGACGCCCAGTCCGGCTGGCCCGACGTGGTCGCGGCCGCGAACGCGCAGTTCGAGGCCCAGAACCCCGGATGGAAGGTGGATGTCCAGTACCAGACCTGGGGCACCCACCTGCAGAAGCTGGACGCGGCGCTCGCGGGCGGCAACGCCCCCGACGTCGTCGAGATGGGGAACACGGAGATGACGAAGTACATGGCCGCCGGGGCCTTCCAGGACCTGAGCGGGCTCTCCTTCCCCAACCAGAGCACGTGGCTCGCGGGGCTCGCCGCGTCAGGCCGGTACGGGGGCAAGCTGTACGGCGTCCCGTACTACGCGGGCTCGCGCGTCGTCACCTATCGCACCGATCTCTTCCAGGCGGCGGGTGTCCGGATCCCGACCAGCCTCGACGAGTTCATCGCCGCGGCGCGGAAGCTCGGGCAGCGCAACCGCGCGAAGAGCTTCTCGCCCGTCTACGTGGCCGGCACGGACTGGTACGTGGCGATGAGCTTCGTCTACGACCACGGCGGGCGGATCGCGACCACGAGCAAGGGCAAGTGGATCGGCACGCTCGACCGGCCCCAGGCGGTCGCCGGCCTGGCCGCCTTCAAGCGCTTCTTCGACGCCGCCTCGCGGGCGAGCAAGACGACCGACGAGGCGCGGCCGCAGCCCTACGACGTGTATGCGCAGGGGCAGGCGGCCGCCATCATCGGCCCCGCCTGGTTCTCCTGCTGCGTCGGCAACCACAAGGCGCGGACCGGGCAGTTCGTGATGCCGAGCCGGACGAAGGGGCAGCCGATGCCCGGCTTCCTCGGCGGCTCCGACCTCGCCGTCCCGGTCGGCGCGAACAGGGAGAAGGCGGCCGCGTGGATCCGCGCCTTCACGGACACGCCCTCGATGACCGCGCTTCGCGCGAAGGGGAACATCCCGAACACGACGAGCCTGCTCGGCTCGAGCGTCAACGAGCGGGCGGCCCGGCGGAGCTGGTTCGTGCCGACGGCGAAGCACTGGGTGGACGTGGAGAATGGCAACATCCTCCGCACGATGCTCGCCCGGATCCTCACGAACAAGATGACGATCAAGGAAGCGGCGGAGGTCGCGAGCGACAACATCACGTACACGCTCAACCGTCCCTGACAGGAGCGGCCGGGGCGCGGACTCGTGACCAGCCTCGTCCCGGAGGAAGCGGCCGCCGCCGAGGTCCCGGGAAGCCGGCCTCGGCGGCGGCCGCGCTCGCGCTCGCGCGCCCTCGCCGGGGCGGCTCCCTACTGGCTCATCCTCCCCGTCGCGGTCGTGCTCGCGGGGATCCTCGGCTACCCGCTCTACCGGCTCGTCGTCCTCTCCTTCCAGCGCTACCAGCTCTCCGAGCTCATCCAGCGGGAGGGCGCCTGGATCGGGCTCGACAACTACGCGTCCGTTCTGCGCGACGCCGTCTTCTGGGACACGCTCCTGCGCACGACGCTCTTCACCGCGGCCACCGTCGGCCTGACCATCGTGCTCGGGACGCTGCTCGCGCTCCTCCTCGTGCGGGTCAGCTCGCCCGTGCGCGTCCTCCTCTCCTCCGGGCTCGTGCTCGCCTGGGCGATGCCGGCGGTGGTCGCGGTGCAGGTCTGGTACTGGATGACGAACTTCCACAACGGCGTCCTCAACTACGTCCTCTCCCGGGTCGGTCTCGTGGACGCCCAGCACGACTGGTACGCGGGCACCTTCTCCAAGCTCGCGATGGTCTCGCTCCTCATCGTCTGGGGGGCGATCCCCTTCGTCACCATCACCGTCTACGCGGCGCTCGCGCAGGTGCCGCGGGAGCTCGTGGAGGCGGCCGAGATCGACGGCGCCGGGCCGCTGCGCGTCTTCCGCGACGTCACCTTCCCGGTGCTGAAGCCGATCCTGCTCATCCTCACGAGCCTCTCCATCATCTGGGACTTCGGCGTCTTCACGCAGCCGTACCTGCTCATCGGCGCCTCCCACTTGGACGCGTCCAACTACCTGATGGGGGTGTACGTGTACATCGAGGGCTACGCCAAGTCGGACTTCGGGCGCGGGGCGGCGATCTCCCTCCTCATGCTCCTGCTCGTGGCCGCCCTCTCGGTGCCGTACGTGCGGCGGATGGTGCGGGCCGAGGGCGCGCCGTGAGACGCCCTGTGTCAACCCCCCTGCGCGAGGAGGCGCTGGAGGCTTCCGTGCTGGGCCGGGTCGTAGGGCGTTCGGTCCTGCCACATGCGCCAGATCACACGCAGCCAGGCACGGCCGAGGATGCGGATGGCGTGCGG
>DATLYU010000058.1:0-3264 GCA_035574435.1 Gaiellaceae bacterium | reverse complement strand
GGGGAGCGCGCTGGGCGGGCTCGGCGCGGGCGCCCTCGCCCCCACGCTCGCGCTCGCGGCCCTCCTCCTGTACGCGGGTTTCGTCACGCCGAGCCGTCGTCCCTGAGCCGCGCCGGGCCGCGGCGGCGGCGCCCGCGCCGGCGCTCGCGCAGCCACACGGCGACGAGGAAGCCGACCACGGCCACCGCGAGCGACGCCTCCACGAGGGCGCCGGCGAGGCCTCCGTGGGCGACTATCAGCCCCGCGAGAGCAGCCACAGGCCGCCGACCGTGTACAGGACCATGAGCGCCAGCAGCGGATACTGCGAGCGCAGCGCGTCCCCCCGCTCCCGGAAGACCTCGACCGCGCGGTCGTGCGCGACCGCGAGGCCCGCCACGTGCCCCACCACGAGGGACACGACCTGGACGTACCACACGGTCTCGGGCGAGACGACCGCCAGGTTCGGGGCCACGTCGGCCGTCCCGAAGAGATCCCATCCCTTGCCCAGCGGGTCGGAGGCGAGCGGCGCGAGGAACTGGCCCTGGATGACGAAGAGCGAGAAGTAGTGCGCCACGAGGTACGCGAAAGCGATGGGGACGAGCGAGCGGACGAAGTCGGGCCGCAGCGAGCGCGGGGCGTCCACGAGCGCGCCGGCGGCCCAGACCGCCGCCGCGTACGTGAGCACGACGAGCGCCACGAACCCGGCCAGCCCGGCCACGTTCACGAGTGTCAGCACGAGGTCGAGCGTGCGCTGGGAGCTGCCCGCGAGGTCCGCCTGGACGTCGGCCACGAGGTCCTGCCAGACGCTCGTGCGGCTGAAGCCGTCGAAGCTCGTGGAGCCGAGCAGGACGCCGACGAAGACGACCGTGCCGCGGACGCGCTCGGCGCCCGCGAGCCCGGTGACTGGCCAGCGCACCACGACCCGGCCGTCGCGCACGGCGAGCGGCGCGAGCCGGGCGAGCAGCCCGAACGCGACCGCGAAGCCCTCGCCGTGCCGCGTCCAGGGGTCGCGCCCGTACACGGCCATGCCCGCGAGCGCCCAGTATGTGTAGAGCGCGATCGCGAGCCCGAGCGTGCGCGGCGCCGCCGGCCGGGGGTGCGCGAGCTCGAGCGCGACGAACGCGAAGAGCGCGACCGCGGCGGGATAGCGCCCGAGCCGCACGGGCCACTCGAGCAGCGGCCGTGCCTCCCGGCCGCCGCGCTCGAGCGCCCACACGGCCGCGTCCGCAAGCGCGCGCCACGGGCTGAGCACGCGCCAGACGTCCCCCAGCAGCACGGAGAGGAGCGGAACCCCCAGCCAGAAGGCGACGTAGACGAACGTGGGCGCGAAGTTGAGGAGCTCCGTGGTCGTCCCGAAGAACGCGGCCGCGAGCGTGAGGGCGAAGAGGCCGACGGAGAGCGCCTGCACGAGCGCGCGGAGCGAGCGCGAGCCGGCCACGGCCCCGAGCGCCGCCGACGCGCGCCCGGCGGAGCGGCGCGCGAGCACCGGACGGCGCCAGAGCGCGCCGAGCAGCACGAACGAGACGACGAGGACGACGGCCGCGGTCGTGAAGAAAAACGACTCCGGGACCGGCAGGTCGCGGACCCCGCCGATGCCGTGCGCGAGCACGCTCACGGCCGCACGGTCAGCTCGCCTACGTGGAGCTCGGGGCGTGCGTGCAGTTCGATCTCGAAGCGTCCGGGAATGGTGGCGGTGAAGCGCAGGCGCGCCGGCCGGCTCGGCGTGACGCGTGCTTCGAGGTCGTAGCCGTGCAGGTGGACGTCGCCGCTGACGTCGGCGGCGAGGACGAGCTGCACGCGCGCGCCCTCCTCGACTTCCGGCCGCGCGAGCCCGCCGACCGTGCGTCCGTCGCGCACCTCGATGCGGATCGTCGCCGGGACGCCGGCCGGCTCGGTCGTCGTCTCCGTCGTCTGGGTCGCGGTCTCGGTGGTGTGCTGCGTGCTCGTCGTCTCCGGCGGGGACGCCTCGTCTTCGCCGCCGCAGCCGGCCAGGGCGAGCGCCGCGAGCAGCGCTGCCGGCACGGTCGCGAATCGTCTCATGTCGCTCCTCCACTCGGTCGGGCCGCCCGCGCGGCGGCCGGTCTCAGGATGCGGCGAGGAACGGAGGCCCGCGGCCCGGGAGCGGCGGTCCCACGGTCGCGCAGAGGTGCACGCCCGCGGGAAGTCGCACGGGGAGGGCGAGCCACCGCTGCGCGGGCGGCCGGCGCGGAGGAGCGGGGACGAGCGCGGCCAGGAGCCAGCGCGCGAGCACGGCCACGAGCGCGGCCACCGGGAGCTGCAGGAGGAGGCCGAGCAGGAACTCGGGGGCGGCGAGCAAGAGCGGCGGCCGGCCCGTGTGGACGAGGCGCTCGACGTGCTCCTGGACGACGAAGAGCGCCACCGCGGCGACCGGGAAGGCCCAGAGGGGCGGCCTGCGCAGGCGGCTCGCGAGCGCCGCAGCGCCCCAGCCGACGAGGGCGAGCACGACGAGCAGCTGCGGCGCATGGGCGAGGTAGGCGTGGAGCGGCGCGTCGGGCGTGCCCGTGAGCCGGTAGGCGAGCGCGTGGGCGACGAGGACGCCGGCCGCGGCGACCGGCGCGAGCGCGAGCCAGGCGCGCATGCGGCTCACGCCCGGATGGTACGGACAGGGCCGGAGGGGCGCTGGGCAATCCTGCCCAGCCCGGGTGACGCGGCGTGGGTTTAGAGCCGGCCGAAAACGGGCATTGCGCGCGGCCCGCCGCGCTGCTAGAACGCCGGGCTCATGGCCCTGTCCGAGACCGGCATCCTGCTCTGGATCCTCGCCCTCATCCTCCTCGAGATCCAACACCTGAAGTGGATCGCCTGGGAGTACTGGGAGTGCCGGACGCACAGGGTCAAGAACAGCGAGTGCCGCTGCAAGGCGCGGCTGATGCTCCTCATCTAGCCGCGGCGAGCGCGACGGGCGCCCAGCGCACCGAGAAGTGCGGGTTCGTCGCCAGCGCCCGCGCGTACCAGCGCCGCATCGCCGCCCGGTTCCCCGCGCAGCCCTCCGCGTAGCCCCGGTGGAAGAAGAGGAGCGCGTCCTGCGTCCGCAGGCGCAGCGCCCGGCGGGCGAGCGGCAGCGCCTCCCGGCAGCGACCCGCTCGCGCGAGCGCCCAGGCGAGCGCGTCGTCGCCGTAGATCGAGGGCCGTGCGGCCCGCGCCCGGCGGGCGAGCTCGAGCGTCTCGCGCGGCCGGATGCGCCGATCCGCCCGGTACACGGCCGACTCGAGGTCGACGCGGACCCCGCTCGCGCGCAGGAGCCGCTCGGCGACCGCGATCGTCGCC
>DATLYU010000057.1:0-2516 GCA_035574435.1 Gaiellaceae bacterium | reverse complement strand
CGGGCGTCTTCGCCCTGCTCGCCCTCGGCCTCCCGTAGTGCCGCCAGCGCCGCGTCCCAGGCCTCCGCGTCGGCGGCGGCGAGCTCGCCCGCGCGCTCCGCGATCGCGTCCGCCTGGGCGGCGAGCCCGCCCGCCTCGTCCCACGAGCCCGCGCCCGAGCGAGCGACCATGCGGATCGTTCCCGCCGCGAGCGCGATCGTGAGGGCCGCCGCCGACCCTCCTCCCGGGCCCCGTCCGGGCGTCGCCAGCCGCCCGAGCAGGGCCCCCAGGCGCTCCTCCAGGTAGTCGCCGCTCACCGAGAGGACGAGTCTACGGTCCCCGCAGCCCGGCTCAACCGCCTGCGGCCCGGTGCATAGACTCGCGCGCGTGCCGCTCTACCTGAGCGAAGCGGAGGTGCGCGGCCTTCTCTCCCCTGCCGACGCGGTGGAGGCGATCGAGGGCTGCTTCCGGCGCATGGCGGCCGGCGACGTCGAGATCGCGCCCCGGCGCCGGCTGCGCCTGCCCGAGGGCGCGCTCGCGGACATGGCCGCCGTGGATCGCGGCCTCGGCTTCGCAGGCGGCAAGCTCTACGCGGCCACGCCGCACGGCGTGTCCTTCGTGGTCACGCTCTTCGACGTCGAGACCGGAGCTGTTGCGGGCGTCCTCGAGGCGGACGAGCTGGGCCGCCTGCGCACCGGCGCGGCCAGCGGGGTCGCAGCGCGCCACCTCGCGCGTTCCGGCGCGCGCACGCTCGGCGTCCTCGGGTGCGGCCACCAGGCGGAGACGCAGGTCGCCTGCCTGCGTGCCGCGCTGCCCGCGCTCGAGCGCGTCGTGGCCTACTGCCGGACGCCGGAGCGGCTGCGCTCGTTCTGCGAGCGGGTCGGCGCCGAGCCGGCGGAGAGCCACCGCGAGGCCGCCGCCCAGGACGTCGTGGTCACGATCACGAGCTCGCGCGACCCGGTCGTCCGTGGCGAGTGGTTGCGCCCCGGCGCCCTGGTGATTGCCGCCGGCGCGAACGTGGTCTCTCGGCGGGAGCTCGACAACGCCGTCCTCGAGCGCGCGCGGTTCGTCTGCTGCGACCTCCTCGAGCAGGCGAGGCTCGAGTCCGGCGACCTCGTGGAGCCCGTCGCCGCCGGCGTCCTCGACTGGCTCGAGGTGCACGAGCTGCACGAGGTCGTCGCCGGAGACGTGCCGGGGCGGCAGGCCGAGGACGACGTCGTCGTCTTCAAGTCGAACGGGCTCGCCGCCTGGGACGTCGCGCTCGGCGCGGAGGCGCTCCGCCGCGCGCGCGAGCGGGGCGTCGGCAGGGAGCTCTAGCTCCGCTCGAGCGAGGCCTTGGCCGACTCGAGGATGTCGCCCGAGATCGCCTCGATGATCTCCGGGCGGTCGAGCAGCCGCTTCTGCTGCTCCGGCGTCAGCCGGTTCTGGACGTAGCGGTCCTCGAGGATCTCCTGGAGCGAGCGGCCGCGGTCGTGCTCCCGAATGACGTACCGCGCGACGTGCTCCTCCGCCGAGCTGCGCTGGAAGAGGAACGAGAAGAGGTTCTTGAACGCGGACACGCCGCGCGATTGTATCCCGGTCATGCGCAAGCCATCTCGCGAGGGCCGGTACGCCGAGCGCGTGCTCGTGGGCGTGGACGACCAGGGCGCCGAGGAGCGCATCGTGCTCTGGCTCGAGCGCCGGCCCGGGGCGCTCTGGGTCGTCGGGCGCTCCGTCAACCCCCACCTGCGGCCGTTGGACGAGCCCAGGCCGGAGGACGTCATCTTCGAGGGCTACGAGCTCGAGGACGCGCTCGAGCGCGCGAACGACGCGCTCGAGGACGACGTGCGCCTGCTCGAGGAGGACGGCCGCCCCCAGGACGTGCGGCCCTTCACCCGGAAGGAGGTTCTGCCCCTCCT
The DNA here is from genome assembly GCA_035574435.1 of Gaiellaceae bacterium. Lineage (GTDB taxonomy): Bacteria > Actinomycetota > Thermoleophilia > Gaiellales > Gaiellaceae > GMQP-bins7. The sequence goes on along the minus strand of DATLYU010000057.1, from coordinate 639 downwards.
CGAGCGCTTCTTCTTCAACCGCTGACGTCGCTCGCCGGCTCCGGCTCTCGGGCGGCGGAGCCGCCCTCCGCCGGAGCCTGACGCCGCTCGCTGCGGGATGCTGCGCCCTCGGCGCTCGGCCGTACCAGTCGTACTGTCCTTCGCGCCTCGGGCTTGCCTCGCTTGCGAGCGCCGCCCCCGCGACGTCAGCGAGCTGACGCGTCTGGGCGCGTGTCCCTCTCGGCGGCGGAGCCCGCGTCCGGGCCACGCTGACGTCCCAGTTCCTGAGGCCGCAGGCCGCGCCGGTCGCTCTCGGGCGGCGGAGCCGCCCTTCGCCGAACCTGACGCCGCTCGCTGCGGGATGCCGTGCTCCCGCGCGCCGAACCGGCGCGCCGCCCGGGGTCGGGTTGGTAGCTTCGCCGCCTCGTGCTGATCCGCGTCGGACACAGCCCGGACCCGGACGACGCGTTCATGTTCTGGGCCCTCACCACCGACCTCGTGGACACGCGCGGGCACCGGTTCGAGCAGGTGCTCGCCGACATCCAGACGCTGAACCAGTGGGCGCGCGCGGGGCGGCTCGAGGTGACGGCGATCTCCCTCGCCGCGTACCCCTTCGTCCAGGAGGACTACGCGCTGCTGCCCCACGGCGCGAGCATCGGC
>DATLYU010000056.1:0-11669 GCA_035574435.1 Gaiellaceae bacterium | reverse complement strand
GTCACGCGCCGCTCCCCGTCCTCCGCGGGCGCGGCCGGGGCGGGCCGGGAGGCCGCGTCCCGCTCGAGCGAGGCCAGCTCCTGCGCGGACTCGGCGACGTACGCGATCGTCTTCCCGAGCTCCACCTCCACGCCTTCGGCGTAGAGCTGGACGAGCGTGCCGGCGCCCGGCGCCTCGATCTCGACCGTCGCCTTCGTCGTCTCCACGACGCAGACGGGCTGGCCGCGCGCCACCTGCGCCCGGTCGGGCACGAGCCACTCGGCGAGGAGGGCGCTCTCGGTGTTCGCGTCCTCGCGCGTCAGGACGATCTCGAGCATGCGGGCGCTAGCTTCGCACGCCCTCGAGCGCGAGCACCGCCTCGGCCACGTCGGCCGCGCTCGGGAGCACCGCGTCCTCGAGCGGGCGCGCCGAGGGGACGATCCCGTCGCGCGCCGCCACGCGCCGCACCGGCCGGCGCAGGTCGCTCCAGGCGAGCTCGCTCACGCGCGCCGCGAGCTCCGCCCCCACGCCGCCCGTCAGCGTGCCCTCCTCCGCGGTCACGACCGCCCCCGTGCGCGCGACCGACTCGAGCACGGCGTCCAGCTCGACCGGCAGGAGCTGCGAGAGGCAGACCACTTCGCAGAAGAGCTCGTGCTCGAGGATCAGCTCCGTGACCGCGTCGAGCACGACCGGGAGCATCCCACCGTAGGTGACGACGGTCGCGCTCGCCTCCTCGAAGCCGTTGCCCGAGAAGGTGAGCGCGGGGTAGGGACCCTCGGAGACGCGCACCGCGAGCTCGCCCACGTGGCCGTCCACGGGCGGCCGGTGCGGGCGTCCGTACAGGAGCTTGTTCTCGATCAGGAACACCGGGCGGTCGTCCTCGACCGCCGCCCGCACGAGCCCGCGCAGGTCGTGGCACTCGGAGAGCGCGACGACGACGATGTTGGGCACGCCGAGCAGGAGCTTCTCGAGCGACTGGCTGTGCGTGGGCCCGTAGCCGCGCCGGCCGCCCATCGGCGTCCGCACGACGAGCGGGACGGTCACCTGGCCGTCGTACATCTCCGCGAACTTCGAGATCCCGTTCAGGATCTGGTCGAAGCCGAGGGCGAGGAAGTCGCCGAACATGATCTCCAGGAGCGGGCGCCGGCCGCGGAGCGCCATCCCCGCCGCGACCCCGAAGAGCGAGGCCTCGCTGATCGGCGTGGTCAGCACCTTGTCCGGGAAGCGCTCGCTCAGCCCCTGCGTGACCTTGAACGCGCCGCCGTAGGGGTCGAGGACGTCCTCGCCCAGGAGGTGGACGTCGTCGCGCTCCGCGAAGAGCTCGTGCAGGGCCTCGTTCAGGACCTGCACGCAGCGGCGGGTCGGGCTCACGCGGCCTCCGGAACGGCGGGCGGCGCCTCCTCGGCGGCGGCCACGACCTCGGCCAGCCGGCGCTCGGCAGCCTGCTCGCGCGCCTCCCGCTCGGCCGGAGCGAGCCGCGCGCCCGCGACCGTCAGCGGGTCGCGCGCGCGGCGGGCCTCGATCTCGAGCGGGTCGCGGGTGTCGTCGCCCTTCGAGTGTGGGCTGAAGCGGTACGTGTGCAGGACGAGGAAGAAGGGCTCGCCGGTCTCCCGGATGCGGGCCACCGCGCGGCCGGCGACGGCGTGGATCTCCTCCACGTCGGTGGAGTCGAGCTCGTCGGCCCGCACGCCGAAGGCTTCGGCGCGGGCGGGGATGGAGCCCGCGAGCTCGAGCTCGACCGGCGTGGACTGCGCGTAGAAGTTGTTCTCCACGACGAAGAGCACGGGCAGCCTCCAGAGCGAGGCCATGTTCAGCGACTCGTAGGTGACGCCCTCGCCGAGCGTCCCGTCGCCGAGGAAGACGGTCGAGATCGCTCCCGTCTCCTTCTGCTTCTCGGCCAGCGCGATGCCCGTCGCGACCGGGACGATGCTCCCCAGGACGCCGTTGGAGTAGAAGTTGCCGCGGCACAGGTGCTGGCTTCCGCCCTTGCCGCCGCACACGCCGTCCGCCTTCCCCATCACCTCGCACAGGAGCCCGTAGGGGTCGTCGGCGAAGGCGAGGTAGTGGCCGTGGCAGCGGTGGTTGGAGAAGACGACGTCCCGCTCGGGGTCGAGGTGGTCGAGGACGCCGACGGCGTTTGCCTCCTGCCCGATGTACGTGTGCGTGGTGCCGACGAGCTTGCCCTGCGCGAAGAGGTCGAGGAGCGTCTCCTCGAAGCGGCGGATGAAGACCATCCGCTCGTACAGGTCGGCGAGCGCGGCCACCTACAGGTACCCGAGGTCGCCCAGGCGCTTCGCGACCACCGCCTCCTCCTCCGCGGTGAGCTCGCGCACGAGCGCGGAGTCGAGCTCGGCGAGCAGGAGCGCGCGCAGCTCGGGCGGCGCCTCGCCGGGGCGGCTGCGCAGCTCGCGCGGGTCGAGGTCGAGGCGGTAGGCCTCCTCCTCGCCCGTCTCCACGTGCAGGATGAGCTTCCAGGGCGGCTCCCGTACGGCGAGCTGCGAGAGGGCGCCGCGGTCGGTGCCGACGATCAGCGCGCTGCGGTCGCCGCTCTCCTCCCCCTCGAGGAGCGGGAGCAGCGAGCGCCCGTCGCCCTCGAGCGGGGGGACGCCGGCGAGCTCGCAGAGCGTGGGGGCGAGGTCTACGGAGCGCACCTGCGCCGGGACGACCGCCGGGTCGAGACGGCCGGGCGCGGAGAGGACGAGCGGCACGCGCACGATCTCGTCGTAGAGCGTCGCCCCGTGCATGTGGTAGACGCCCTGCACCTGCGCCTTGTCCGCGAAGCGCTCGCCCCAGGACTCGCCGTGGTCGGAGAGGAAGGCGAGCGCCGTCCGCTCGCGCAGCCCGAGCGCGTCGAGCTCCTCGAGCAGGGAGGCGACGAGCGCCTCGGACTGCCGCTCGACCGCCTGGCGGTAGGCCTCGCGCGTCGCCTCCAGAGCGGCCGCGGAGTCGGACTGGATGCCGGCGATCACCTCCTCCTTCGCCGCTCGCCAGTCCTGCTTCGCCGAGTGCAGGACGCCGTAGGGCATGTGCGTCGCCCAGCTGTGCACGAAGAGCAGGAAGGGGCGGTCGCGGTGCTCGCGCAGCCAGGCGAGCGCGCCGTCGAGCGTCTCGCTCGTGCCCAGGACGTTCGCCTGCGGGAGGTCGCGGAAGAGGTAGCCGGTGTCGAACACGAACGTGCCGACCGCGTGCCCGGCGGCCGAGAAGGCGTCGAAGAGCGTCGCCGCCTCCGGCTGGAGCTCCGCGTCCCAGTGCAGGTAGCCGTGGTGGTGCGGGTACAGGCCGGTGACGAGGGACGTCATCGAGGGCGCCGTCCACGGGGCAGCGCTGATCGCCTGCTCGAACCGCACGCCGCCCGCCGCGAGCTCGTCGAGCGTCCGCGTGTTCAGGAAGCGCGCGCCGTAGCAGCCGAGGTGATCGACGCGCAGCGCGTCCGACACGTAGACGACGACGTTCACGGCGCGGCCGATTGTAGAGGCGGAGCCTCAGCCGCCCGGCCGCGCAGGCGCCGCTCTAGGCTGCTGCGGGCGTGCGCCGGACGCCCCTCTACGCCCTGTACGCCGCCGACGTCATCTCCCTCTCGGGGAACGCGGTGGCGCAGCTCGCGGTGCCCTGGTTCGTGCTCACCACGACCGGCAGCGCCGCGCTGACCGGGCTCGTCGTCTTCTTCAACTTCCTCCCCATCGTGCTCGCCGCCTTCTTCGGCGGCGTGCTCGTCGACCGGCTCGGGTTCCGCACCTCGAGCGTGGTCGCCGACCTGGCGAGCTCCGCCGCGGTCGCCGCCATCCCCCTGCTGCACACGACGGTCGGGATCGAGATCTGGCAGCTCATGGCGCTCGTCTTCGCCGGCGCGCTGCTCGACGCGCCCGGAGCGACCGCGCGCGCGGCGCTCTTCCCCGACGCCGTGGAGGCGTCGGGCCTGCGCATGGAGCGGGCGAGCGGGATCCGCTCGGCCATCCAGCAGGGGTCGCTCCTGCTCGGAGCGCCGGTGGGCGGAGCGATGGTGGCGGCGTTCGGGGCCACCACCGCGCTCTGGCTCGACGCCGCCTCGTTCCTCGTCTCGGCCGCGCTCGTCGTGCTCTTCGTCCCGCGCCCGCAGCGCGCCGAGGAGCCCAAGCCGCGGGGCCGCTACGTCGACGAGCTGGCCGAGGGCATGCGCTTCGTCCGCGACCGCCGCCTCGTGCGCGCGCTCGTGCTCACCGTCCTCCTGACGAACTTCCTGGACGCCCCCTTCCCGGTGGTCATGACCGTGTTCGCGGAGGATGCGTACGGGAGCGCCACGCACCTGGGGCTCATGTACGGCGTCTTCGGGGGCGCCGCGCTCGCGGGCGCGCTCGCGTACGGCGCGCTCGGCCACCGGCTGCCGCGGCGGCGCACGTTCGTGGTCTGCTTCGCGCTCGTCCCGCCCATGTACCTCACGCTCGCGACGCTGCCGCCGCTGCCCGTGACGCTCGCCGTGCTCGCCCTCTCGGGCTTCGCCGCCGGCCCCCTCAACCCGCTCATCTTCACGCTCGTGAGCGAGATCGTCCCCACCCACCTGCGCGGCCGGGTGTTCGGCGCCGTGCGGGCGGGGGCCTGGGCCTCGATTCCCGCCGGCATCCTCGTGGGGACCGCCCTCGTCGGCGCCTTCGGCGTCGCCGCCACCTTCCTCGCGGTCGGGGTGTGCTACGCCGCGGTGACCGCGTACGGCTTCGTCAACCCGGCGTTCCGCGAGCTCGACCGGCCGCGCCCGGCTCAGGACGCAGACGCGACCACGTAGCGCCACGCGTTCTCGAGCCGGTAGCCGCCCCCGGCGGCGCGGAACGGCTGCATGGCCTCCAGCAGCACCTCCTGCACGCGCTCGTCCCCGACCGCGCGCGCCACCCTCACGACGCCGCCCGCCGAGGTCAGCTCGCGGAGCATCCGCGCCTCGTCCGGCCACGCGAACGCCATCCGCTCCTGCCCGCTCTCGCGGACCGACAGGCCGGCCTCAGCGAAGGCTTCCTCGAGCGCGCCGGGGTCGAAGAGCGAGCGGCCGGCCGCCTGCTGCGTGCCGAGCAGGCGCGCGAGCGCACGCACGGGGACGAACAGCTCCACCTCCTCGGGCGGACCCCAGACGGCGGCGGCCACGCTTCCGCCGCGCGCGACCCGGGCTGCCTCGCGCAGCGCCGCGACCGGGTCGGCGGCGAACTGGAACGAGTTCACGCCCACGACCAAGTCGAAGGAGCCGTCCGCGAACGGCAGCACCTGCAGGTCGCCCAGCAGGAAGTCGCCGGCCGGAACCCGCGCGCGGGCGAGGGCCAGAAGCGCCGCGGCCGCGTCCAGCCCGGTCACGCGCGCGCCGCGGGCAGCGGCGAGCGCGCACAGCGTCCCCGTCGCGCAGCCGAGGTCGAGCAGGCGCGTTCCGCGGGTCACGCCGGCGCGGGCGAGCACCGTCTCGAAGATGGGCGTGCCCTGGGGCTCGTGCTCCGCCCACGCCTCGGCGCGCGCTCCCCAGAGCTCCCCGGTGAGCTCAGCGGCGCCCGGCAACGAGCCCTCCCGCGAACGCCTCGGCATGCTCGCGCGCGAACTCGGCGAACGTCCGCGGCTCCCGCCCGGTGAGCTCGCGCACGGTCTCCGTGGTCGCCGCCAGCAGGCCCTCCCGGATGCGCGGGAAGAGCCCGCTCAGGTGACCGACGAGCCAGTCGGGGAGGCCGCTGGCGGCAAGCGCCTCCCGGGCGGCCGCGTCCGGGACGTCCACGTACTCGACGTCGTCTCCGGTCGCCAGCCCGAGCTCGCGGGCGACGTCGGCGAAGCCGAGCGCCCGCGCGCCGGTGAGGACGTAGGTCCGTCCGGCGTGGCCGTCGCTCGCGAGCACGGCCGCCGCGGCCGAGCCCGTGTCGCGGGGGTCGATCATGGCCACACGGCCCTCGCCGGCCGGCGCGACTAGCTTCCGGGTCGCACGCACCTGCTCGGCGGAGGCGAGCAGGTTCGTCATGTAGAAGCACGAGCGGAGGACGACCGCGGGGACGCCCGACCGGCGCAGGTGCTCCTCCGCCTGTCCGTGCCAGTCGAAGGGAGGAAGCGGAGACCCGACCTCCGCCCCGATCGTCGAGCACTTGACGACGAGCTCCACCCCGGCCGCGGCAGCCGCGTCGATCACCGCCCGCTCGTGCTCCGGCTTGGCCGGGCCGTCGGCTGTGGAGAGCACGACGCGCGTCGCCCCCGCCAGCGCGCGCGCGACCGCCGCCGGCTCGGCGAGGTCTCCGACGGCGAGCTCGACCTCGTCTCCGAGCAGCCGCCGCGCGCGGGCAGCGTCCCGCACGAACGCTCGCACCGGAGCTCCCCGCTCGCGCAGCTCGCGGACGACCTGCGCTCCGACGTTACCCGTGGCACCGGTGACCAGGATCATGGCTCCTCCTCTCGAAAACTGTGGATCGTAGTTATTGTGCACTATGATCCACAGTCATGGCAAGCGAGGAGCTGAGCCTCTTCTCGTACGAGATCCTCGGCCTCGTCGGGCGCGGCGGAGCGGGACCGCACGACCTGCGGCGGATGGTGCAGCGGGGCCGGATGCTCGACTGGGCCGGCGAGAGCCGCTACTACGTCGAGCCCAAGCGGCTCGCCCGCCTCGGCTACCTGGAGGCCCGCAAGGAGCCCGGCCGGACCCGGGAGCGGACGGTGTACCGCCTGACCGAGAAGGGGCATGCCGCCCTTCGGGAGTACGCCCGCACGCCCGTCCGCTTCACGCCCGTGAAGAGCGAGCTCCTTCTCCGGCTGCTGATCGCGGACCTCGTGGGCGAGGAGGCGACGCGCGAGGCGGTCGCGACCATCCGAGCGGACATCGCCGATCTCGAGGCGCGCCTGGAGGAGGCCGAGCGGAGCGCACAGGAGCTCCCGCACCGGCGCAAGTACCTGCTGCTCGTGACCTCGTTCCTGCGCCGCCTGCTCGAGCTGCACCTCGAGTTCGTGGACGAGCTCGAGCGCGAGCTCGACCCGAGCGAGCCTCGCCGCTACGACGCCGAGGCGAGCTGAGGGGCGAGGCTCCGCCCGCGCATCCCCTCCGGGATGTCGAGGCCGAGCAGCTCGAGCACCGTGGGCGCGACGTCGAGCAGGTGCGCGTCCGCCCGGCCGCGCGCCTCGACGCCCGCGCCCGCGACCACGTACAGCCCGTCCTGCGCGTGGTTCGCGTCGTCCGGGCCGGTGTCGTTCTCGAGCGTCTGGATCCCCTCGTCGCCGCCGACGGTGCCCACCGAGCGCCAGTACAGGTCGCCGAAGACGACGATCAGGTCGGGCGGGACGCCCTGCGGGTCCTCGTACAGCTCCTCGGGCGTGTACACCCGGGTAGGGATCGGCCGCCCGCGGTCGTCCGGGATCTCGGCGATCCGCCGCGCCAGGTCGGCGCGCACTTCCTCGTAGCGCTCGGGCGCGACGATGCCCTCCGGCTCGCGCCCCCGCACGTTCAGGAAGACGCGCGCGTAGTAGCCGCCCTCCCCCCACGCCGTCGTCCGCGACCAGTCCACGCCCACGTCGCGGAGCGAGGAGACGCCGTCCGGCTCGCGGGCGGTCACGAGCAGGCCCTCGCGGCGCAGCCACTCGTTGATGCGGATCCCGCCGTCCAGGCGCTTGGCCCCGTGGTCGGAGAGGACGAAGACGACCGTGTCCTCGTCGGCGTGCTCGAGCAGGCGCGCGAGCAGGCCGTCCACGTGGCGGTGGTAGTCGAGGATCGCGCGCTCGTACGGGCTGCCGGGAACGTGCTTGCGGTGCTCGGGGTCCATGAACTTCCAGAACCCGTGGTGCATGCGGTCCGGCCCCATCTCGACGAGAGCGAAGAGCTGCCAGGGACGGGTGGCGAGCAGGTGCTCCGCGAGCCGGAACCGCCGGTCGGTCATCTCGTACACCTGCCGCAGGAGGTGCTCCTTGTCCTCCGTGCGGAAGTCCTTCGCGTCGAACAGGTACTCGCCGACGACCCCGGCGATCTCCTCGCGCAGCGCCGCGGGGTACGTGTACTTGCTCTCCGCCGAGGGCGTGAGGAAGCAGCTCACGAGCACGCCGTTCAGCGGCCGGGGCGGGTACGTGCCTGGCACGCCGAGAACGATGGAGGCGCCGCCCGCGCGCCCGACGAGGTCCCAGAGCCGCGGCTCGCGGATCGCCGCGCTGGTGGCGATGAAGCCGCCGTCGTAGGAGTGGTCGGCCCGGTTGCGGAACCCGTAGACGCCGAGGTCTCCGGGCGTCTTCGAGCTCATCAGGCACGACCAGGCCGGCACCGTGATCGGCGGCACGACCGAGGTGAGCCGCCCGTACACGCCGCGCTCCATGAGCCCGGAGATGGTCGGCAGCTGGTCGCGCCAGCGCTCCAGCACGAGGGACGGCTCGGCGCAGTCGAGCCCGATCAGCATCGCTCTCGCCGCCACGGGAGGAGCCTACCGGGGCCCGGGCGCGGCGCCCGGGCCCCGGCAGGCGGGCCTACGGGACGAGCTGCGTGACGTCCGCCATCCCGGGCACGAGCGCCCAGGACGCGCCCCAGAGCGCGCCGCCGCGGTAGGCGATCGCGGTCAGGATCGGCACCTCGTCCACGAGCACCTCGCAGGCCTTCGTCTGCAGGTTGCAGGCGCGCACCGAGCCGCCGTCCCCTGCGTCGTTCTCGAGCGCGAGCCAGCTCGCGTCGTCGAGCTGCGCGACGTTCAGACGGCCGTCCGGCCCGAAGGCGAGGTCGATGATGGACGTGAACCCCTCCAGGACGAGCGTGCAACCGGGGTCGATCCCGCAGCGCACGTGCCGCGAGCCGGGCGCGATCCGCCACACGCGCGACTCGCCGAGCGGGGCCGGGAACCCGGTGAGCTCGCCGACGTAGTACGCGCCGTCCGGTCCGATCGCGACCGAGGTCGGGACCGCCTGCACGGGGAACGGAACCGTTCCCGTGCAGAACCAAGCCGGGCACGGAACGCCCGTCTGGGCGGGGAACGTCGCGACCCAGTCCAGCCGCCCCCGCTCGTCCACGACGAGCAGGCTGTTGCCCGCGGCGTCGGCGACGAGCGCCTTGCCGCCGTTCAGGTGCGCGAGGTCGAACGGGTTCGAGCCCTCCTCGGTCCCGTCGCCCGCAGGGTCGACGTCCTCCTCGAAGGCCTGCGTGTCGGCGACGAACGCGCCGCGGCCCTGCGAGACGCGGAAGACGCCGATCTGCGGAGCGCCGTCCGTCTCGTGGAAGCCCACGCCGAGCGCCTCGCCGCGGCCGATCGGCGCGACGTCGTTCAGGCCGGGGAAGGACGCCGATGCCCTCCCGCTGTCGGCGTCCACCACGCCCTGCCCGGCGTCGGCGACGAAGAGCGAGCCGCCGGGGCCGTTCGCGATCCCGAAGATCGGGCCTTCGTAGAAGTCCGGATCCGCCTGCGCCGCCGCAGGCGCGAGGACGAGGCCGAGCGCGAGCGCGAGCATCGCGAGCAGCCCCGCGCGGCGTCGAAGTGCGTGCACGAGCATCCTCCCCTGGTTGCGTGTCTCGAGCCGGTCGCCCCACTCCTGACCGGCGGCTCGGCATCCTAAACGCCGTCCGTGCGGCGCAGCCGCCACAATCCCCGCGTGCAGGCCGCGCGCGAGGAGGCCCCCGGCACCGTCGTCATGAAGTTCGGCGGGTCGTCCGTCGCGGACCCGGAGAAGGTGCGGCACGTGGCACGACGGCTGGTGGACGCGCACGAGCGGGGGCTGCGGGTGGTGGGCACGGTGTCCGCGATGGGCGAGACGACCGACTCCCTGCTCGCGCTCGCGCACGAGGTCTCCCCGAGCCCGAACCCGCGCGAGCTGGACATGCTCCTCTCCACCGGGGAGCGAATCGCCTGCGCGCTCGTGGCCATGGCCATCCACGACCTCGGCCACGAAGCCGTGTCCTTCACGGGCTCCCAGGCGGGGATCCTGACCGACCCCGTGCACACGAAGGCGAAGATCCGCGAGATCACGCCCGTGCGCGTGCTGGACGCGCTCGAGCGCGGGCGGATCGTGCTCGTCGCCGGCTTCCAGGGCTTCTCGCGCGACACGATGGACGTGACCACGCTCGGCCGCGGCGGCACGGACGCGACCGCGGTCGCCCTGGCCGCCGCCCTGGGGGCGACGTGCGAGATCTACTCCGACGTGCCGGGCGTGTTCACCGCCGACCCGCGCCTCGTCCCGAACGCGCGCAAGCTCGAGGCGGTGTCCTACGAGGAGATGCTGGAGATGGCGGCCTCCGGGGCGAAGGTGCTCATGCTGCGCGCGGTCGAGCTCGCCCGCCGGCACGGCGTCCCCATCCACGCCCGCTCGACGTTCTCCGACGACCCGGGCACGCGCGTGGAGGACGTGGCCGGGATGGAGCAGCCGATCGTGTCCGCGGTCACCCACGCAGAGGACGAGGTCGTGTTCGCGCTCTCGGGCGTGCCCGACCGGCCGGGCTCGGCGGCCGCGATCTTCGAGGCCGTCGCCGCCGAGCACGCGAACGTGGACACGATCCTGCAGAACGTCGTCCGCGCGGACGCGGAGCTCTCCTTCTCCGTGCCCGCCGACGACGCGCCGGCGGTGCGGCGCGCGCTCGCCCGAGCGCGCGAGGCGCTCGGCGACTTCGCGGTGGACGAGATCGCCGACCTGGGCAAGGTGTCGATCGTCGGCGCCGGCATGCGCTCGCACCCCGGAGTGGCCGCGAGGATGTTCCGGACGCTGGCGGCGGAGGGGATCAACCTCCGGCTCATCTCCACGTCGCCGATCAAGATCGCCTGCCTGATCGCCCGCGACGACGTGGCGCGGGCGGTCCGCGCGCTGCACGACGCGTTCGACCTCGGCGGCGAGCAGGCGTGACCGAGGCGGCGGCGCGCGAGGCCGGCGCCCCGCTCGCGCGGACGCGCTCGGCCGCGTCCTGGGCGACCCTCGTCGTCGCGGGAGCGCTGCTCGTGCTCACCGCCTTCGCGGTCTGGGCCGACCGCGTGGCGCTCGACACCGGGGTGTTCGTGGACACGAGCTCGGAGCTGATCGAGAACGAGGCGATCCGCAGCGCCGTGGCGACGCGCGCCGTGGACGAGCTCTTCGAGTCCGTGGACGTGGAGGCCGAGGTCGAGGGCCAGCTGCCCGACGACCTGGCCGCGCTCTCCGGGCCCGCGACGGCCGCGCTCCGCGAGGCCTCCTACGAGCTCGTCGAGCGTGCGCTGCGCCAGCGGGCGCTCCAGCGCCTGTGGACGATCGCGTTGGAGCAGTCGCACCGCACGCTCGTGGCCGTGCTCGAGGGCGACGGGGAGGCGCTCTCCACCGAGGGCGGCGCCGTCACGCTCGACCTGGAGGCGATCGTGCTGGAGGCGGCCGACCGCATCGGGCTGCGCAGCCAGGTGGAGGACAAGCTGCCGGCGGACGTCGGACGCGTGGTCGTCCTGCGCTCGGACGAGCTGGACGCAGCCCAGGACGGCTTCCGGGTGCTGAGCACGCTCGCCTGGCTCCTGCCGCTGCTCACCCTGGCCGCCTTCGCGCTCGCCCTCTGGCTCGCCGCCGACCGGCGCCGCGGCGTCGCGCGCACCGGCCTCGTGCTGCTCGCCGCCGGCGTGGCGGGGCTCGTGGCCGCGCACCTGCTCGGGGACTACCTCGTGCGCTCCTTGGCCGAGGAGGCGGAGACGCGCCGCGCCGCCGACCACGCCTGGGGGATCGTCAGCGAGCCCCTGCGCGCCTCGCTGCGCTGGCTGCTCGTCGTCGGCGCCCTCTTCGTCGCCGCCGCCGCGCTGGCCGGCGCC
>DATLYU010000055.1:0-13189 GCA_035574435.1 Gaiellaceae bacterium | reverse complement strand
GCGATCGAGGACATGGGGCTGGAGTTCCTCGAGCCGTACCGGCAGGTGGTGGATCTCGAGGACGGGCCGGAGTGGGCACGCTGGTTCGTCGGCGGGAGGGTGAACGTGGCCTGGAGCTGCGTGCACCGCTGGGCGGCCTCGCCCCGGGCGCCGGAGGAGGCGGCCATCTTCCGCGGAGAGGACGGCTCGCGCCGCGCGCTGACGTTCGCGGAGCTGTCGGACGAGGTGGTGCGCTTGGCGGAAGCGCTGGGACGTCTGGGGGTGGAGGCAGGCGACCGCGTGGCGCTCTACCTGCCGATGGCGCCGGAGGCTGCGATCGCCTCGCACGCGTGCGCGCACATCGGCGCCGTGCAGGTGCCGGTGTTCTCCGGCTTCGCGGCGCCCTCGGTCGCCGAGCGGCTCGAGCACGCGGAGGCGAAGGTGGTGATCACGGCGGACGGATCGCTGCGCCGCGGCCGCGAGCTCCCGATGAAGGAGACGGTCGACGAGGCGCTGGCCGCCGCGCCCTCGGTGGAGCACGTCCTCGTCTGGCGGCGGCTCGGCCGCTCCGACGTCCCGATGCGCGCGGGGCGCGACCTCTTCTGGGAGGAGGCGACCTCGGCCTCGCCCGGGCTGCTGGAAGCGCTTCCCGTCGACTCGGAGCACCCGTACCTGCTCGCCTACACCTCGGGCACGACCGGGAGGCCGAAGGGAGCGCTCCACGTCCAGGGCGGCTTTCTCGTCTCGATCGCGCGCGAGGTCTGCTACCACGCGGACGCGCACCCCGAGGACGCGATCCTCTTCGCCACCGACATGGGCTGGATCATGGGCCCCTGGACCGTGGTCGGCGGCGGCGCGACGGGCTCGACGCTCGTCTTCGCGGAGGGCGCGCCGGACTTCCCGCCCGACCGCCTCTGGCGGCTGATCGAGGCCGAGCAGGTGTCCATCCTCGGCTGCTCGCCGACCCTGATCCGCGCTCTCATCCCCCACGGCGAGCCCGCAGCGGATCTCTCCTCGCTGCGGACGATCGTCACCACCGGCGAGCCGTGGAACCCCGATCCGTACCTGTGGCTGCACGAGAAGGTCGGCGGCGGGCGCTGCCCGATCATCAACATCTCCGGCGGCACCGAGGTCGGCGCCTGCTTCCTCGGGCCGGCGCCCGTGATCCCGATCAAGGCCTGCTCCCTCGGCTTTCCCGCCCTCGGGATGGCGCTCGACGTCGTCGACGCCGAGGGCCGCTCCCTCCAGGGAACGGGGGAGGTCGGAGAGCTCGTCTGCCGCAAGCCCTGGCCCGGCATGACCCGCGGCTTCTGGCGCGACCCGGAGCGCTACCTCGACACCTACTGGCGCCGCTTCCCCGGCGTCTGGAGACACGGCGACTGGGCCTCCGTCGACGAGGACGGCTACTGGTTCCTGCACGGGCGCTCCGACGACACCCTCAACATCGCCGGCAAGCGCATCGGGCCGGCCGAGCTCGAGTCGGCCGCGGTCAACCACCCGGCCGTGGCGGAGGCGGCGGCGGTCGGCGTGCCGCACGAGGTGAAGGGCGAGGTCGCCTGGCTCTTCTGCGTGCTCGCGCCCGGCGCCGAGGCGACGCCGGAGGAGGTCGCAGGCGCGGTGGCCGAGGAGCTGGGCAAGGCGTTCCGCCCCGAGCGCGTGCTCTTCGTGCCCGCGCTGCCGAAGACGCGGAGCGCGAAGGTCGTGCGCCGCGCCGTCCGGGCGACGGCGCTCGGGACCGACCCGGGAGATCTCTCCACCCTCGAGAACCCCGAGTCCCTGGAGGCGATCGCCGGTGCCCTCTGACCGCCTGCAGGGCGTCGCCCTCGTCACGGGCGGCGGCCGCGGGATCGGAGCCTCGATCGCCCGCGAGCTGGCGGAGGCCGGGATGCGCGTGGCGGTCACGGCCCGCACGCGCGAGCAGGTGGAAGCCGTGGCCGCGGAGGTCGGGGGCCTCGCGCTCACGGGCGACGTCTCCCGCCGCGAGGACGTGGAGGACTGGGTGCACCGCACGGAGGCCGAGCTCGGGCCCGTCGACCTGCTCGTCGCCAACGCGGGGATCGCGGTGTGGGAGGAGAACGCCTGGGAGCTCGAGCCTGAGGAGTGGTGGCGCGTGCTGGAGGTGAACGTCCTCGGCGCGTACCTCTCCTGCCGTGCGGTCCTCCCCGGGATGCTCGACCGCGGGCGCGGGCGCATCGTGCTGACGGGCTCGGGCGCGGCCTACCTGCCCGGCTCCAGGAGCAGCGCCTACGGGGCGAGCAAGGCGGCGCTCTGCCGGTTCGGCGAGATCCTGGCCGGGCAGCTGCGCGGCCGCATCCCCGTGTTCGTGATCAGCCCCGGGCTCGTCCGCACCGAGATGACGGAGCCGGTCTTCCCCGAGGACGCGCCCTGGACGCCGCCCGAGCTCGCTCCCAGGCTCGTCCGCGTCCTCGCCTCGGGGCGGGCGGACGCGCTCGCGGGGCGCTACCTGCACGCCGAGCACGACGACGTGGAGGAGCTCATCCGGCGCGCGGACGTCGTCGCGGCCGAGGACCTGAACGCGATCCGGCTGCGGCGCTGACGTAACCGGCGCTGAACCGGCGCGCCCCTACCCTGCGCCGGTGCCCGTCTTCATCTGCCCGAACTGCAAGCGCCGCTCCGTCGACCTGGACGGCTACGAGGGCTTCAGCGGCCAGCCGGCGCAGTGCCGGGCATGCGGGTTCGGCTTCCTCTTCCAGCTCCTCGAGGACTACTACCCCGCGCCCGCGACCGGCCTCGTCGTCTGCGACCGCGAGACCCGCGTGCTCGCGGCCGGCCGCGGCGTCTTCGAGCTCACGGGCTACCGCGACGCCGACCTGCTCGGCCGCGACCTCGTCGAGGCGCTCGCGCTCTCGGACCGGCAGCCGCTCGAGCTGGCGCGCGAGTGGGGCGTCCGCAGGCTCGGGGAGGCGCTCCGCATCCGTACGCGCTCCGGGGCCGAGAAGGCCGTGACCGTGGACGTCTTCCCGGCCTACGACGAGGACGGCGGGCTGCTCGTGGCGCTGACGCCGCGCGGCTCGATCCAGACCTGACGGGCGCACGCGAGCAGCTCCCCGCCCGCCGAGAAGAGCGCCGTTCCGGCGAAGAGCTTGCGCCCCTCCTCGCCGAGCGGCCAGGAGACGACGACGCACGTCTCGCCCGGCTCGGGCAGGGCGGCCACCCGCGCGGTCATGCGGCCGAGCACGACCTCCCCGCGCCCCGCCGCGCCCACTGCGTAGGCGCCCGGACAGTCGATCGCCGCCCACACGAGCTCGGGCGAGACCTCCCGGACACGCCAGGGCGCGGCGTGCAGCGGCTCGCGACCCGGGACGGCGCCGGCGTACACGCCCAGGCCGTCGTCCTCCGCGCGGACGCCGCACACGAAGCACTCCGCGAAGACCGGGTCGCCGGCGCGCACGTGGCGGGCGGCCGCCCGCTCGGCCTCCTCGACCGTGGGCGGAGCGGGTACGTCCAGCTCGAGCTCGGCCGGGCGCGCCTCGGCGACCAGCTCCCCGCCGTCCAGGAGGACCGCGCGCCCGTCCTCCACCCGCGCCTCGAGCGGGCGCTCGAGCGGCGGCGGCCGGCGCAGCGTGACCTCCACCGTCTCCGCCTTCAGCACGCGCGCGAGCAGGCCCGACGCGTAGCCCCCGTTCGCGGAGGTCGACGGGCCGCGAAACCGGCGCGCGATCGTCACCTGCACGGTCGCGAAGACTAGTTAGACTCGGGTTTGTGACTGGGAGGCGAAAACTCTGAGGCTCGCGCTCGCCCAGCTCGACGTCGTGGTCGGGGACCTGGAGGGCAACCGCGACCGCATCCTCTCCGCGCTCGCCGACGCGCGGGCAGCCGGAGCGGACCTCGTCGTGTTCCCCGAGCTCGCGGTCACCGGCTACCCGCCCGAGGACCTCCTGCTGCGCCCGGGGTTCATCCGCCGGGCGCGGGAGGTGCTGGACGAGGTCGCTGCCGAGACGCAGGACGTGGTCGCCCTCGTGGGGACGCCGTGGTTCGACGTCGACCTCGCGAACGCGTGCGCCGTGTGCGCGGGCGGCGAGGTGCGCGCCGTGTACCGCAAGCACTTCCTCCCCAACTACGGCGTCTTCGACGAGCACCGCTACTTCGACGAGGGCCGCGACCTGCTGCTCCTCCGGCTCGGCGAGGCGACCCTCGCGCCCACGATCTGCGAGGACCTGTGGCAGCCCGGTCCGCCCGCGACCGACCTCGCCCTCGCCGGCGCGCAGCTCATCGTGAACCTCTCCGCCTCGCCGTTCCACGTGGGCAAGGCCGAGGAGCGCGAGGACATGCTGGTCACGAGGGCGCGGGACGCGAGCGCGTACGTCGCCTTCTGCAACCTCGTCGGGGGCCAGGACGAGCTCGTCTTCGACGGGCACTCGGTCGTCCTCGACGACTCGGGCGAGGTGGTCGCGCGGGCGCCCGGATTCGTGGAGCACCTCCTGGTCGTGGACGTGGAGCCGGAGCTCGCGATCGGCCGGCGCCTGCGCGACGTCCGCCGGCGCGAGCTCGACCGCTCGCGCGAGACCATCCCGCAGGTGCAGACGCTCGAGCTGCCCGCGCCCGCCCGCCCCGCCGAGCCGCGGGCGGCCGAGGTCGCGCCGTTCGCGCCGCGCCTGGAGCAGATGCGGCTCGCGCTCACGCTCGGCCTGCGCGACTACGTCGAGAAGAACGGCTTCCGCGAGGTCGTGCTCGGCCTCTCGGGCGGCGTGGACTCGGCGCTCACCGCGGTGCTGTGCGCGGACGCGCTCGGCGCCGAGCGCGTGCACTGCGTCTCCATGCCCTCGCGCTTCAGCTCGCCGGAGACGCAGGCGGACGCGCGGCGGGTGGCGGAGAACCTCGGCTGCAGCCTGCTCGAGATCCCGATCGAGCCCGTGGTGGAGGCGTTCCACGCCGTGCTGCGCGAGCCGACGGGCGGTGGGCCGGCCGGGCTCGCCGCGGAGAACCTGCAGGCCCGGATCCGCGGGACGCTGCTCATGACGCTGTCCAACACCTACGGCTGGCTCGTGGTCTCGACCGGGAACAAGTCCGAGCTCGCCGTGGGCTACTCGACCCTGTACGGCGACATGGTGGGCGGCTTCGCGCTCCTCAAGGACGTGTTCAAGACGGACGTGTTCCGGCTCGCGAAGCACCTGAACGAGCGCGCCGGGCGCGAGCTCGTGCCCGCGTCCGTGCTCGCGCGCCCGCCGAGCGCGGAGCTGCGCGAGGGCCAGCGCGACGAGGACTCCCTGCCGCCGTACGCCGAGCTCGACCCCGTGCTCGAGGCCTACGTCGAGCTCGACCGCTCCCGCGAGGAGCTGCTCGAGCAGTTCGACCCCGCGGTCGTCGAGCGGGCGCTCGCACTCGTCGACCGGGCGGAGTACAAGCGCCGCCAGGCGCCGCCGGGGGTGAAGCTGCGGCCGAAGGCGTTCGGCCGCGACCGGAGGACGCCGATCACGAACCGCTACCGCGGTTGACAACCTCATCCGTAAGCGTTAGCTTACGGTAAGTGTCTGCTAACAGAAGTCCGCTGGAAGCCCTCGGGGACACGACCCGGCGGCAGGTGTTCGAGCTCCTGCGCGACGGCCCGCGCTCGGTCGGCGAGCTGGCGCAGCAGCTCCCCGTCTCGCGGCCGGCCGTCTCCCAGCACCTGCGCGTGCTGGAGGAGGCCGGGCTCGTCACCCACCGGCGCCAGGGGACGCGTCACCTGTACGAGCTGGACACGACCGGGGTGGCAGCGCTCCGGGACTGGATCGACGGCTTCTGGACCGTGGCCCTCGCCCGTTTCCAGGCGGCGGCCGAGACGAGAGGAGAGACGACATGAACGAAACGCTCGCGATCGAGGCGGTGCGCAAGACGATCACCGTGGACTGCACGGTGGAGGAGGCCTTCCGCGTGTTCACGGCCGGGGCGCAGAGCTGGTGGCCGACGGACTCGCACTCCATCTTCGGCGCCGACGTGCGGGAGATCGTCTTCGAGGAGCGCGAAGGCGGCGAGGTGTACGAGGTGTCGACGAGCGGCGAGAAGGGGCACTGGGCGACCGTCGTCACGTGGGAGCCCCCGGGCCGCCTCGTCCTCGCCTGGAACATCCTCGGCCGCGAGCCCGTGGCGACGGAGCTCGAGGTCCGCTTCCTGCCCGACGGCGGCGGGACGCGCCTGGAGCTCGAGCACCGGGGCTGGGACGCGCTGCCCGAGGACGCGGCCGAGAAGCGGGCCTCGTACGACACGGGCTGGGACCACGTGCTCGGCGTCTACTCGGACCGGGTCGTCTAGACCCCCACGTCCACCGGCTCCGCGGGCGGCCCGTGCAGGAGGAGCTCGCCGACGAGGAGCGGGAGGCGGCGGGGCGCGAACCGCGCGTCGGCCGCCTCCAGCTCCTCGAGCGTCCACCAGCGCACGGCGGTCATCCCCTCGGCGCGGAGCGCGTCCCAGCTCAGCCGCGGCGCGGGCGGGAAGGAGGACGTGCGGACGAGGTAGTAGCGCTCGACCTGGCCGTCCCAGCGGCCGCCGCCGAGCGGGACGACGTGCGTCCGCGTCCACACGCACGGGCCGAGCTCGAAGCCCTCGAGGCCGGCTTCCTCTGCCAGCTCGCGGCGGAGCGCGTGCTCGTCGCTCTCCCCGGGCTCGATGCCGCCGCCCGGCGTGGCCCAGACGACGCGGTCGCCGAAGTCGAAGCGGACGAGCAGCACTCGGTCGCGCTCGTCCACGACCAGGGCGCGCACGGCGGGGCGCAGGCGCGGCGCGCTCATCCGACGAGCTCGCGCAGCTCGCGGAACCAGCGCAGCCGCTCCTCCCAGGGGACGGCCGCGTTCGCGGGCGACGTGGAGGGGAGCACGAAGAGGAGCGTGTCGCCGAGGCGGCGACGCTGGAGGCCGTGCTCGACCCGCTCGCCGAACACGCCGCGATAGGCCTCCTTGCCCACGAAGGCGATCACGTGCGGGCGCAGGCGCTCCGCGATCTCGGCGAGCCGCTCGGCGGCGCCGGCGAAGTCGGCGCGGCGCAGGTCGCCCGAGCCGCGCGTCGTGCGCCGGGCCGCGTTCGTGAGGCCGATGCCGAAGCGGGCGGCCTCGGCCTGCTCGTGGGGCGCCAGGAGACGAGGAGTGAACCCGGCGGCGTGCAGGAGGCGCCAGAAGTCGTTGCGGGGATTCGCGAAGTGGGCGCCCGCGGCGGCGCTCACGTAGCCGGGGTTGATGCCGCAGAAGACCACCCGGACGCCGGGCTCGAGGACGTCCGGGACCGCGCCGGCGTCGGCCGCCTTCACCGGCCCTCCGACGTCAGGCCGCGGCGGCGTCCCGCTCGTCCAGACGGAGCTCGAGGAGGCGGCGCAGCCGCTCCCCGGCCAGGGAGCGCTCCGCGCGCGGGTCCGGCTCGCGGCGCAGGACCTTGACCGACTCCTCGCCCCAGCGCCAGCCGTAGCAGCGCTCGTAGCACTCGGCCTCGCTGAGCGTCCGGAGGCGCTCCATCCGCGTGCACGTTAGGCCATGGCGCGGACGGCGCCGGTAGGCTCCAACCCGTGTCCACGCGGCCGCGCGTCCTCGAGTTCGACGTATCCGTGGACGCCGACCTCGTCGCGCACAGCGGCCTCGGCGGAAGCCCGCTTCCACGCCAGGTGGAGTGGTGGGCCGAGCACCTCGTCCTCGCCGGTCTCGTCCGTTGCACGCTCGCCAGCATGGAGTACGCGGCCCGCCGGGCGGGCCTGAACGCGACCGGGTCGGGCCGCGCCCACGGCACGGTCACCCGGCGCGAGGACGGGACGTGGGGCTTCGTGGACATCGAGACGACGCTCGACCTTCGGATCGCCCCCGCGCCCGACGCGAGCACGCTGGCCGAGGTCGTGGACCGCGCCGAGCGCGGATGCTTCGTCGGCAACTCGCTCGCGCCCGCGCCCCGGCACCGCTGGATCGTGAACGGGCAGGAGGTCGCGTGAGCGCCGTCGCCCTCGACGTGCAGGCGGTCCGCGCCCGCTTCTCCGCGCTCGACCGGCCCCTGGCCTTCTTCGACGCCCCGGGCGGAACGCAGTGCCCGGACGAGGTGATCCAGGCGATCGCGTCGTACCTGCGCGAGTCGAACGCGAACGTCGGCGCCCCCTACGAGACCTCGCGGCGGACGGACGCGCTCGTGGAGAGGGCGCGCGAGCGCGCCGCCTCCTTCCTCGGCTGCACGGCCGAGGAGGTCGCCTTCGGCCCGAGCATGACGGCTCTCAACTTCCTGCTCACGCGCGCGCTCGCCCGCACTCTGCAGGCGGGCGACGAGGTGGTCGTGACCACGCTCGACCACGACGCCAACGTCTCTCCGTGGCTGGAGCTCGCCCACGACCTGGGCATCGTCGTCCGCGTCGCCGGGGTCACCGACGAGCTGGCGCTCGACTACGACCAGCTCGCGAGCCTCCTCTCGGAGCGGACGCGCGTGGTCGCCTTCCCGGTCGCCGCGAACTCCGTCGGCACCGCCCCGGACGTGCGCCGGATCGTCGAGCTCGCCCACGACGTGGGTGCTCTGGCCTGGGCGGACGCCGTCCACTACGCGCCGCACGGCCCGATCGACGTCGCCGCCTGGGACGTGGACGTCCTCATCTGCTCGCCGTACAAGTTCTTCGGGCCGCACCTCGGCCTCGCCTTCGGCAAGCGCGAGCTGCTCGCGTCGTGGCGACCGTACAAGGTGCGCCCCGCCGCGGACGAGCCGGTCGGGCACCGCTTCGAGCTGGGCACCCTCCCCCACGAGCTCCTCGCCGGCTTCGTGGCGGCCGCGGACTACGTCGCCTCGCTCGGCTGGGACGCGATCGTCGCGCACGAGCGGGCGCTCGGAGAGCGCTTCCTCGCGGGGCTGCCGGCGGGCGTCGAGCTGTACGGCCTGCCGACCATGGACGGCCGCGTGCCCACCTTCTGCTTCAACCTCGCCGGGCGGACGCCGGCCGAGGCCGCCCAGCTCCTCGCCGCGCGCGACCTCGCCGTGTGGCACGGCAACTACTACGCGGTCGAGACCATGCGCCACCTCGGCCTCGCGGACGGCGCCGTCCGCGCCGGCATCGTGCACTACAACACCGAGGACGAGGTCGACCGCCTGCTCGAAGCGCTGGCCGAGCTCGCGTGAGGTGCGCGTCAGCGGCTATCGCGGGCCCGGACTACCGGAGGCGCCGCCTCTCCATTCGGCCACATGACGACCGCCGAGGTTCTCCACAGAAGCCCAGCACCCGTCGGCAGGCCCGGGAACGCCGCCGAGGGTGCTGGGCCGATCTACTGACGCAGCTCGAACCCCCTGGGCTCAAGGAGGATCGAAGTAGCAGCTGATGCCCCTGTTCGTGGCGCCGTTCGACGTGATGTTGACTGCGTTGCCGCCATCGAACCCGCAGTAGCTGAGCCAGGCGCTGGGTGAGGGCGCCGGGTTGAGCAAGTAGGCCCAGTCGTTGCAGGTGTAGAGCAGGGTGGATCCGGGCGGGGCGCTGCCGGTCACGTCTGTGCCCGGGGCCGCGAACACGCCGTTGATCGCCTGGCATCCTTCCCTCCCTGCGGCGTACTGCGGCAGGCGTGGCAGGCGAACGGTGAACTTGGCGATCGTCGCACCCGTGACCTGATCGACGCACACGTCCTTCGACGTCGACCCGCTGCCGGACTGGATGTAGCCGTTCCAGCAATTCCACCTCACGGTCGCGCCGAGCCCGGGAATCCTCTTCGAGTACCTCGTGGCGACGTCGCAGTCGTAGAACTCCCCGTCGAGAAGCACGCCGGTCGGCGAGCGGACCTCGATGCCGACTCCCGGCCCCTCGCCCGGGTTGGGGTAGCCGCTCGGGCACGTCACCGTCAAGGTGCTGCTCGGCGCCGGGGCTGCGCCCGCCGTCAGCGCGGCGACCGACGACGTCGTCACCACCACGAGCAACGCGCCAACGATCATCCGCGCTCGAGTTCCGAGCTGAGTTCCTGAGGCCATGTGCCCTCCCCTGGAGCGAGTACGTGTCGAGGCGCCACGTTAGGCATGGAAGGGCCGAGCTCGCGCTGGGGATTTCCCTAGGCTGTGACGTTCGAGCGCCAGCTACGAGCCGTCGACCTCCATCCCGAGCCGCTCCGTCGGCGAGGGCGCGCGCGTAGGCTGACGTCCGTGGAGCGGCACGTGGACGGGCGCGAGATCGTCGAGGTCCCGGACCGTGCCGCGTGGCGGCGGTGGCTGGCCGAGCGACACGAGCAGCGCGAGGCGATCTGGCTCGTCTTCCACAAGCGATCGAGCGACGGCACGAGTCCGAGCTACGAGGAGGCGGTCGAGGAGGCGCTCTGCTTCGGCTGGATCGACAGCACGGTGAACCGGCTCGACGAGCGGCGCACCCTGCAGCTCTTCGCGCCACGCAAGCCGCGGAGCGCGTGGTCGCTCTCGAACAAGGAACGTGTGGCACGGCTCGAGCGCGACGGACTGCTCGCCCCGGCCGGGATCGCCGCTATCGAGGCCGCGAAGGAGAACGGCTCGTGGAGCGCGTTCGACGACGTGGAGCGACTCGTGGAGCCGCCCGACCTCGCCGCGGCCCTCGACGCGAGCCCCGCGGCCCGCGAGAGCTGGAACGGCTTCAGCCCATCGTCGCGCAAGGCGATCCTCCGGTGGCTCGTGAGCGCGAAGCGTCCGCAGACGCGCGCGAAGCGGGTCGAGCAGACCGTCCGCATGGCGGCAAAGGGACTGCGCGCGCAGTTCGATCCCGAGTAGCCGCGACGCGCTCAGGCGTAGGACCTGCGGGCCCGATCCCAGGGCTCCTCGTCCCAGCGGATGAGGTCCGGGTCGACGCCCCGCGCAGCCGCGAGCTCCACCGCCAGGAGCTGGAACGCGACGACGTCCACGACCGGGTGCGAGGTCGGAAGGACGACCGTCTCGCACCCGAGCTCCGCGAGCGCGCGGGCCGCGTCCCGGGCGCGCTCGGCGGCGCGCCCCTCGCCCTCGAGCAGGAAGCAGCGCACCGTGGCGTCCACCGCCGCCAGATGGCCGTGCAGGAGCTGCTCCAGGTGGTGCGCCTCGGCGGGCACGTGCGCGCCCTCGCGCAGCTTGAGCACCGCCTCGAGCGCGGTCGGCAGGTCTCCGCCCGCCCCGGCGACGAGGTAGCGCTCGTGCGCGGAGACGGCGAGCGGCGGGCCGGCCAGCCGGGCCGCGACCGCGTCGGCGAGCCCGCTCACGTCCTCGCCCTGCAGCGCGCGTCCGGCGGCAACCGCGCAGGTGTAGCTGGCCGTGTGGCAGTAGCTCCGCTCCACCTCGGGCGTGGCGACGACGACCCGGTCGGCGGCGCGGGCGAGCGGGCTCTCGGGCGCGCCGGTGATCAGCCACGTCTCGCCCGCGAAGTCGCGGACGGCCTCGAGCGTGAGCCGCGTCTCGCCCTCGTGGCTGATCGCGACGAGGACGTCGGCGGCGGGCGCCGTCCCCAGCACGACGTCCAGCGCCTGGGCGGCCGGCCCGCAGGCGAGCGCGGCGTGGTACGACGTCCCGCAGCCCGTGAAGAGGACGGACGCGCCCGCCGGCAGGCGCAGCTCGCCGACGCGCTCGGGCACCTGGCGCAGCCACTCCGGCTGCGCCGCGATCGCCGCTCTCGTCAGCTCGCCGCCCACGTGGGAGCTGTCTATACCATCGCCGCCGTGCCCGTCTTCGAGAAGACGACGCTCGACAACGGCGTCCGCGTGCTGACCGCGTCCATGCCGCAGGTCGGCTCGGTCGCCTGCTTCCTCGCGTATGCCGCCGGCTCCCGCTACGAGACGCCCGACGCGAAGGGGATCGCGCACTTCGCGGAGCACATGTTCTTCAAGGGCACGGAGCGGCGGCCGACGGCCCGCTCCATCGCCGCCGAGATCGACGCCATCGGCGGCGAGTTCAACGCCTTCACGGGCAAGGAGATGACCGGCTACTACGTCAAGTGCGGCACCGACACCCGCGACGTGGCGCTCGACGTGCTCACCGACATGCTCCTCCACTCCCGCTTCGACCCGGACGAGATCGAGAAGGAGAAGGGCGTGATCCTGGAGGAGATGAACGTGTACCTGGACACGCCGCAGCGCTACGTGGGCAGCGTGTACGACCGGCTGCTCTTCGACGACCAGCCGCTCGGCTGGGACATCCTGGGCACGCCGGAGACGGTCCAGGCCGCCTCCCGGGAGACGTTCCTCTCCTACCTCGACGCGTGGTACCAGCCCGAGCGCCTCGTCGTCGGCGTCGCCGGCCGGCTCGGGGAGGGCTTGCACGAGCGGCTCGCGGAGCTGCTCGGCGGCCTCGAGCCGCGCCCCACCGGCGCACCCGCCCCGGTCGCCATCCCGCCCGACGGCTCGCCCGTCCTGCTGCACAGCAAGGCCTCCGAGCAGGCGCACCTCGTGCTCGGCGTGCGTGGCTACCCGCTCGGCCACCCGGACCGCTACCCGCTCCAGATCCTCACCGTCATCCTCGGTGGCGGCATGTCCTCGCGGCTCTTCACCGAGGTGCGCGAGCGGCGCGGCCTCGCCTACTACGTGCACGCCGGGAGCGCCGCCTACACGGACGCCGGCACGCTCTACTCCTCCGCGGGCGTGGACGTGGACCGCGTGGACGACGCGATCGCGACCATCCTCCGGGAGCTGCGGAAGGTCGCCGACGAGCCGGTTCCCGCGGACGAGCTGGAGAAGGCGCGCGGCTACGCGAAGGGACGCTTCGTGCTCCGCCTGGAGAGCCCGCAGGGGACGATCCAGTACGGGCTCCGCCGCGAGCTGCTCGAGGGCGAGGTGGAGGAGCCCGACGACGTGCTCCGGCAGCTCGACGCGGTCCGCCGGGAGGACGTGCAGCGGGTCGCCCGCGACCTGCTCGAGGACAAGCGCTTCTACCTCGCGCTCGCGGGCCCGTTCGACGACCCCGAGCGCTTCGAGCGACTGCTCGCCGCGTAGACTCGGCCGATGGGCGAGGAGCGCGAGCTGCTGCGCCGGACGGCCGAGCTCGCGGCGGGCTACGTCGAGTCGCTGGACGAGCGGCCGGTGTTCCCCGCGCGGACGGTCGCGGAGCTGCGCGCGGCGCTCGGCGGCCCGCTGCCCGACGGCCCGGCGGAGCCGCTCGAGGTGGTCGAGGCCCTCGCCGCGGCGGCCGAGCCCGGCGTCGTCGCGATGGGCGGCGGGCGCTACTTCGGCTTCGTCATCGGCGGCGCGCTCCCCGCCGCGCTGGCCGCGGACTGGCTCGCGACCGCCTGGGACCAGAACGCGGGCCTCGTCGTCGGCGGGCCTTCCGCCGCCGTCGTGGAGGAGGTCGCGGGCGAGTGGCT
>DATLYU010000054.1:0-22281 GCA_035574435.1 Gaiellaceae bacterium | reverse complement strand
CCCGCGGCGAGCACGCCCGCCCCGCCGACGACGAGCGGGACGAGCGCCGAGCGGACGGTCGCGGGCGGCAGCGCGAGCCAGAAGGCGACCACGCCGAGCGCGACCGCGGCCCAGGCGAGCGCCCGCGCGGCGCCGATCGAGACCGCCCCGCGGGCGATCGCCTCGACGCCGGCGGTCATGTGGGCGCCCTCCGGCGACCCACACCGAGGAGGCGTCCCGTCCTCGCCCACAGGTAGAGGATGAGGATGTCCGCCCCGATGAAGAGGAGGACGAGCGCCTGGATGGTCAGGCTCAGGTTCCCGGCCTGCTCCGGGATCGGGAACACCTCCGGCGGGATGTTGCGCGCCGCGGTCCCGTTCACGAGCCCGCCGAACACGAGCGCCGAGAGCGTCACCCCGAGCGCGGTGTTGCGCCCGAGCAGGGCGACCGCGATCCCGACGAAGCCGATGCTGGACGACTGGATATCGCTGAAGCCGATGGAGAAGCGCCAGCCGAGCATGTCCACCGCCCCGGCGAGGCCGGCGAAGACCCCCGAGATGGCCATCGCCAGGAAGTAGTTGCGCGCCACCGAGATGCCGCCGTAACGGGCCGCCTCGGGGTTGAAGCCCACCGCGCGCACCTCGTAGCCGAGCGTCGTGCGGTTGATGACGAGCCAGAACGCGACGAGAGCGGCGATGGCGATGAAGAAGCCGACGTGCAGGCCCTGGAGCAGCGGGTCGCCCCAGAAGACGGGGAGGCGTCCGCCCTCCACCACCTCGTTCGAGGTCGGGCTGAACACCTGCTCCTCGTTCTGGAGCGGGCCGCCCTGCCCGAACAGGTAGAGGCCGGTGAAGTAGGCGACCCAGTTGAGCATGATCGTCGTGATCACCTCGTGGGCCCCGACCGTCGCCTTGAGCAGCCCCGCGATCCCCGCCCAGGCCGCTCCCGCGAGCGCCGCCGCCACCACCGCGAGCGTGATGTGCAGGAAGCTGTTCATCCCCGAGAACGAGGAGCCGATCCAGATCGCGAAGTACGCGCCCGCGAAGTACTGGCCCTGACCGCCGATGTTGAAGAGCCCGCAGCGGAAGGCGAAGGCCACGGCGAGCCCGGTCAGGGTCAGCGTCGTCCACAGGAGCAGCGTCTGCTGGAGGTTCTCGGCCGCCCGCGACGCCGTGTCCCACGGGAACCACACCGTCGCGTCCGAGAAGGGCAGGCCGACCTCGTGCGAGCCGACCCGGTAGAACCACTCGAGCCCGGTGCCGTTCCAGATGCCGCGGTAGACCTCGATCGGGTTGGAGCCGGTCGCGAGCACGACGAGCCCACCGACGAGGAACGCGAGGACGGCCGTCATCACCGGCGCGACCACGCCGCCCGCACGCTGCCAGCGCGCGAGGCGTTCCGCCGTCGTCTCGGCCGTAGGGTCGGCCGGCGTGCCGGGCTGGTGGACGGTGGGCTCGCCGGGGCCGGTGGTCACGCGGCGGCTCCCTCGCGCGCCCCGCCGAGCATCGCCACGCCGAGCTCCTCCTCGGAGGCGTCCGGGCCGAACTCGCCGACGATCTCGCCCTCGTACATGACGAGGATGCGGTCGGAGAGCGAGAGGACCTCCTCCAGCTCGAGCGAGACGAGGAGCACCCCGCGGCCCTCGTCGCGCTCCTCGACGAGGCGGCGGTGCACGAACTCGATCGCCCCCACGTCGAGCCCGCGCGTGGGCTGGGCGGCGATCAGGAGCCGCGGGTCGGCGGAGACCTCGCGCGCGACCACGACCTTCTGCTGGTTGCCGCCCGAGAGCGCCCGCGCCGGCGTCTCGGGGCCGCCGCCGCGCACGTCGAACTCGGCCAGCACGCGGCGTGCGCGTTCGAGCAGGCGTGCAGGGCGCAGCCAGCCGAAGCGCGAGTTCGGGCTGCGGTCGAAGTCGTGCAGGGCGAGGTTCTCCGCGAGGGTGAACTCGAGCACGAGCCCGCGTCGTTGGCGGTCCTCCGGGATGTGGCCGACCCCGGCGTCGAGGATGCGGCTCGTGCTGGCGCCGGTCAGGTCCCTGCCGTCCAGGCTGAAGCGCCCGCCGGCGACCGGGCGCAGGCCCGTGAGCGCCTCCACGAGCTCGGTCTGCCCGTTGCCGTCCACGCCCGCGATGCCGACGATCTCGCCCTCCCGCACCTGGAAGGAGACGCCGCGCACGGCCGGGAGCCCGCGGTCGTCGAGCACGTGCAGGTCCTGCACGTCGAGGAGCACGGCGCCGGGCGCGGCCGGCTTCTTGTCCACGCGCAGGAGCACCTCGCGGCCCACCATCAGGCGCGCGAGCCCCGCTTCGGTCGCGCCCTCGGCGGGGAGGGTCTCGATCTTCCGGCCGCGGCGCAGGACCGTGATCCGGTCGGCGATCTCGAGCACCTCGTTCAGCTTGTGGCTGATGAAGATGATCGACATCCCCTCCCGCACGAGGCCTCTGAGGATCTCGAACAGCTCCTGCGCCTCCTGCGGCGTGAGCACTGCCGTCGGCTCGTCCAGGATGAGGATGTCCGCCCGGCGGTAGAGCGCCTTCAGGATCTCGACGCGCTGCTGCTGGCCGACGGAGATGTTCTCGACGCGCGCCTCGGGATCGATCGCGAAGTTGAACTGGGCCGCGATGTCGGCGACGCGCCGATTCGCGGCCGCGAAGTCGAGGAAGACGCCCCCCGTCGTGGGCTCCGCGGCGAGCACGATGTTCTCGGCCACGGTCATGACCGGGATGAGCATGAAGTGCTGGTGCACCATCCCGATCCCGCGCTCGATCGCCTCCCTCGGCGAGTCGATGCGGACGCGCTCTCCGTGGATGAGGATCTCGCCCTCGTCGGGCTGGTAGAGCCCGTAGAGGATGTTCATGAGCGTGGACTTGCCTGCGCCGTTCTCGCCGAGGAGCGCGTGCACCTCGCCGCGCCGCAGGTCGAAGTCCACGTGGTCGTTGGCGAGGACGCCGGGGAACTGCTTCGTGATGCCGCGGAGCTCGAGGACGACGGGGCGCTCGCTCATGGGCGAGCGGATTCTACGGGGCTTCGGTCCGGGCGCCTACAGGGGTCGTCGGGCAGCGGGGCTCCCGTGCAGACCGGGAACGCGCACGGCCGGCGTCGAGGGCGGGCCCGTAGGCCCGCCCTCGCTCACAGCCGGTCGCCGGAGGCCGTCAGACCTTCGTCGGCGGCTTGATCTTGCCGGACAAGATCAGCGGCTTGAGGGCGTTCATCTTGTTCACGAACGCCTTCGGGACCTTCGGGCTGATCTTGCCGATGGCGACGCCGTTGTTCTTCAGGTTGAAGACCAGGTCGGTGCCGCCCTTGTACGTGCCGTTCTTCACGGAGAGGACGACCGTCTCCACGGCCACGTCCACCCGCTTCACCGCGCTCGTCAGGATGTGCGCGCCGAGGAAGGACTGGTCGTTGTCGACGCCGATCCCCCACGCGCCCTGCTCCTTGGCCGCGTCCAGGGCGCCCAGGCCGCAGTTGCCGGCGACCTGGAAGACGACCTTGGAGCCGCGGTCGATCTGGTTGAGCGCGAGCTCCTTGCACTTCGCCTGGTCGACGAAGTCCTGCGAGTAGTCGATCAGCGTCTTCGTGCCGGGCACGCAGCGCTTCGCGCCTGCGCGGTAGGCGGCGATGAAGATGTCCACGGTCGGGATCTTGATCCCGCCCACGGCGCTGATCGTGTTGCCGCCGTCGCGCTTGGCCATCTGGGCCGCGAGGCAGCCGATCATGTAGCTGTTCTCGTTCGTCGCGAAGGTCAGGCCGACGACGTTCTTGAACAGCGGCTTGCCCTTGTTGTTCGCGAAGGGCGGCGCGTGGATCGTGTAGTCCACGATGGCGAACTTCCCGTCCGGGAACCGCTTGGCGACCGTCGCCGTGCCGTTCGCGAGCAGGAAGCCGGTCGCGATCGCGATGTCGGCGCCGTCACGGATCAGGCGCGCGAAGTTGGGTACGTAGTCGGACGTGGAGCGCGACTCGAGCGCGCGGCAGGTGCCGCCCGCCTTCTTCGCCCCGCTCTTGCAGCCCTTCAGCGAGAGCTGGTTGAAGCCCTTGTCGTTGAAGCGCCCGACGTCGCTGACCACGCCCGCGAGGAAGCGGTCCTGGGCCGGCGACGCCGAACCCGCCGCGCTCACGATCAGCGCCGCTGCCGCGGCGAGCGCGAGCACGGCTCCGATCGCTGCTGTGCGTACTCTCACTAGCCCTCCTTGATTGATCTGCCGCCCTGGTTGGACGCTTGATCTAACCGCAAGTTGGGCAGTGACTCAAGGGGGTTCCGACCGGCGCGGCCGCGGAAGACAACGGATGCGGCCGGGCCGCTCAGACGCTGTGCAGCTCGCTCTCCGAGACGAGCACGCGCCGCGGCTTGGAGCCCTCGTAGCCGGAGATGATCCCGCGCCGCTCGAGCATGTCGATCAGCCTGCCCGCACGCGTGTAGCCGACGCGCAGGCGCCGCTGGAGGAGCGAGACGGAGGCGGTCTGCGTCTGCACGACGACCTCGATCGCGCGGTCGAGGAGCGGGTCCTCGTCCGGGTCGAAGTCGAGTTCCTCCTCGCCGTCCTCGAGCGCCTGCTCGGGCGCCTCGAGGAGGGACTCGTCCAGGTCCTGGCCGCGCTGGGAGCGGCACTGCTCGACGACGAGCGCCACCTCCTCCTCGCTCACGTAGGCGCCCTGCAGCCGTTGCAGGCGCGAGGTGCCGAGCGGCTTGAAGAGCATGTCGCCCTGGCCGAGCAGGCTCTCCGCGCCGGCCGTGTCCAGGATGACGCGCGAGTCCGTCTGGCTGGAGACGGCGAACGCGATGCGCGAGGGAACGTTCGCCTTGATCATGCCGGTGATCACGTCCACGGACGGGCGCTGGGTGGCGAGGACGAGGTGGATGCCGACCGCGCGCGACTTCTGGGCCAGGCGGATTACGCAGTCTTCGACCGCCTGCGGGGAGACCATCATCAGGTCGGCGAGCTCGTCGATGACGACGAGCAGGTACGGGAGCGGCGCCTCGCCGCGCGCGCGGAAGGCCCGGTTCGCCTCCGGCAGGTTGCGCGCGCGCACGAAGGAGAGGCGCTCGTAGCGGCGCTCCATCTCCGCGACCACGTTCATGAGCACCGTCGCCGCCTCCTTGGGGCTGGAGACGACCGGGGTGAGCAGGTGCGGGATGGACTCGTAGTAGCCCAGCTCGATGCGCTTCGGGTCGATGAGGATCATGCGCACCTCGTCCGGCGTCGAGCGCAGGAGGACGGAGGTGAGGATCGTGTTGATGCACCCCGACTTGCCCGAGCCCGTGGTGCCGGCGATGAGCAGGTGCGGCAGGCGCGCGAGGTCGGTCCAGACGGCGTTGCCGGAGATGTCCTTGCCGAGCCAGACCGCGAGCGGGCTCGCCGTGGCGGGCAGCTCGTCGTAGATGTCTCCGAGCGTGACGAGGCGCGGCGACAGGTTCGGCACCTCGACGCCCACGGCCTGCTTGCCGGGGATGGGCGCGAGGATGCGGATCTCCGTGGTCGCGAGCGCGTACGAGAGGTCGTCCCTGAGCGCGGCCACCTTCGCCACCTTCGTGCCCGGGGCGAGCTGGAGCTCGTAGCGGGTGACGCGGGGCCCGGCGATCTGGCCCACGACGGTGGCCTCCACCCCGAACTCGGCCAGCGTCCGCACGAGCAGGTCGGCGACGCGCGCGCCGGCGTCCCCGCTCGCGGCTGCGGCCGGCGGCGAGGAGCGCAGGAGCGAGCGGTCGGGCAGCCGGTAGTCGGCGTGCTCGGAGCTCGTCTCGAAGATCGTCTCCGCGCTCGCCTCCTCCCGTGCGTCGTGGTGCTCCGCGGGCTCCGGCGGGACGAGCGGCGGCGGCTCCAGCGGGGGCGGGCCCTCGCCGACGACGTCCGGGAAGGCCTGGGCGCCGTCGAGCAGCGCCGGCCGCCTCCGCGCGGACGCGGGCTCGGGCGGCAGCTCGGCGTCCTCGGCCGTCTGCGTCTCCGTCGAGGCCCAGTCGAGCGCACGCCGCGCGCCGGACCCGGCGCGCCGCACGACGTGTCCGGTGTGGCGCAGCACGGCGCCCGTGGAGGCGCCCGTGACGAGGAGCGTGCCGGCGAGCAGGACGGCGCCGCCCACGATCGCCGCGCCCGTGTCCCCGATCAGCCCCGCGAGCGCCCCGCCCAGGGCGAGCCCGAGCCAGCCGCCGCTGTCGCGGCCGAGCAGGACCATGAGCCCGAGGAAGCCGACGCCGAGCCCGAGCCGGAAGGGACGCACGTCGAGGAGCTCGCTGCGCGCGAGCAGGAGGGCGCCGACGGCGACGAGCGCGAGCGGGAGGACGTAGGCGGCGTCCCCGAGCAGGTCCCGGAGCGTGGCCGCGAGCCACGAGCCGACCGCCCCGCCGTCCAGGCCCAGGTACAGGATCGCGGCGAGCACGAGCCCGAGCGCCGCCAGCGCGAGCCCGAGGAGCTCGCTCTCGTGGTGGGAGCGCGGCCGGCGCGTCCGCTTCTTCACGCGCGCGGGGACGCGCGGCCGCAGCGGACGCTTCCTCTTCCGCCTCGCCATGAGCGGGCGATTCGACGCCCGCGCGCGGGCTCCTGCGCGCCGCTCAGGCACGGAGCGTGGCCGCGAGCCCACGCTCGTCGAGCAGGAGCTCCAACGCCTGCTGCGCCGAGGCGCACACGACGTCGGCCGCGGCGAGCGCGCTCCCGGCCGCCCCTTCGGGGCCGAGGACGGCGATGCCGAGCGCGGCGGCCCGGAGCATGGCGGCGTCGTTCGCCCCGTTCCCGATCGCCGCGCATCGCGCGGCCCCGAGCGCGGCCACGACCTCGGCCTTCTCCTCTCCTGTCCGCACCGGGTGGGCCTGCAGCCCGAGGCCGGCGGCCACCTCGGCGAGCGTCCCGAACGTGTCCGCGGAGAGGAGGTGCACCCGGAGCCGGGAGCCGACGCGGGCGAGCGGCGCCGCCACGTCCTCGAGGAGCGCTCCCCGGTGCGCGAGCGTGCCGTTCACGTCGAGCACGAGGTGCTCGAGCACGAGCTCGCCGCGGCCGGGGATCTCGATCCCGATCGTCACTTGACGATCATGACCGGGCAGCGGGCATGCTCGGCCACCCGGTCGGCGGTCGACCCGAGCAGGTGGTCGCGCAGGAAGTGGCCCCGGTGCCCGAGCACGATGAGGTCCGCCCCGCGCTCGGCGGCGACGCGCGGGATGAGCTCCGCAGCGTGCCCGGGGCGGATGTCCACCTCCACCTGCAGCCCGGCCTGCTGCGCCCGCTCCTGGACGTCCCGGGCGAGGCGGGAGAAGAACGCGTCCTTCTCGCGCTTCACCTCCTCCACCTCGCCGATCGTCGCCGCGTAGGCCGGGAGCGGCCCTTCGACCGCGAGCGCGGTCACGCGGGCCCCGAGCAGGCGGGCGAGCTCGAGCGCCTTGTCCAGCGCGCGGGTCGAGGCGTCCGAGGCGTCGACGGCGACGAGGAGGTGCGCGAAGGGCATCAGCTCTCCTCCGGGCGGAGGCGCGGCGCGAACGCCTCGCTGGCCTCGCGCCGGTGCTCGGCGGCGAGGTCGGGCTGGAACAGCCGCTGCGCGATCACCGTGGGAATGATCGCCGACAGCACCACCACCGCGACGAGCAGCGAGAACTGCGTCTCGTCGATGAGGCCCGCGCTCAGCCCGAACAGCGAGCTGATGGTGCCGAACGTCAACCCCGTGGACATGAGCAGCGTCGCGAACGTCTCGTGGGGCGCGCAGTAGCGCCGCGCGAGCGGGTACACGCCCGCGAGCTTCGGCAGCATCTTCCCCGCGAAGAGGAGGGCGAGCACGCCGAGGTTCGCCCACAGCGCGGACAGGGAGACGCTCATCCCGCCCCGCAGGAAGAAGAGCGGCGTGAGGAACGCGAAGGCGACCACGCGCAGCCGCTCCTGCTCGCGCCGGTGGCTCGCGTAGTGCGAGGAGAGCGCGAGCCCGAGCACGAACGCGGGCAGCACCGCGTGCGAGTCGGCACGCTCGCCGAGCCACATGAGGAGGAGCAGGCTCGCGAACGCGAGCTTGATCTCCGGCTCGATGACCCGGTCGCCGAAGCGCGCGAAGAACCAGGGAGCCAGGCGCGGAAGCCCGACCACGAGCGCGACCGAGGCTCCGAGGAAGGGGACCGCCCAGAGGTTGGGCGTAACGAAGAGCACGCTCAGGGCGAGGACCGTCCCCAGGTCGGTGACGAAGGTCGCGGCCATGATCTGCTTGCCCAGCACGGTTCGGTTGAGGCCGGTCTCGACGAGGACCGCGTACACGACGGCGAGGCTCGTCGTGGAGAGCGCGATGCCGGCGATCTTCGCCGCGTCACCGCTCCAGCCGAGGCCCCAGTACGCCAGCGCGGAGGCGGCGAGAAACGGGGCGAGGAAGGAGACCGCGCCGATCGCCGCGGGCGCGCGCCACTCGCGCCGGAGCTGCGGCACGTCCACCTCCGCTCCGGCCAGGAAGGTGAGGAGCACGCCCGCAAAGCCGGCCAGGAAGACGAGCCAGTCCGGCGTCGTGACGTCGAAGGCGTTGCCGATGGCGACGCCGAGCGCCAGCTCGACGAGCGCGACCGACAGGCCGAGCTCGACCGAGATCATGCTCGCGGCGAGCGCTGCTCCTACGAGGATGGTCGCGAGTGCCAGGCTGCCCAATGTCCTCTACCTCGACGTCGTACGGCTGGGGTAGAGGCCATCAGCCCTCGCGGGCGGTTGGGCGCGAGCCTCATCGCGCTTCGTGCGCGGCCACTATAGCCGGCTCGGTGGAGGCCCCGCGCCGGCTCAGCCGGCCCGCGCGCGCGCCTCGGCGAGGACGCGCTCGGCCTCGGCGCGGTTGCCGTAGCCGTACGTCTCGACCTTCGCCTCCTCCAGGTCCTTGTACACCTGGAAGAAGTGCTCGACCTCGTTGCGGAGCTCCGGCGGGATGTCGTGCACGTCGCCGATCCGCATCCAGGCCGGGTCCTTGAGCGGCACGCAGATGATCTTCTCGTCCGGGCCCTTCTCGTCCGCCATGTGGAAGACCCCGACGACGCGTGCGCGGATGCGGCAGCCGGGGAAGGTGGGCTCGCCGACGAGCACGATCGCGTCCAGCGGGTCGCCGTCCTCGCCCAGCGTGCCCTCGATGAAGCCGTAGTCGGCCGGGTAGGCCATGGAGGTGAAGAGGCGGCGGTCGAGGACGACCGCGCCGAGCTCCTCGTCCAGCTCGTACTTGTTGCGCGAGCCGGAGGGCACCTCGACGAAGACGACGACCTCGGCCACGCGGGGAGGCTAGCCGAGGCTCGCGATCCGCTCGCGCAGGAGCGCGAAGAAGCCGTCCCGGTCGAGCGCCACGCCGACGTGCACGTTCGGCGGCCGCTCGGTGCGCTGCCAGAGGTCGACCACCGTGCGCCCCCGGCAGAGCTCCGACTCGAGCTCGACCTCGACGTTGCGGTGGCGCGTCTCCACGAGCGCGGGCCGGATCGCGTACGCGACCGCGACGGCGTCGTGCACGGGGGCGCCGTCCCAGCCGTACGTGCGGCGGTGGAAGAGCGAGAAGAACTCGTTCAGCTCGGCGACGAACGCCCCGATGCGGCCCGCGGCGCGCAGCTCCTCGGCGAGAGCCGGGGTGAGGAGCGCCTGGTGGGTCACGTCCAGGCCGATCATGGTCACCTCCGCCTCGCTCCGGAAGACCTGCTGCGCGGCCTCGGGGTCGCACCAGACGTTGAACTCGGCGGCCGGCGTCATGTTGCCCTCGGCGATCGAGCCGCCCATGACCACGATCCGCGCGAGGCCATCCGTCCCGTGCGCGGCGAGGTAGCGCGCCACGTTCGTGAGCGGGCCGGTGGCGACGAGCGTCACGGGCTCCGCGGCGCTCTGCACCCGCTCGGCCAGGAAGGAGACCGCGTCCTCGTCCACAGGGGTGGTGCGCGGCTCGGGCAGCACGGGCCCGTCGAGGCCGCTCTCGCCGTGCACGTGCGCCGCGACCACGAGCTCGCGCACGAGCGGCCGGTCCGCCCCCGCCGCCACCGGCACGTCCTCCCGCCCGGCCAGCTCGAGCACGCGCAGCGCGTTGGCGGTCGTCTTCGCGAGCGTCTGATTGCCGTAGGTCGTGGTGACGCCGAGCAGCTCGAGCTCCGGGCTCGCGAGCGCGAGCAGGAGCGCGATCGCGTCGTCGTGTCCGGGGTCGCAGTCGAGCAGGCAGGGTACGGGCACGCGCGGAGTATCGTCGTGCGGCGTGGCCGGCGTACGCGACAGGGTGCGCGCGTTCGCCCTCTCTCTGCCCGGAGCGGTCGAGGACCACCCCTGGGGCGAGGACGTGGCGAAGGCGGGCGGCAAGGTGTTCGTCTTCCTCGGCGCGGCCGGGGCGCGCCGCATCTCGGTCAAGCTGGACGAGTCGCACGGCCATGCCCTCTCGATCGAGGGCGCCCGGGAGACGGGCTACGGGCTGGGGCGCGCCGGCTGGGTGACGGTGCCGCTGCGCGCGCCCGGCGTGTCGCTGGCCGTGCTCCGCGACTGGGTGGAGGAGAGCTACCGCATCGTCGCCCCGCGACGGCTGGTCTTAGAGCTCGACCAGCGCGTCCACCTCGGCCGCCGTCGGTAGCGACGGCTGCGCACCCAGCCGGGAGGCGGCGAGCGCGCCGGCCGCGCACGCGCGGGCGAGCGCCTCCCCGGGGTCGCGCTCCTCCAGCAGCGACACGAGCAGGCACGCCGTGAACGCGTCCCCGGCCGCGGTGCCGTCCACCGCCGCGACCGCCGGCGGGACGGCGCGGGCCACCTCCTCCCCCTCCTCGAGCAGCACCGCGCCCTCCGCGCCGAGCGTGACCGCGACCAGCCCGTCGCGGCGGGTGAGGGCGTCCAGCTCGTAGCGGTTCACGACCGTCAGATCGGGATCGACGGCGACGGGACGGGCCGGGGCGGCGTTCAGGCAGAAGAGGCCCGCGCACTGCTCCCAGGCCGAGAGTACGGCCGCGTCGGGCACCTCGAGCTGGCAGAGGATCGCGTCGTGGGCGGGAAGCTGCACCTCGCCGAGCGTGGCGTTCGCGCCGGGCGTGACCACGATCGTCGTCTCTCCGGACGCGTCCACCGTGATCGCAGCCACGCCGGTCGGCTCGTCGCTCTCGGCGAGCTGGAGCGCGACTCCGGCTTCGCGCAGGCCGGCGAGCGCCTCCTCGGCGAAGGCGTCGCCGCCCACAGCGCCCACGAGCGTGACCTGGGCGCCCAGGCGGGCGCAGGCGACGGCCTGGTTCGCCCCCTTCCCGCCCGGCACGCGGTGGAAGCTCGCCCCGGAGACGGTCTCGCCCGGGCGGGGCAGGCGCTCGCAGCGGGTGACGAGGTCGAGGTTGACGGAGCCGACGACGACGATGCGCGGCGCCACCGCTCAGGCGGCGAGCGCGCGCAGGTCGTCCACGGTGGAGCCGAGCAGCGTGTCGCGCAGGTCGAAGAGCCCGGCCCAGAGCGAGGAGCGGCTGGGCGCCGCGCCCAGGCTGGCCGCGGTGGCGAGCCCCTGGAGCGCCCGCACGAGCACGGCCAGCTCCAGGTACACAGCCGCCACCCGGTTCGGGCAGGCGCGCACGCCTGCCCGGTCGAGCACGGGCCGCCACTCCACGAGCTCGGCCGCGCCCGGCCCGCCGTACCAGGAGCGCCCCTCCGCCTGATCGGCCTCCAGCTCCAGCAGGTACCGCGAGAGCGGTCCTTCGAGGCCGGCGAGCGCGGTCTCCACGCGGTCCGCGGCCCGCCGGAGCGCGGCCTGGCGAGCGCCCTCGGTGGCCGGCACCGGCTCGCCGCGCGCCCAGCGCTCGAGCAGGCGGCAGAACGCGAGCGAGGCGGCCTCGCAGGCGCGGAGCTGGCGCACGAGCCGCTCGCCGGTCGGCGCGACCGCCGCGTTCTCGTGGATGACCGCGTCCCAGCCGGCCACCGGCTAGACCTCGATCACGACGGGAAGCACCATCGGCCGCCGCCGCGTGCGGTCGTACACGATCTGCGCGACCGCGTCGTGGATGTGCTCCTGCAGGAGCTTGATCTCCGTCGCATGCTCGGCGACGAGGCCGCGCACGACGCGGTCGGCCTCGGCGCGCAGCTCCGCGAGCAGCTCGTCCGGCTCCGCGAAGCCGCGCGCGATGAGCTCCGGGGGAGCGATCTCCGCGCCGTCGGACACCGCGAGCGTCGTCACCACGATGAGGACGCCGTCGTCCGCGAGACGGCGCCGGTCGCGGAGCGCCACGTCCTGCACGTCGCCCACGCGCAGGCCGTCCACGAACGTCACCCCCGCCTCGACGCGGCCCACCAGGCGGACGCCGCCCGGCGTCAGCTCCACGACCGAGCCGTTCTCGGCGAGCACGATCCGGTCCTCCGGGATGCCCGCCTCGCGGCCCAGCTTGGCGTGCGCGGAGAGCATCCGGTACTCCCCGTGGATGGGCATGAGCGCCCGGGGGCGGAGCAGCGAGAGGAGCGTGCGCAGCTCCTCCTGGTAGGCGTGGCCGGACACGTGCACAGGCGCGATCTCCTCGTGCAGGACCTCGGCGCCGGCGCGCGCGAGCTGGTTGATCGTGTCGTGCACGCGCAGCTCGTTCCCGGGGACCGGCTTCGCGGAGATGATCACGGTGTCTCCCGGCTGCACGGCCACGGTCGGGTGGTCGCCGTACGCGATGCGCGTGAGCGCGGACATGGGCTCGCCCTGGCTCCCGGTGCAGAGCACGAGCACCCGCTCCGGCGGCAGCTCGGCCGCGCGGTCGGGCGGCAGGATCTCGTCCTCCGGCAGGTCGACGTAGCCCAGGTTGCGCGCGATCTTCAGGTTCTTGCGCATGGAGCGCCCCACGATCGTCACCTTGCGCCCCAGCTCGAGCGCCACGTCCGCCGCCTGCTGCATGCGGTGCACGTTGGAGGCGAAGGAGGCGACCAGGATGCGCCCCGTGCGCAGCGGGAAGAGCGCGCGGAAGGCCTCGCCCACGAGCCGCTCCGAGCCGGTCGTCCCGGGCCGCTCGGCGTTCGTGGAGTCGCCCAGGAGAAGGTCGACGCCCCGGTTGCCGATCTCGGCCAGCCGCCCAACGTCCGTCTTCAGGCCGTCCACCGGCGTGTGGTCGAGCTTCCAGTCGCCCGTGTGCACCACGCGGCCGGCGGCCGTCTCGATCACGAGCGAGACGCTGTCCGGGATGGAGTGCGCCATGCGCACGAGCTCGACGCGGAAGGGCCCGAGCTCGAGCGGCGCGTCGCCGGGCGCCGCCTCGCGGAGCTCCGTCCCCTCCCCCACCTTGTGCTCGTCGAGCTTGGAGCGGACGAGCGCGAGGGTGAGGCGCGTGGCCACGACGGTGTCCACCTCGACCTCGCGCAGGAGGTAGGGCAGGCCGCCCACGTGGTCCTCGTGGGCGTGCGTGAGGACGACCGCGCGGACGCGCCGGCCGCGCAGGTAGGAGACGTCCGGGAGGAGCAGGTCCACGCCGAGGTGCTCGTCGCGCGGGAAGGCGATGCCGGCGTCCACCACGAGGACGTCGCCTCCCGTCTCGTACACGGTCATGTTCTTGCCGACCTCGCCGAGGCCCCCGAGCGGGATGATCCGGAGCGCGTCCATTCCCGCCTGAGTCTACGGACGCCGGGCGACTACCCCTCCGGCTCGGCCGGTTTCGGCGCGATCGCGGACGGGAACCGTCAGCAGGCGTGGCGACATACGGCGTGATCGGGCACAGGGACGCGGGAGGTCTGCGCCCAGCTGCCCGCGGCGCCCTCGACGCCCGCTCGCTGGCGCTCTTCACGGCCGCGGTCGCGCTGCTCGCGATCTTCTCGGACGCCGCGCTCGGGCACGGCCTCACCTGGGAGAACGACCCGTACTGGACGTACTGGGTCACGAAGACGTTCCTCATCGCGACCGTGTTCGGGCTCGGGACCGCGTGGCTGGGCGTCGGGCCGGGCCGGGGCGCGGTCGTCACCGCCGTGCACACGCTCGTCCTCACCGTCTACTACTGGACGCTCTCGCCCATCGGCCTGCCCTCGCACCCCGAGTGGCTCGACCTCGAGCACACGTGGCTGACCGGCCTACCCATCCACTTCGGGGTCATCTACCTCGGCTACCTGGGCGCGCTCTTCGTGTGGCGGCGCGGCGGAGCCACCCCCGAGCTGCCGGCGGCCGAGCTCGCCAGACACGCTCTCGGCGCGTCGCTCGCGATCGTCCTGCTCGGCGGCGGGCTCGTCTCCGTCGTCCTCTGGGAGTTCCCCGGCGTGACCTGGTTCGTCGTCCGCCTCCTCGTCACCTTCACCTTCGTGCTGCTCTGGTGGGCGCTTGCCGGGCGGGACGTCCTCGCTTCGACGGTCGGCGGCATCGCGCTCGCCTTCGTGTGGGCGACCTACGGCCACCTCCTCGGGCCTTCGGGGCTGCCGGACGGCGACCTACGCATCCTCGCCGAGGACCCGCCGCCCGCCACGGTCGAGTGGATGGGCTACCGCGACCTCTGGCTGCTCTCGCTCCCGGTGCTCCTCGTCGTGGCGAGCGCCGTCCTCGTCTTCTGGGGCGCGCTGCTCGACCGCGTGCGCCTCACCTCCCGGGAGCTCCGCACTGCGGCGCTGCCGGTGGCGGCGCTGCTCGTCCCGCTCCTCGTCGCGGCCGCGCTCGTCTCGGGCGACGGGACGGACGTGCGGCTCTCGGCGTCGGGGCCCGCTCAGGTTGGGGTTGGCCCGCTCTTCGGCGGCACCATGGAGCCCGGCGAGGGGACGTTCTCCTTCACGGGCGAGGACGCCGGCGCGCGCGTCTCGCCTCTCCCGCCGCACGACCAGATCCGGCTCAGGGCGACGGTCTCCGGCCCGCGCGGGGCGTTCGCCGTGGATGCCGACCAGCCGCTCGTGGACGACCCGCTCGGCCGCCACGGCACGTGGTGGGGCATTGGCCTCGACGTGTGGCACCACGGCCGGAGCGGGATCGGGAGCGACAAGGTGCCGCCGACGCACTCGGACGTCGCGTTCTTCGCGCTCGGCAGCGTGCGCGGGGACGGCCGCGAGCTCGCGAGCGGCGTCCCCATCCACGCCATGACGAGCGACGACGGCCTCGACCTGGTCGTCGGAGACCCCGACATCCCCGTTCCGGGACTGCCCGACGGCCACCTGCACGCGCGCTGGCCGACCTACGAGGGCGGCGCGGACACGGACCTGCACACCGCCGGCTACGCGACGGGCTCGATCGTGCTCGCGCTCCTGCTCGTCTTCGCGCTCGGAGTGGTCGCGCGGCGCGACGCGCGCGCCGCCTAGGACGAGATCTCGGCCGGGCGAAGGAGCCCCAGGCGCTCCAGGCAGCCGCGCACGGCCTCGCGCTCGCCCTCCGTCGCCTCCACGAGCGGCAGGCGCAGGCCCCCGACCTCGTGGCCGAGCAGGTTCAGCGCGCACTTGATCGCGATCGGGTTCACGACGACCCGCAGGAGGTCGATGGAGGGCCGCAGCTCCTCGTCCAGCGCCCGCGCGCCCTCGAGGTCGCCGGCCCGGAAGCGCCGGACCATCTCCTTCACCCGTGGCCCGACGACGTGCGTGTGCACGCACACGCCGCCGCGCCCGCCCAGCTCGAGGAACGGGAGCACGAGATCGTCGTCGCCCGCGTACAGGTCGAGCCCGAGGTCGACGATCGCACGGGCCTGGTCGAGATCGGGGTTCGCCTGCTTCACCGCCCGCACGGTGGGAATCTGCGCGAGCTGCGCGATCGCGTCCGTCTCCAGGTTCAGGACGACGCGGCCGGGGATGTTGTAGACGACGAGCGGCCGGTCGGAGACCGCGGCGATGGCCTTGAAGTGCTCAACGATCCCGCGGACCGGGGGCTTCGAGTAGTACGGCGTCACGACGAGGAAGCCGTGCACTCCGAGCTCGTGCGCGCGGGCGGTCAGGTGCACGGAGTGCTCCGTCGAGTACGTGCCCGTGCCGGCGATGACGGTCGCGCGGTCGCCGACCTCGTCCACAGCGGCCTCGTAGAGCGCGAAGCGCTCCGCGTCCGAGAGGGTCGGCGACTCGCCGGTCGTGCCGGTGACGACGAGGCCGTCGGACCCGTTCTCGACCAGGTGGGAGGCGAGCGCCCGGAAGCGCTCCAGGTCGACCGCGCCGCGCTCGTCGAAGGGCGTGACGATCGCGGTCAGGATCTCGCCCAGCACCGGCCAGATCCTAGCGCCGCCCGCGGGCGGAGCGGGGCCGGGCGGCCCCGCTCCGTCGTGCCTGCGCCCTGTGCGCGGCGTCTCCCCGTCAGGGGCAGGGATTCGCCTGCTGCGGGCTGTACGCCGACTGCCCGACCGAGAGCTGCTGGCCGGTCGGAACGATGAGCGACGTCGTCCACGTCGCGCTTCCCGGCGCGACGAAGCGCGCCGGCTTCCACGGCACCTCGATCAGCGTGTCGCCGGGGCCCAACGTCCTGGCCGTGCAGCTTCCCTGGTAGAACTGGACCGAGCCCGACTCGATCTGGACGATGACGAGCCCCGGGTGCACGTGCCAGCCCGAGTCGAAGCCGGCCGCGTCGGTCACGACCCGCTCGAACCGGTAGCGGAGGCCCTCGCCCTCGCCCAGCACCTGCCGCGAGGTCACGGCCGCGGCGGCCACGGCGGCCAGGATCGCGCCTGCGAGAAGCGCCACGAACGGGACGACGAACGTCTTCCTGCGGAGAACCTGCATCGCTCCTCCTATCGGTTGGTCTTGACGGTGACCGTGAACGACCTGCGGGCGGTGTTTCCGCTCGAGTCGGTCGCGGAGCAGATGACCCGGGTCCGTCCCAGCCGAAACCAGCTCCCGGAGGACGGGGTGCAGAGCACGGGTAGCGCCCCCTCGACCGCGTCCAGCGCCCGCACCCGGTAGCGAACGCGCACGCGCTTCGCGCCGGCCGGCGCGCGAACGACTCTGCTCGTGGCACCCGTGAGCACGGGCGCCACGGTGTCCGCCTCCGAGACGACGGCCTGCGTCACGCCGGAGGCGACCACCTCGAGGAGCCCGGCGTTGTTCCCGTACCAGCCGGGCGGGCCCTGGTACAGGAAGCCGTCCGCGAAGCCGACGAACAGCCTCGTCGCTCCCACGGGCGCTTCGAAGCTCCGGCCGCGCCCGTCGCCGATGAAGAACGTCTGACCGAGCGCCGGAGCGAGCCGGTCGAAGCGCTCGCCGTTCGTGAAGTCGAGCCGCGGTGGAGCCGCTCCCCGAGGCTCGCCGTCGCCGACGAACACGCCCACCAGGAACATCCCGTTCCTCCGGTGGACGATCCCCGAGATGCCGCGCCACGAGGCGACGTCGGTCGGGCCAGCGCCGTCGCCTGCCGGGCCGTTGTACGCGGCCATCCCCTCGATCGGCGTGACCCGTCCGCTGATGGACGGGAACGTGACCATCCGGGACGAGCCTTCCGGCAGGCGCCAGCCGGGCGGCAGCGTGCCTCTTCCTCCGCCTCCGGGGGCCGGTGCGACCCGAAAGCCGGCTCCGAAGACGTTCGCCGTGGCCGGGACCGGCTGCCCGATCTGGGTGACCGATCCCGACGCCGCGCCCGACACGAGCACGGCGCCGACTGCGATGAGCCCTGTGCAGAGGAAAGGTCTGGCTCTCATGCTCCTCCTTCGCGTCACGCGCTGACCGTCGCCGCCCGTGCGATCGCCTCGAGCTGCTCGAGCAGCGACAGGTGGTCCCAGGTGACCCAGGCCTCGGCGATCCGCTCGCCCTCGACCCGGTACACGGCCGTGCAGTGCGCCGACCACTCCCGACCTGTCGCCGGCACGCCCTCGAAGAGCCCGAGGTGCGTTCCCCTGCCCACGAGGTGGCACGCGACGAGGTCCCCCTCTGCGAGGAGAACTGCCGTCTCCACCGCCAGGTCCGGGAACGCGCTCCGCCAGTGCAGGGCGCGCTGACGCAGCTCGGCGCTCGCGACCACCCGCTCGAGCGACGCGGCGTCACCGGCTCCCCCGAGCACGTCGGTGAGGTAGCGCTCCACGACCTGCCTCGGGGTCATGCCCCGACGCTAGGAGGCCAGAGCCGCCGCCGGATGAGGCGTCGATGAGAAGTCGATGAGGATCGGGCTCAGCCGAGCGCGGAGCGCCAGTCCGCGCGCAGGCGATAGCCGGTGCCGCGCACCGTCTCGATCGCCGGGGCTGCCGGGCCGAGCTTGCGGCGCAGCATGCGCACGACGGCGTCCACGACGTTGCTGCCGCCCGTGAACTCGGTTCCCCACACCTCGCGCAGGAGCTCCGCGCGCGACACGGCCCGTCCCTCGCACTCGCGGAGATGGGCGAAGAGGCCGAACTCGAGCGGCGTCAGCGCGATCCGCTGCCCGCGCACGCTCAGCTCGCGGGCCTCGCCGTCGAGCGAGCGCTCCTCGTCGATGCCGAGCTCGGCGCCCACGAGTCGCGCGAGCCAGCCGTCGACCGAGCCCGGGCCGAAGTCGAGCGCGACGCTCGCGTAGGGGCGGCCGGCGATCTCGACCTGGCCGTCCGCGAGCGGGCGGAAGCCCAGCTTCTCGACCACCGGCCAGTACGTCGGCACGTCGTGGACGACGACGTACATCCGGCGCAGCGCCGGGCGGAGAGCCATGTACGCGCGCTTCACGTCGAGCCAGCACGCCGCCTGCGACGGGCAGGGCAGCTCCCCCCGCTCGGCGTCCAGCCAGCGCCGCAGGCCGAGGACCACCTGGCCGCGCGGCAGGGGCTCGTCCCGGAGATGGCGTGCCCAGGCGGCAACCACCGGGTCTTCGAGCATCTGTCCGCGCCGGATGTGGTCGGTCGTGAGCAGCGAGAAGAACCCCGTCGCGACGCCGTCCCGGTCGCGCACGACCGAGAACGTCTCGGGCTCCTCGCTCCACCACCGCTCGAGCAGCTCCGCCGCGTCGGGCGGCTCGTGCCTGCGTGCGATCGCGGAGACCGAGGCAGCGTCGTCCGGGCGAGCCGGCTCGACGGCGAGCGGCTGGGCGCCGCTCGGGAAGAAGGCCTCCCGCACGACCGGGTTCTCGATCAGGTAGAGCATGTCCGCCGTGTACCGCCAGAGCTCGGACGGGGCGGCGTCGCTGACCTCCGCGCGCAGCTCGTGCCAGGCGGCGCGCCGGTGGGCCCTGTGGCGCACGGGGTTGGTGGCGCGCAGCAAGCCGCCGATCGCCTCCCGGACCGCCTCGTGCACGACGAGGCCGTCCCGGCCGGCGTCGACGAACGGCAGCTCGCGGAGCCGCTCGAGCGCGTCGCCTGCGTCATCCTCGTCGTCGAGCAGCGCGGCGAGAAGCGGCTCGGTCACGCGGCGTACCACGGACGCGGCC
Source organism: Gaiellaceae bacterium (assembly GCA_035574435.1). Classification (GTDB taxonomy): domain Bacteria; phylum Actinomycetota; class Thermoleophilia; order Gaiellales; family Gaiellaceae; genus GMQP-bins7. The sequence goes on along the minus strand of DATLYU010000054.1, from coordinate 3,154 downwards.
TCGAGCGCTCGCCGCGTGAGCGGGTCGCGCACCTCGTTCAGGTACAGGCGGCTGAGCTCGTCGACGACGCGGCTGCTCGCCGCCTCCTCGAGGTCCAGCTCGGGGTGCTCGGCGGCGCCCGCGACGGCGAGCGTGAGGGCGAGCGGATGCCCGCGGGCGATCCTGTTCAGGCGCTCTCCCTCCACCCGCCTGAAGCCGAGTCCACGGAGGAGGTCGACGGCCTGCCGCTCGGGCATGGGCCCGAGGGCCATGCTGCGGAAGCCTCCGGGCAGGGCGAACCACGCCGCCACGGGCGGCTCGCGGCTGATCAGGAGCAGTCGGGTGCCTCGTGGCAGCGCCGGCGCGAACTCCTGGCGAAGCCACGTGTCCATCAGCCGGAACACCTCGTAGTGGTCGAGCACGAGCAGCTGACCGTTCCCGCCGTTCGCGGGCGGGTGCCCCTGGTACTCGCTCGTCTCCAGCGCGGCCGCGAGGCCGCGGCTCGTCGGCTCGATCGCGCGGCAGTCGAGGACCACGACGGACGTCCCCTGGACCGCCAGCCGCTCTCCGAGGGCGGCCGCGAGCGCGGACTTGCCGATCCCGGCGATCCCGTGCAGGTACGCCACCGCGTGCTCGCCGGCCGTCGTCAGCGCGTCGAGCGTCGCCAGCTCCGCGTTGCGACCCACGAACGAGCGGGGCCGCGTCCTGCGAGCAACCGTCACCTGCCGGCAGTGTGACCGGACGGGAGGCGCAGCACAAGCTCGCGGTCAGGCCGCCGCGGCCGCGAAGACGTCGCGCGTTCCCTCGTCCAGGAAGACGAAGCGGATCTCGTCGAAGCGGTCCTCGAACTCGTGCGCCGCCGCCACGGCGACAGGCGCGGCGAGCTCCGGCGGGTAGCCGTAGATGCCCGTGGAGAGCGCCGGCAGCGCGACTGTGCGGCAGCCGAGCCCGGACGCCACCTCGAGTGCCCGCCGATAGGCGGAGGCGAGGAGCTCCGGCTCTCCCTCCCCGCCGCCGCGCCAGACCGGGCCGACGGCGTGGATCACGTAGCGGGCGGGAAGGCGCCCCGCGCCCGTCGCCTTCGCGTCCCCGGTCGCGCAGCCGCCGAGCCGGGCCGCCTCGTCGTAGATCTCCCGGCCGCCCTCGCGCAGGATCGCGCCGGCCACGCCACCTCCCGGCGCGAGCGCCTCGTTGGCGGCGTTCACGATGGCGTCCACTTCCTGCTTGGTGAGATCGCCGACGACGAAGCTGATCACGCCAGGGCGTCGAGGCCCACGGTGAGGCCGGGCGGCAGGCTGCTGAGCGCCTCCAGCGCGCGCAGCACGCCCGGCACGAACGCCTCGCGCGAGGTCGTGTCGTGGCGGATGGTCAGCGTCTCGCCGAGCCCGCCGAAGATGACCTCCTGGTGGGCGACGAGACCCGGCAGGCGCACCGAGTGGATGGGCGGCTCCGTCCCCATCCGCGCAGCAGTCGCCTTCGCGGTGCCGGAGGGGGCATCGCGCTTCGCCTCGTGGTGGAGCTCGACGATCTCCGCCCGCGGGAACACCCGCGCCGCCTCCTCCGCGAGACGGAGCATGAGCTGCGCGCCGAGCGAGAAGTTCGCCGCGTGGAAGCAGGGAACTCCCGCCTCGCGCGCGCGCGCCGCGACGGCGCCCTGGTCGAAGCCCGTCGTCCCGATCACGACCGGGACGCGGGCCGCCAGGCAGCGCTCCACGTTTGCCAGCACCGCGTCCGGGCGCGTGAAGTCCACCGCCGCGTCGCAGCCCTCCGGGCCCTCCACGCGCGCGTCCACGATCTCGTGGCCCGCGGCCGCGAGCGCGGGACCCAGCGCCGAGCCGACCTTCCCGCCGAGCCCGAAGACGGCGACCCGCACGCCTACGCCGCCCGCGCGAGCAGGGCCGGGTTGACGGCGGACACCGCCTCGCGGAAGCGCCCCTCGTCCGGGCCGATCCCGGCTGCCGAGAGCCGCTCGGGCGCGAGCAGCTCCCGCGCCAGCTCCGCCACGTCGGCCGCGCGCACCGCCTCGATCCGCCGCACGAGCGCGGGGACGGAGAGGAGGGGCGACCCGGTCACGATCGCCCGTCCGAGCCGCGTCATGCGGCTGGACGTGGACTCCAGCGAGAGGAGGAGGCGGCCCTTCACGTTCTCCTTCGCGCGCTCGAGCTCGGCCACCCGCACGTTGCCCGACGCGAGGTCGAGGAGCTCGGCGGTCGCGATCTCCAGGCAGGCGGCGAGGTTCTCCTCGCGCGTGCCGACGTACACGCCGACCTGTCCCGTGTCCGAGTACTGCGAGGCGTAGCTGTACACGGAGTACGCCATCCCCCGTTTCTCGCGGATCTCCTGGAACAGGCGGGAGGACGCGGAGCCGCCCACGATGGCGTCCAGGACGGAGGCCGCGAAGCGGCGCTCGTCGGTGCGCGAGATGCCCGGGGCCCCGAGGCAGACGTGGTACTGCTCCGTGTCCTTGCGCTGGAAGCGCAGGCGCGGCACCGGCCCGGGCGGAAGCGAGCGGCGCTCGCCGCGCGAGGCGCCGGCCGCGCCGCCGCGCCGTGCCCGCAGGAGCCGCACGAGCTCGTCGTGGCGGACGTTCCCGGCGGCCGCGACGACGATCCGCTCGGGCGCGTAGGCACGGCGGTGGTAGGCGGCGAGCGCGCGGCGCGAGACGCCGGCGATCACGTCTGCCCGCCCGATCACGGGCCGCCCCAGCGGGTGCCCGTCGAAGACGGCCTCCGCCGCGATGTCGTGGACGAGGTCGTGCGGCGTGTCCTCCACCATCGCGATCTCCTCCAGCACGACCTCCCGCTCCGAGTCCACGTCCGCGAAGGTCGGCCGGAAGACCATGTCCGCCATGACGTCGAGCGCTACCTCCAGGCGATCGTCCGGGACGCGCGCGTACACCACCGTCGTCTCCCGCGACGTCGCCGCGTTCAGCTCGCCGCCGAGCTCGTCGAAGATCTCCGCGATCTCCTGCGCCGAGTAGCGGGCCGAGCCCTTGAACAGCAGGTGCTCGATGAAGTGGGAGACGCCCGCCCGCGCGTCCGGCTCGTCGCGCGAGCCCGCGCCGACCCAGAAGCCGAGCGCGACCGAACGGACGGCGGGCACGCGCTCGGAGATCACGCGCTCGCCCGTACGCAGCTCGGTCAGCTCGTGGCGCGGCACGCGAGGATCGTAGCCC
>DATLYU010000053.1:0-8896 GCA_035574435.1 Gaiellaceae bacterium | reverse complement strand
CGCCGACTCGGGCGCGATCGTCGGCCAGGCCGTGGTCGAGATCGAGCCGGACGAGACCGCGACGACGCTCTTCGAGAAGATCACGCGCTCGCATGTGGACCTGATCCGCGAGTACGTCCCTCGGCTCCTCGCGCGGACCGCGCCGCGCCTCCCGCAGGACCCGCGCCGCGCGAGCACGTGGCCGAAACGGACTCCTGCGGACGGGATCATCGACTGGGAGACGCGGGCGCCGTACCTGTACGACTGGGTGCGGGCGCAGACGCGGCCCTATCCGGGGGCGTTCACGTGGCTGGGCGACGAGAAGGTGGTCGTGTGGAAGGCGCGGCCGGTCGAGCTCGAGGCGCCTGCACCTGCCGGGACGATCGTCGCCGAGCGCGCGGAGGGGCCGGTCGTCGCGTGCGGCGAGGGCGGGCTCCTGCTCGAGGAGGTCGAGACCGCCGGTACGCTCGCGGTCGGAGCGAGGCTGGGATGACGCGAATCCTCGTGGTCGCCGCGCACCCGGACGATGAGGTGCTCGGCATGGGCGGCACGATCGCCCTGCACACCTCCCGTGGCGACGCCGTGCGCGTGCTCGTCGTCACGGACGGCAGCTCCTCGCAGTACCCGGGGGACGAGGCCGTGCGCGCGCGCAAGGAGGAGGAGGCGATCCGCGCGGCGCGGGAGCTCGGCGTCACCGACTACGTGCACCTCGACCTCCCGGACATGCGCCTGGACACGCTCGCCCACGTCGACGTCAACCGGGTGCTCGAGGAGCACGTGCGCGACCTCGAGCCGCAGGTGGTGTACGCCGTGCAGCCCGACGTGAACCGCGACCACCGTGTTCTCTTCGACTCGGTCGCGGTCGCGACCCGGCCCCTGCCCGGGCAGCCGGTGCGTCGCCTGCTCACCTTCGCCCCCACCTCGAGCACCGAGTGGACGCCGGCCCCGGTCAACTGGTTCGTCCCCAACTGGTTCGTGGACGTAACGGAGACGATCGAGCGCAAGGTGGCCGCGTTCGCGCACTACGAGACCGAGCAGCGGGGATACCCGCACCCGCGGAGCGAGCGCGCGATCCGCGCGACCGCCTCTCACTGGGGCGCGACCTGCGGCTGCGAGTACGCCGAGCCCTTCGTGCTCGTGCGCGGTCTCGAGCCGATGTGACCCGGCTCCCGCAGACGCTCATCGTGCTCGCGCTGCTCGGCGCGACCGCGGCCGCGTTCGCGGTCACCGAGAGGCTGAAGCTCGAGCGGAGCCCCATCACCGGGACGCGCGTGGACCGCCTCTTCTCGCCCGTCTGCGAGTGCGACCGCGACCACGCCGTCGTCTCCTTCGTGCTGCGCAAGCCGGGCGTGGTGACGGTGGACGTGCTCGACTCGTCGGGCCGGCGCGTGCGCACCCTCGTGCGCGAGCGGGAGGAGCGTGCGGGCCGCGTCTCCTACCGCTGGGACGGCCGCGACGAGCTCGACCGCATCGTTCCCGAGGCGCGCTACCGCCCGCGGGTGACGCTGCGCGAGCACGGGCGCACGATCGTGCTCCCGAACCCCATCCGGGTGGACACGACGCCTCCCAGCATCCGCATCCTCGACGTCTCGCCGCGCGTCTTCTCCCCGGACGGGGACGGGCGCCGCGACCGGATCACGGTTCGCTACCGGGTGGACGAGCCGGCGCGCGCGCTCGTGCTCGTGGACGGACGCCGCCGCGTCCTCTCCAAGTTCTCGCGGCCGGAGGGCCAGCTCGTGTGGTTCGGACGGGTGGACGGCCGCACCGTGCGGCCCGGCTCGTACGAGATCCGGGTGCGGGCGATCGACCGCGCCGGGAACCGCTCGCTGCGCTCGCGCGCCGTGCCCGTCCGCGTGCGCTTCGTGGAGCTCGCCCGGGAGCGGATCGAGGTCGCCGCCGGGCGGCGCTTCTCCGTGCGCGTGCGCACCGACGCGGACGCGTACCGCTGGCTCTTCGCCGGGGAGCGGGGCCGCGGCCGGCGCGAGGTGCTCGTCCTGCGGGCGCCGGAGGTACCGGGCGAGTACACGTTGTACGTCGTCGTCGGCCGGTACGCGGACAGCGCGGCCGTCACGGTGACCGAGCCGCCCGCCGAGTGACCTCGCCGCTCCTCGTCCTCGGCGTCAGCCGCTCCGGCACGACGCTCCTGCGGGTCGTCCTCGACCGCTCCCCTGGCCTGGCCATCCCGGACGAGTCGTTCTTCGTCCCGTTGCTCGCGCGCCGGCACCGCGGCCCCGTCGATCCGGCCGCCTTCCTCGACGACCTCGCGCGGCTGCCCGTCCTCGCCGCCTGGGGTCTCTCGCCCGCGGAGGTGGCTCCGCGCCTGCGGCCCGGCCAGACAACCGGCGAGGCGATCGCCGCCGTCTTCGAGGCGTACGCCGCCGCGCAGGGGAAGCCGCGCTGGGGCGACAAGACGCCCATGTACCTGCGCCATCTCCCGCTGCTGGAGCGGCTCTTCCCGGAGGCCCAGTACGTCCACCTCGTGCGCGACGGGCGCGACGCGTGGCTCTCGTTCCGCGAGCTGCCGGCGGGCACCTCCGCGAGGACCTGGGCGCATCCGACGAGCGCGCGCGCTTTCGCGTGCCTCTGGCGGACCGAGGTGGAGGCGGCGAGGGCGCTCGGCGCGCGCGTCGGGCCGTCCCGCTACCTGGAGGCCCGCTACGAGGAGCTCGTGTCCGCGCCCGAGACGGTCGTCGGCCGGATCTGCGCCTTCGCCGACGTCCCCTTCGAGTCGGCGATGCTCGAGTACTCGGGGGCGGTGGACGTCTCGCGCAAGCCGCACCAGCAGCGCCTCCTGCGCCCGCCGACGGCGGGGCTGCGCGACTGGCGCACGCAGCTCGCCGCGGGCGAGGTGCGCGCCTTCGAGGACGTCGCCGGCAGGCTCCTCGCCGACCTCGGCTACGAGCTCGCGGAGCCGCCCGCACGGCCTCCGAGCGCCCGCGCGCAGCTCGCGCTCGCCACGTACCGCGTCCGCCTCGGAGCGTGGAACGCCGCCGTCGCCGCCGTGCAGCGGTCGCCGCTCTGGCGCCGCCGCCATCCGCGCCTCGCCGCCTGAGCGGCCGCTACGTGTGCCGGCCGCGGACGGCGATGAGCCGGCCGTTGAGCGAGAAGAAGTACGTCCGTTCCGTCGCGATGACGGGGGAGTAGCGGCCCATCGGGAGCTGCCAGACGATCCTCCCGTCGGCCACGCGGGCCGCGTACGTCCGGCGCTCGAGCGTCGCCCAGAAGACGAGGCGGCCGATAACGACGGGCGCTCCCAGGATGCGACCCGGGGCGTCGGTCGCCCACAGCAGCCGTCCGTCTCGCGCCCGCAGCGCGCGCAACGTGCCGTCGAAGCCGCCGACGAAGACCCGTCCGCTCGCGACCGCCGGGGTCGTGTACCCGAGCCCGCCGACGCGCGCCGTCCAGACCACGCGCCCCTCGGTGGCGTCCACGGCCACCACCCGCCCGGAGCGCGCCACCGCGTACACGCGGGCCCCGTCCGTGGACGGGCTCGAGTAGAAGCTCTCGTAGCGGAGAGCGTCGCGGCGGAGGTAGGTGGACCAGATCCTGCGCCCCGTCCGTCGGTCGAGCGCGAAGATCCCGCCCCCGTAGTTCGAGACGTAGAGCCGCCGGCCGTAGAGGGAGGGGCTCGCGTTGATGCGAGCGCCCGTCTGGTAGGCCCAGCGGACGCGGCCCGTGCGCGAGGCGACCGCGAACACCCGCCCGTCGTGGGAGCCGAAGTAGGCGAGGCCGTCCGCGACGACGGGCGAGGACTCCACCTTCCCCGCCGTCCGCACCTGCCACAGCCGGCTGCCGTCGCTGCGGTCGAGCGCCGTGACCGTCCCGGCCTGCGAGCTCACGAGCAGGCGGGGCCCGTCGATCGCCGGGCTCGAAGGCATCGTCCCGCCCACGCGCGTGCGCCACCGGATGCGGCCGGTCTGCGCGTCGAGCGCGTACGTCGCGCCGGCGAACGTGTTGACGTACAGCGTCCCGTCGCAGTACACGGGCGGGAACTCGATGTAGTCGCCCAGCCCGCGCGTCCACAGGATCGTGCGGCGGGGAATCCCGAGCGGCGTCTCCGGGCGGGCCAGCGAGCGCTGGAGGTCGCCGCCGAACTCCCGCCAGCAGCGCCGGTCGTCCGTCACCCGCGGCTTCGGCCTCGGCTTCGGCGGCCGCGGCCGCGTGGTCGTGACGGTCACGTCGGTCAGCTCGGTGTCCAGCGCGCCACGCGGCGGGTCCTTCGTGACCAGCCAGACGGCGAGCGTCAGCCCCGCCAGGCCGACCACGACCGCGGCGGTGCCCGCGAGGATCCAGACGAAAGCCTTCGGCATGAAGCGAACGGCCGGTCGCCCCGGCCAGGATCAGTGTGCCAGCGCGCGCGGAGGCTCCGTCGGGGCGGGCTCGGAGAGCGCGCTCTGCGCACGTGCGCCGCCGCCTCCCGCCAGCGCGGCCGCGGCCACCCCGAGCACGCCCCACGTGAGCGGGTCCTCGAAGAAGCCTGCGTACAGGAGCGAGTGCACGACCAGGGTGAGCAGGACGGCGGCCAGCCCGACCGCGAGCATCGTTCGCGCCCGCGCCAGGGCCCACAGCGCCCAGGCGGCGGCCCCGAGCGTCCACGCGTAGAGCGCGAAGCCGACGACGCCGAGCTCGGCGAGCACCGTGAGCGGCGTCGTGTGGGAGGCGTTCCGGCTCGGGGACCCGCGCCCGGAGCGCTCGGCGCTCGCCCGCGGTTGCCCGCCGACTCCGACCCCCGCGAGCGGTCGGGCGCGGAACGCGTCCAGCGTGACGTCCACGAGCCGCGAGCGTCCGCTGGTGACGTCGCGGGCCGAGCGACCCTCGATCGCCGTCGCCGCGTAGGCGCCCGCGGCGAGCGTGGCCACGAGCGCCCCGGCGAGCAGGAGCACGCGCAGGCGCGATCCCAGGGCCAGGAGCGCGAGCGCGAACGTGACCACGAAGAGCGCGACGAAGCTCGACTGCGAGTACGAGTAGAAGAGCCCCCAGAAGAGGAACGCGATCGCGGCGGCGGCGAGCAGCCACTCTGCGGTGCCTCCCCGCCGGAGCAGCAGCGCGACGAGGAGGAGCACGATCGGCACCACCAGGTAGCGCCCGTACAGGCTCGGGTCCTTGAAGAGCGAGGTGACGCGGAAGAAGCTCGTGTACGCGTTCGCCACCTCGACGTCGCGCGCGAAGAAGAGCGTCCGGGACTGGGCCTGCCAGATGCCGACGCCGGCGAAGAGCGCGCCCAGCGCGACGAGCGTGACGAGCGCGGCACGCTGGAGCCAGGCCGCGAGCGGCGCGCGCGCGACGACGGCGAGGACGCCCGTGAAGGGGAGGAAGAAGAACGCGAGCGCGATCCCGCCGGCGCGCTCGTCCCACGTCCACAGGTAGGAGACGGCGGCGAGCGCGACGAGGCCCGCGACCGGAAGCGCGAGCGCGAGCGGCGGCGCGGGGGGCCGGGCTCCGCGCACGACGCGCACGGCGAGCGCGAGCACGGCCGCGGCGAGGACCGCGTACACGGGCAGGAGCAGGAACGCCTCCTCGCTCCCGAGCTGGACGGGGACGCGGAACGGCGCCGCGGCCAGGAGTGCGAGCGGCACCGCCTCCGGGGCGCGCACGAAGGCGGCCGCGCCGAGCGCCACGAGCGCCGACCCGGCTCCGAGCAGCGCGAGGCCGGACGGCTCGGTCACGAGCAGGCGCAGGTCGTCGTCGCCCACGAGGCTCCACGCGAGCACGCCCGTGGCCCCGCCGAGCAGGACGAAGCCGGCGAGGGGGCTGAAGCGGTCGCGCGGGAGCAGGACGAGGAGCGCGCCGAGCGCGCCCGCGAGCGCGGCGATCTGGGCGGCCTCCGGGTGCTCCACCGCGCGTGAACGTTACGTCCTTCGTGCGCACGGCTGCGGATGCGCGACGCGCAGCCGCCGGCGCAGGTTGAATAGCGCGGTGCTCGGCTCCTGGCAGAGGGCGCTCGTGCTCGCGCCGCACACCGACGACGGCGAGCTCGGCTGCGGCGGGACGATGGCGAGGCTCGTCGAGGGCGGCTGCGAGGTGCGCTACGTCGCCTTCTCGATCGCCACCCGCTCGCTCCCGCCGGGCTTCGAGCCGGACACGCTCGCCCGCGAGGTGCGGGAGGCGACCGCCGAGCTCGGGATCCCCGAGTCCCGGCTGACCGTGCACGACTTCGACGTCCGCACGTTCCCCGACCGGCGCCAGGACATCCTCGAGCTCCTCGTCGCCCTGTGGGAGGAGTGGCGTCCGGACGTCGTCTTCCAGCCCTCCCACCACGACGTCCACCAGGACCATCAGACGATCGCGCAGGAGGGCCTGCGCGCGTTCAAGCGGACGACCATCCTCGGCTACGAGATCCCCTGGAACAACTTCGACTTCTCGTACGGCGCCTACGTCGCGCTCGAGAAGCGGCACGTGGAGCGCAAGGTGGCCGCGCTCGCGCGCTACGCCTCCCAGCAGCACCGGCGCTACACGAACGCCGAGTACGTCTGGAACCTCGCGCGCGTCCACGGCGTGAACGTGAACCGCGAGTACGCGGAGTGCTTCCAGGTGTACCGCATCGTCGTCTGACGGCGGGCCGTCGTTTGACACGGCGGCACTCGGGCCATAGGGTCGCGCGACCGGGACGGCCGCGATGGGCGCCCCACAGCGGAAAGGAGCGCGCGTGAGAGCAGCTCTCGTCCTCGTAGCCCTCGGTGCACTCGTAACCGGCCAGCTCGCGTTCGGGGGAGGCAGCCAGCCGGCAGCGTGGACGGTCCACGTCGGCGAGCAGGGGAAGCCCCCGGCGGGGACGCCGAAGCAGGTGTTCCTGAACCAGTTCTTCCCGGGCCGTCTCACGGTGAATGCGGGCGATCGCGTGACCTTCAGCTCGATCGGGTTCCACACCGTGAGCTACCTGGGCGGCAAGCGCATCCCGAACTTCGTGGTGCCTCCCCGGGGGAAGGTGTACGAGGGAGTCGCCGACTCCGCGGGGCAGCCGTTCTTCTTCGACGGGCAGCAGAAGTTCGAGTACAACCCCGCGTTCTTCGCACCCTCGGGGCCGAAGGCGATCACCCGCGGCGCGCCGGCGAGCTCCGGCGTCATCGCGGCCCAGAACCCGAGGAAGCCGGTGACGGCCACGTTCACGTTCCCGCAGGTCGGGACCTTCAAGCTCCTCTGCCTCGTCCACCCGCCGGACATGTCCATGACCGTCGTCGTGAAGCCGAGAGGCGCGGCCGTGCCGGCTGCGGAAGACGTCGCCGCGCAGGCGAAAGCGCAGACGGACGCCGCCTGGGCCAAGGGGAAGGCACTCGCCGCTCGCAAGCCACCCGCGAACACCGTCCTGATGGGGGTGGACGGCGCCAAGGCGGCCGGCGGGCGGACGACGCTCCTCGACTTCGTCCCCAACGTCTCCCGCGTGAAGGCCGGGACCACGGTCACCTTCCGCGTGGCCGCGCCCACCGAGGTGCACAACGCCGCCTTCGGGCCGCTCAAGTACCTCGAGGCGCTGATGAAGAAGACCGACCTCTTCCCGATGGGCCCGAACGCGCCGAACCAGGTGACGCCCTTCTTCATCTACGGGTCCGACGAGCCCGGAACCCCGTACGACGGAAAGGCCGCGCACGGGAACGGCTTCTACGCGACGCCGCTCGGCGACGGCATCAAAGGCGGCCTCCCGAACGCGTACCGGGTGACGTTCGCGAACCCGGGGAAGTACCACTTCGTCTGCCTGCTCCACGGCCCCGACATGGCCGCGGACATCGTCGTCAGGAAGTGAGGAGGATCGTCCGCCGAGGGCCGGGAGCGCTCGCCGCGCTCCTGGCCCTCGCGGCCGTGACGTTGGCTCCCTCGGCCGCCGGGGGACCGTCGCCGGGCGCCGTGCGTGAGTACTGGATCGCGGCCGTTCCGATGCGCTGGAACGTCGTGCCGAACGGCCGGAACGCGATCGAGCACGAGCGCTTCGAGCGCTCCGAGACAACGTTCACGGCCGTCGTCTACCGCCGCTTCACGCGCGATTGGGGGAGGATGATCCCGAACCAGCCGGGCGCAGCGGCCGACAACGACGGGATCCCGGGGCCGCTGCTGCGCGCGCGGGTGGGCGACCGGATCGTCGTCCACTTCAAGAACCTCGACAACGAGTTCGAGCGACCCCACTCGATGCACTTCCACGGCGTCGAGTACCCGTTTGGCTCGGACGGCGCGTACATTCCGGGGTTCTCCACCCCGGGCGGCAACGTCAAGCCGGGCGATACCTGGACGTACCGGCTCGAGGCCGGCGAGGACTCGACTGGGGTGTGGCCGTACCACGACCACTCGCGCTCGATGTCGGACTCGATCGCAGGGGGCCTCTACGGGGCGCTCTCCATCCTCGGCCGGGAGCAGAGGCCGCCCGATCGCGAGTTCGTCGTCTTCTTCTCGCAGCACCTCGACTTCAAGACGGTCAACGGGCGCGCGTTCGTCGGCAACACCCCCGTCTTCCGCGCGCGCGTCGGCGAGCTCGTGCAGTGGGACGTGCTCGCGATCGGGGACGACCACCACACGTTCCATGTGCACGGCCATCGGTGGCGCATCCCGCGCGGCTCGGAGGACACGCGGACGCTCGGCCCGGCCGAGAGCTTCTCCGTGCGCTGGCGCGAGGACGTCCGAGGGACGTGGCTCTACCACTGCCACGTCGAGGAGCACATGATGAACGGGATGATCGGCGTGTACCGCGTCGCGCCGTGAGGCGGGTGGCGATGTGCGCGGCCGCGGCGGCGCTCCTCGCCGCGGTCCCAGCCTCGTCTGCCGGGGACGCCGCCGTAACGATGCCGGGCCGTCTGTTCGCCCCGCAAGAGCTCGACGTCCTCGTCGGGACGCGCGTCTCCTGGAGCAACGTCGATCGCTCGACGCACACCGTGACGTCGGACGACGACGTGTTCGACTCGGGGCACCTGAAGCCGGGAGCGTCCTTCGAGCA
>DATLYU010000052.1:0-5772 GCA_035574435.1 Gaiellaceae bacterium | reverse complement strand
CCGTTCACGCTCCGCGTGCACGGCCGGAGCGGACATGCCTCCATGCCCGGGATCGCCGACAACGCGCTCGTGAAGGCCGCCCGCCACGTGGTCGCGCTCGGGGAGCACCGGCCGGAGCGCACGCTCATCCCCGAGGCGAGGGCATTCCTGGAGGTCGTCCTCGGCGGCGTCCCGCCGCTCGAAGAGGCGCTTCCCCGCCTGCACGAGCTCGAGCCCATGCTGCCCGCGCTCGTCGAGCCGTTGCTCGCGCTCACCTTCTCGCCGACGATGATCCAGGCCTCGCGCCAGCGGAACGTCGTCCCCGCGCTGTGCGAGGTGACCGTGGACTGCCGCCTGCTCCCCGAGCAGACCGTCGAGCAGGCGGAGGCGATCGTCCGCGGGATCCTCGGCGAGGGCGACTACGACCTCGTCTGGCAGGAAGTCGTCGGGGGCACCCGCTCCTCGCTCGACTCGCCGCTCTGGGAGGCGATCTCGGCGTTCGCGTCGACGATCGAGCCCGGCGCGGTGGTGGCTCCGATCGCGAGCCCGGGGTTCACGGACAGCCACTACCTGCGACAGGCGTTCGGCACCGTCGCGTACGGGTTCTTTCCCATCCGCGCGCTGGATCCCGAGCTCGTCACGAAGCTCGTTCACTCCGCGAACGAGCGGATCGCCGTGGACGACCTCGAGCTCGGGACGGATCTGCTGCGGCACGTCGCCAGGGCGCTCCTCGGCGGCGCCGAGGCCTAGCCGGCCGCCGCCGCGTCCGCGACCACGAGCTGCCTCGGGTTCGCGATGCGCGCGGCGGGGATGCTCTCGTCCCGCTCGAGCAGGCGGGCGAGCGCCTCGCGCTTGCGCTCCCCCGTGACCAGCCAGACGAGCTCGCCCGCCGCCTCGAGCGCCGGGTAGGTGAGCGTCAGCCGGCGCCGGCCCGCGTAGCGGCCGGTCGCGGCGACGAGCCGGTCGCCGACCTCGAGGACGGGGTCGCCGGGGACGAGGGAGGCCGTGTGTCCGTCCTCGCCGAGCCCGAGGTGCACCGCGTCCAGGCGGGGCAGGCGGACCGCGTACCTGGCCGCCGCGCGCTCGAGGTCGGCCTCCTCCACGGGCAGCGGGTGGACGCGCTCGCGAGCGGGCGCGGGGAGCCCGGCGAGCAGGCCCGAGAGATTGCGCTCCGGGTCGCCGGCGGGCGCGACCCGCTCGTCCACCTGGACGAGGGCGACCCGCTCCCAGTCGAGCGGGGAGAGCGCGCGCAGGAGCTCCGGAGGCGCCTTGCTGAGCGCGAGCGCCGCCGTTCCCCGCTCGGCGAGGGCCGCGCGGGCCGCCGCCACGAGCGCCGCGCCGGCCCGGTGCGCCGCCGTCGCGGCGTCGGGCAGGACCTCGAGCGCGAGCGCGCTCACGCCGGCTTCTCGGCGTGCCCTCCGAACTCGGCGCGGAGCGCGGACAGGAGCCGGTTCGCGAAGTCGTCCTCCCCCCGGGACGCGAAGCGGGCGAAGAGCGCGCTCGAGAGCACGGGGGCGGGCGTGCCCGTCTCGATCGCGGCCAGGGACGTCCAGCGCCCCTCGCCCGAGTCGGACACCCGTCCCGCGAAGCCCTCCAGGGTCGACGACTCGTGCAGGGCGGCCGCGGCCAGGTCGAGCAGCCAGGAGGAGACCACGCTCCCGCGCCGCCAGAGCTCCGCGATCGCGGCCACGTCCAGCTCGTAGCGGTAGCGCTCGGGGTGGGCGAGCGGCGCCGTCTCCGCGTCCGCCTCCCGCTCCTCGCGGCCCGCGCCCGCGTGCGCGAGCAGGTTGAAGCCCTCGGCGAAGGCGGCCATGAGCCCGTACTCGATCCCGTTGTGGACCATCTTCACGAAGTGGCCCGCTCCGGCCGGGCCGCAGTGCAGGTAGCCGCGCTCGGCGGGCTCGGGCTCGCCGGAGCGACCGCGCGTCCGGGGCGCGGCGTCCACGCCGGGCGCGAGGGACGCGAAGATGGGCTCGAGCCGCGCGAACGCCTCCAAGTCGCCTCCCACCATGAGGCAGAAGCCACGCTCCAGCCCGAACACGCCGCCGCTCGTCCCGCAGTCCAGGTAGGCGATGCCGCGCTCGGCGAGCGCGTCCGCGCGGCGGAGGTCGTCCACGTAGTGCGTGTTCCCCCCGTCCACGATCGCATCGCCCGCCTCGAGCAGGCCGGCGGCGTCCGAGAGGACACGCTCGGTGACCGCTCCCGCCGGCAGCATCAGCCACACCGCGCGCGGCGGGGAGAGCGCCGCGACCAGCTCCGCGAGCGAGGAGGCGGGGACGAGACCCTCCTCGGCGAGGGCCTCGGCGGGGCCGGGCGACCTGCTGTACCCGACGACCCGGTGTCCGTCTCGGAGCAGGCGCCGCGCGATGTTCCCGCCCATGCGCCCGAGGCCGACGATCCCGAGCTCCATCCGCGGGAGGTTACGCTGCGGCGATGGGGCACGCGGGCGAGACCGCCGACGCGCTCGTCGTCTTCGGGATCACGGGCGACCTGGCGCGGCGCATGACCTTCCCGGCGCTCTTTCGGCTGCACGAGCAGGACCTGCTGCCCGCGGAGGTGATCGGGGTCGGCCGCCGACCGCTGCGCGCGGACGAGCTGCAGGAGCGCGCCCGGAGCGCGATCACGGCGGTCGTCCCGGACGCCTCCCCGGACGCGCTCGCGGGGTTCCTGGCGCGGCTGCGCTACGTCGGCGGCGACGCCGAGGGGGAGTCGGTCTACGACCGCGTCCGCGTCGAGCTGGGCGACGTGCGCCGGCCCGTGTTCTACCTGGCCACGCCGCCCGACCTCTTCCTCGAGGTCGCGGAGGGGCTCGCCGAGGCGGGCGTCGCGGACAGCGGCCGTCTCGTCGTGGAGAAGCCGTTCGGCACCGACCTGCGCTCGGCCCGCGAGCTGAACGGCCGGCTGAGCGCGATCTTCCCCGAGGAGCGCCTGTACCGGATCGACCACTTCCTGGGCAAGGAGCCGGTGCAGGACATCATGTACCTGCGCTTCGCGAACGCGCTCTTCGAGCCGCTCTGGAACCGCGAGCACGTCGAGTCGATCCAGATCACGATGGCCGAGGACTTCGGGGTCGAGGGCCGCGGGCCGTTCTACGAGGGCGTGGGCGCGCTCCGCGACGTGCTCCAGAACCACCTCCTGCAGGTGCTCGCGCTCGTCGCCATGGAGCCGCCCTCGGGCGACCACGACGCCATCCCCCGCCGCCGGCTGGACGTGTTCCGCGCCATGCCCGCGGCCGACCCGGCGCACGCGGTGCGCGGGCAGTACGAGGGCTACCGCGACGTCGAGGGGGTCGCGCCCGACTCGGACACGGAGACGTTCGTGGCCGTCCGCCTGGAGATCGAGAGCTGGCGCTGGGCCGGCGTCCCGGTCCTCATCCGGGCGGGGAAGGCGCTCCCGGTCACGGCCACCGAGGTCGTCGTCCGCCTCGAGCGCGTGCCGCAGCTGAGCCTCGGGCCGCACCGGCTCGAGTGCCCCGGCCACGACGACATCGTCCTGCGCATTGGCCGGAACGCCGGCGTCACGATCGGCATCCGCGCGAAGACGCCGGGCCGGGAGGTGTCGCAGCCGGTCTCCCTCGACCTCGACTTCGCGGAGGAGCTGGGCGAGCCGCCGCAGCCCTACGAGCGCCTGCTCGCGGACGCCCTGCGCGGCGACCACACGCACTTCCCGCGCTTCGAGGTGATCGAGGAGACGTGGCGCATCGTCCAGCCGCTGCTCGACGAGCCGCCCCCGCTCGAGACGTACGCGCGCGGGACGTGGGGGCCGCCGGCGGCCGTCGAGCTGGCCGAGCCCTGGGGCGGCTGGCGCGAGCCTCAGGCTCCGTAGCGGCGCCGCTCGACGCCGCCTGCCCGGCCGACGAGCGCCTCGGCCACGAGCCCGGGCGGGAAGAGGCCGTGCTCGACCACGCCGGGGGTCGCCGAGAGCAGCGCGGCGACTGCCGCCGGGTCGTCCAGCGGGCCGTGCCAGTCGGCGAGCACGCCGCCGTCCGGCGTCGCCGGCGCGTCGCGCAGCCGCGCCTCCCCGAGCCGGGCGAGGGTCGCGGCGAGGCCGAAGGGGAGGAGCTCCAGCGCGACCGGGCCGGACAGGCGCTCGACCAGCTTGTCCGAGGAGACGACGACGACGAAGCGCTCGGCCGCGGCGGCGACCACCTTCTCCCGCGTGTGCGCCCCACCCCCGCCCTTGCGCACCCAGCCGTCGCTCGCCAGCTCGTCCGCGCCGTCGACGGCGAGATCGAGCCGTGCGAGCCCCTCGCGGCCGGCGAACGGCTCGAGCCGCAGGCCGAGCGCAAGCGCCTGCCTCTCCGTCGCCGGCGAGGTGGCCACGCAGCGCACGTCCAGCCTCCGCGCAGCGAGCGCCTCCACGAAGTGCGCCGCCGTCGAGCCTGTTCCCAGCCCGACGCGCATGCCGTCCTCGACGAGATCGGCGGCCGCCTCGGCCGCCGCCTGCTTCTCGCGCTCGGGGTCTCCGCCCACGTCGGCGCGCAACTCTACAGCGCCCCCGGGCGTTCCAGTACGGTCCGAGGGCGATGAGCTGGAGCCAAGGGGCGAGGCCGATCGAGGTGGAGCCGTCGCTCTACGCTGCGGACTACTCGCGGCTCGGCGAGCAGATCCTCGCGCTCGCGGAGGCGGGCGCGCGGGTGTTCCACTTCGATACGGGCGACGGCCGCTTCGTTCCCGAGCTGACCGCCGGCCCGGTCGTGCTCGCCTCCCTCGCCCCGCTCGTGCACGGGCTCGGCGGCGCGCTCGACTGCCACCTCATGGTCGAGGATCCCGAGCGCCACTTCGAGGCGTTCGCCCGCGCGGGCGCGGACGGCGTCACCTTCCACGTGGAGGCCTGCGCCGACGTGCCGGGCGCGCTCTCTCGCGCGCGCTCTCTCGGCCTCGCCGCCGGCGTAGCCTTCAACCCGGGCACGGCCGTGGAGGACGCGGCTCGCGCGGCCGAGGGGGCAGACCTGGCGCTCTGCATGTCGATCGAGCCCGGCTACTCGGGCCAGGCCTTCCAGGAGGAGGCGCTCGGGCGGATCGCCCGTCTGCGCGAGCTCCTCCCGGCCGCCGTGCGCGTGCAGGTGGACGGCGGGATCAACGCCGACACCATCGGGCCGGCGGCGGAGGCCGGCGCCGACCTCCTCGTGGCGGGCTCGGCCGTCTTCTGGCGGGACGACCCGGCCGCGGCGTACCGCTCGCTCGTCGAGCTTGCGGGAGCGCATGCGCGTGCGTGAGACGCTGACCGAGAGCGCGGCCTGGCGCAGGCTCGCCTGGCACCACGCGGATCTCCGTCACCGGCATCTGCGCGAGCTCTTCGACGGCGACCTGCAGCGCGGCGAGCGCCTCTCGGTCGAGGCCGTGGGCCTGTACCTCGACTACTCGAAGCACCTCGTCACGGACGAGACGATGCACCTGCTCCGCCGGCTCGCGCTCGAGCGGGGGCTCGAGGAGCGCATCGCGGCCATGTTCCGGGGCGAGCGCGTGAACGTGTCCGAGCAGCGCCCCGCGCTGCACGTCGCGCTGCGCATGCCGCGCTCCCGCTCGCTGGTCGTGGACGGCGTCGATGTCGTCCGCGAGGTGCACGCCGAGCTCGATCGCGTGCTCGCGCTCGCGGAGGAGGTTCGCTCCGGGGCCCGCCTGGGCGCAACGGGCCGCCCCGTGCGCGCGATCGTGAACATCGGGATCGGGGGCAGCGACCTCGGCCCGGCCATGGCCTACGAGGCGCTGCGCGGCTACGCCGCTCCCGAGCTCACCGTGCGCCACGTGTCCAACGTCGACCCGCTCGACCTGGCCGAGGCGACGCGGGGGC
>DATLYU010000051.1:0-15132 GCA_035574435.1 Gaiellaceae bacterium | reverse complement strand
GCCGCGTGCTCGGCGTCGATCCGCCCCGACTGCTCGGCCGCCGCGACGCGCGCGAGCAGCCGCGCCCGCACCTGCGCCTCGAGCTCGGCGACCGTGAGCCCGCGCCGCTCGGCCACGCGCGCGAGGCGCGCCTCGCAGCGGCTCTCGGCTCGCTCGCCTCCATGCTGGGCGAGCGCGACGCCGCCTCCGGCCAGGAGCAGGGCTCCTCCGAGGAGCGCCGCGACCGCGATCCAGATCGTCCTCACCCGGTCTCCTTTCGCCTGCGTCGTGCACGTGCATGCTCGCGCGGCGCTGTGAGGGCGCGCTGAGCCGTCCGTCAGCGTTCCGTTAAGAGGCGCGCACGTAGATGCCGTGCGCCGCCTTCTCGGCGAGCGCCCGCTCGGCGCCGTCCACCGCGATCGTGAGCTGGCCGGCGGCGGGCTCGCGCTTGCGCACCGTGAGGCGGGTGCCGGGGGCGAGGCCCTCGTCGTAGAACCACTCGAGCAGCTCGCCGTCGTGCTCGGCCAGGCGGACGATCTCGGCCTCGCGTCCGTCCGGGAGCGCGTCCAGCGGGACGAGCTCCGCGTTCTCGGCCTGCTCCACCTCCGGCTCCACCGGCCAGCCGTGCGGGCAGCGCTCCGGGCGGCCGAGGCGCTCGTTCATGCGCTCGATCATCTCGTCGGTGAACGTGTCCCCGAGCTCGTCGGCCTGCACGTGCGACTCGGCGGCCGTGTAGCCCATGAAGTCGGTCAGGAGGCGCTCGATGATGCGGTGCTTGCGGACGACGCGCTTCGCCCGCGCCGCGCCCTCCGGGGTGAGGATCGCCTCCTTCTGCTCGCCGCGCTCGACCAGGCCCTCGGCCTCCAGGCGCTTCAGCATCTCCCCGGCGGACGCGCGCGAGACGCCGAGCATCTCCGCGACGCGCGCCGCGATCGCGGTCGAGCCGGTCGAGGGCCGGTACTCGCCGATGGGGAAGGCGAGGAAGTAGATCGTCTCCAGGTACTCGTCCACCGAGTGGCCGTGGGGCTGGGCCATGCGCCAAGCCTACCCGGGGTGTCCGGACTCGAAGCGGCGGTCCGGAGAGAGCAGGTACAGGACCGGAGCCGAGACGGCGACGAGCGCGAGCGCGGGCAGCGCCGCCTGCGAGTACGCCCCCACCTGGGTCAGCTTCCAGATCTCGGTCGCGAGCGTGTCGAAGCCGATCGGGCGCAGGAGGAGCGTCGCCGGAAGCTCCTTCATCGCGGACAGGAAGACGAGCGCCGCTCCGGCGAGCACGCCGGAGCGGGCGAGCGGCACGGTCACGAGCGCGAGCGTCGCGAGCTGTCCGCGCCCGAGGCCGCGGGCCGCCTCCTCGTAGCGCGGGCTGACCCGCTCGAGCGCCGACTCCACGCCCGAGAGCCCCTGCGGGAAGAAGCGCACCGCGTACGCGAACACGAGGAGCGCCAGCGTCTGGTAGACGACGCCTCCGTAGCGCGCGGCGAAGAAGACGAGGGAGAGCGCGATCACGAGCCCGGGGAGGGCGTTCCCCGCGTACGAGAGCCGCTCGAGCGTGCGCGAGAAGGGCGAGGGGTAGCGGAGCGCGAGCAGCGCCACCGGCAGGGCGGCGAGCACGACCGCGGCGGCCGCGAGCCCGGACGCGGTCAGCGAGTGGAGCGCCTCGCTCCACGGCAGCGCGAGCTCGCGCTCGTTGCGCACGCCGCGGACGAGCCAGTAGCCGAGCACGCCCGCCGGCAGCGCGAGGAAGAGCCCGGTGACGAGCGCGCAGTACGCGAGCGCGGGCGCGGTCCAGCGCCCGAGCGCCACCGGGGACGGCTGCCGGCGCGCGCCCGGCCCGCTCCGGTAGGCGCGGCCGCGTCGGCGCGTGCGGTACTCGAGAACGAGCGCGACCGCCGTGAGGGAGACGAGGACGAGCGCGAGCACCGCGGCGGGCGCCCGGTCGAAGAGGCTCTTGTACTGGAGGTAGATGGCCCGCGTCAGCGTGTCGTAGTTCATGAGCGACACGACCCCGAAGTCGGAGAGCGTGTACAGGACGACGAGCAGCGAGCCGAGGCCGACGGCCGGGCGCAGCGCGGGCACGGTCACGCGCAGGAAGACCCCGCGCTCTCCGCTCCCGAGACCGCGGGCCGCGTCCTGGAGCGCCGGGTCGAGGTCGGCGAGCGCGGCCCGCGAGAGCAGGAATACGTACGGGTAGGTCGCGAGCGTGAGCGCGAGCAGTGCGCCCCAGTAGCCGCGCACGTCCGGGAGGCGCTCCACGCCGAGCGCGCCCGCCAGCAGGCCGCGCTCCCCGAAGAAGCCGAGCAGGCAGAAGGCGGCCACGTAGCTCGGGATGACGAGCGGGACGGCGCCCGCGGCCGCCCACAGCCGCCGGCCCGGGAGGTCGGTGCTCGTCACGAGCCAGGCGAGCGGGACGGCCACGAGCACGGCCGCGAGCACGACGCCGCAGGCGAGCAGCGCCGTCGTCCCGACGAGCCGCCAGGTTGCGCTCTCGGCGAGGATCTCCAGGGCACGCCCGCCTCCCGCGACCCGCGCGACGAGGTACGCGAGCGGAAGCAGCAGCCCGGCGACGACGACGCTCGCCGCGAGGGCGAGCGGGAGCGGGGTGCGAGACCCCGCCCCCCGGCTCACGCGAGGTAGCCCGTCTCGCGCAGCAGCTCCACCGTCTCGGCGAGCTCCGCCCCGAAGGCCGTCAGGTCCACGTCGGGACCGTCCAGCTCCTCGAGCGGGGGCAGGCCCTCCCTGGCCTGGATCCCGGCCACGAGCGGGTACTCGGCCTCCTCGGCCTCCTCCACGTAGAACCGCTGGCCCTCGTCGGAGAGCAGGAACTCGACGAGGCGCTCCGCCTCCTCCCGCGCGTCCGAGGAGGCGAGCACGCCCGCGCCGGCGACGCTGACGAGCGCGCCCGGGTCGCCCGGGGCGAGGAAGTGGTTCGCGACCGGCGCGTCCGGCTGCTCTGCCCGCACGAGGTAGAGGTAGTAGTGGTTGACCAGGCCGAGGTCGATCTCGCCGGCCGCGACCGCCTCCACGATGGGCGTGTTCTTCTCGTACTCCCGCGGCTCGTTGGCCTTCAGGTCGAGGAGCCAGCGGCGCGTCCGCTCGTCGCCCAGGGAGAGGCGCATGGCCGTGACGAAGGCCTGGAAGGACGCGTTCGTGGGCGCGATCCCGACGCGGCCCTTCCAGCGCGGGTCGGCGAGGTCGAGGACGCTGTCCGGGACCTCGTCCTCGCTCAGCTCGTCGGTGTTGTAGGCGATGACGCGCGAGCGGCCGGAGGTTCCCACCCAGCGGCCGTCCGCGTCGCGGAAGCGGTGGTCGACCCGGTCGAGGATCGCCCCGGGGAGCACCGCGAGCTGCTCCTCGACGGCGCCGAGCGAGCCGGGGTCCTGCGCGAAGAAGACGTCGGCGGGCGAGCTCTCGCCCTCCTCGGCGATCGTCGCGGCGAGCTCCGCGCTGTCGCCGTAGCGCACCTCGACCGCGATCCCGGTCTCCTCGGTGAAGGCTTCGAAGAGGGGCGCGACGAGCTCCTCCTCCCTCCCCGAGTAGACCGTGAGCGTGTCCGAGCCGCCGCCGCAGCCGGCGGCGAGGACAGCGAGGACGGCGGCGAGCGCGGCGACGAGCTTCATGCGACCTCCATGTAAGGGATGCCTGAACCTTGCAGTAAGGCAGACCTTACATAGAGTTGGGCAGAACTGCCCAGCTCAGTCGAGGAGGGCGACGCGCCCGTCGTGCAGGCGCACGGAGACGCGCGACCCGAGCGGGACGACCTCGGTCGAGGGCCGCTGCGACACGAGCTCGACGCCGTCCAGGAGCACCCGGTAGAGGACGTCGTGGCCGCGGAACTCGCGGCCCACCACCTCGGCCGGGCCGGCGGGGTCGGGCTCGAGCCCGATCAGCTCGGGGCGGATGAGCACCCGGGCGGCCCCGTTCGCGGAGCCGTTGGCCGGAAACGCGCCCACCGGCGTGCGCACCAGGCCGTCCACGACCGGGCCGGAGAGGACGTTGCCGGCGCCGACGAACTCCGCCGCCCAGCGCGAGCGCGGCGCGAAGTAGAGCTCCTCCGGCGAGCCCTCCTGCACCACGGTGCCCTCGCGCATGAGCGCGATCCGGTCCGCGAGCGAGAAGGCCTCCTCGCGGTCGTGCGTGACCAGGACGATCGTGACCCCGAGCGGGCGGAGGATGTCCGCCACCTCGGCGCGCAGCGCCTCGCGCAGCGACCCGTCCAGGTTCGACCACGGCTCGTCCAGGAGGACGAGCTCGGGTCGCGGCGCGAGCGCGCGGGCGAGCGCCACGCGCTGCTGCTCGCCGCCCGAGAGCTCGTGCGGGTACCGGCGCGCGTGGCCGTCGAGGCCGACCAGGCGCAGCAGCTCCGGGACGCGGGCGCCGCGCTCGCGGCGCGGGAGGCCGAAGCCGACGTTCTCGGCGACGGTCAGGTGCGGGAAGAGCGCGTAGTCCTGGAAGACCATGCCCACGCGGCGGCGCTCGGGCGGCACCCACGCGTCCGCTCCGGCGACGAGCCGCCCGCCGACCTCGACCGTCCCGGCGTCGGGGCGCTCGAACCCGGCGACGAGCCGCAGGAGCGTGGTCTTCCCGCAGCCGGAGGGCCCGAGCAGCGCGAGCACCTCGCCGCGAGCCACGCACAGGGACGCCTCCTCCACGGCGGCGACGTCGCCGAAGCGCTTGCCGACGCGATCGAGGCGGATCATCGAACACTCCATGTATGGCGAACCTTACACCGTCATCCCGGGGCGTCTCGTCGCGGGAAAGCCGCAGAGCGCTCGCCGTGGGGGCGGCTAGGCTCGGGCGCCGTGCCCCTGGCCGAGGTCTACCCCCTCGTCTTCTCCCGCGCGCTCGCCCGGCCGTTCACGTACGAGGTGGAGGAGGGCGTCGAGCGGGGCGCCATCGTGTCCGTGCGGCTCGCGGGACGTGCGCTGCGGGGCGTCGTCGTCGCGACCGGCGTCGAGGCGCCCGCCGGCGTGCAGGTCGCGGCCGCGGGCCCGGTCGTGGAGGCGCTGCCGCCCGCGCTCGTCGACCTCGCGCTCTGGCTCGCCGACTACTACGGCTCGACGCCCGCGCGGGCGCTCGCGCTCGTCGCCCCGCAGCTTCCGGACCGCCGCGGCGCACCGCGCCGCCCGCGCCCGGGCACACTCGTGGGCGAGGCCGAGCCGGCGAGGCTGACGCCCGCCCAGGAGGCCGCGGTGGAGCGCGTCGTCTCGGCGCTCGACGGCGGCGGCGGACACCTCCTCCTGCACGGCCCCACGGGGAGCGGGAAGACGGAGGTCTACCTGCAGGCCTGCGCGGCCGCCCTCGAGCGAGGCCTGGGCGCGATCGTCCTCGTACCCGAGATCGCGCTCACCCCGCAGACCGTCGCCCGCTTCGCCGCCCGCTTCGGCGACGCCGTCGCGCTGCTCCACTCCGCGCTCTCCGACGCCGAGCGCCGCGACGAGCGGGAGCGGATCTCCTCCGGGCAGGCCCGCATCGTCGTCGGCGCCCGCTCCGCGATCTTCGCCCCGGTCCGCGGGCTGGGGCTCGTGGTGGTGGACGAGGAGCACGACGCCTCGTACAAGCAGGAGTCGGACCCGCGCTACGACGCGCGCACGGTCGCGGCCAAGCGCGCGGCGCTCGAGGGGGCGGTGGCCCTGTACGGGACGGCCACGCCGCGGCCGGAGAGCTGGGCGCGGCTCGAGCGGCTCTCGCTCCCCGAGCGGATCGGGGCGCCGCTGCCCTCCGTCCGCCTCGTCGACCTCCGGCGCGAGGCGGGCTACCCGCTCTCGGCGCCGCTCCTCGCGGAGCTGGCCGCGGTCGAGGAGCGCGGCGGGCGCGCCGTGCTCCTGCTCAACCGGCGCGGCGTCTCGGGCGCGATCCACTGCCGGGCGTGCGGGCGCTCGCGCCGGTGCGGCAACTGCGACGTGACCCTCACGCTGCACGGGGACGGGCGCCTGCACTGCCACCACTGCGGCTACTCGGAGGCGCTGCCGGAGCGCTGCCCCGCCTGCGGGTCGGTCGACCTCGCCCGCATCGGCGCGGGCACGCAGCGGCTCGAGGCGGAGCTCGCGCGCCGCCTGCCCGGGCTCGAGCGGATCCGGCTGGACGCGGACACGGCCCGCCGGCCCGGCGCGCTCGCGGACGCGCTCGAGCGCTTCGCCGCGGCGCGCGCGGCCGCGCTCGTGGGCACGCAGATGGTGGCCAAAGGCCACCACTTCCCCGGCGTCGCGATCGCCGCGGTCGTGGACGCCGACACGGGGCTCGCGTTCCCGGACTTCCGCGCCGAGGAGCGGACCTTCCAGCTCGTCACCCAGCTCGCCGGGCGCAGCGGGCGCGACGCGCCGGGGCGCGTGCTCGTGCAGACCTTCCAGCCGGACGCGGAGCCGCTCGTCTACGCCGCGCGGCACGACGTCTCCGGGTTCCTCGCGCGCGAGCTCGCCCGCCGGAAGGAGCTCGCCTACCCGCCTTTTTCGCATCTTGTTGCACTCGTCGTTTCCGGCCCCGCCCCGGAGCCTGCCTACCGGGCGCTCCGCGAGCTGCGGGACGCGCTCGAGGCCCCCGGCGTGACCCTCCTCGGCCCGGCGCCGCTCCTGCGCCTGCGCGGCCGCCAGCGCGTGCAGCTGCTGGCGAAGACGGCTTCTCCGCGCGCGTTCGCGAGCCGGGCGGCGGCGCTGCTCGCGGCCGCCGCGCCGGCGATGCGCCGCGACGGCCTGAGCGCGGTCGTAGACGTGGACCCGCAGTCGCTCTGAGCCCGGCGCTTCCCGCCCTGTCGCCCGAGGACATGGCCGGACGCGCGGATTGACGGTCGCCCGGCTCGACGCTAGACCTGGACGCCGAGTCCTTCGAGCGCCCGCAGAGAGGAGACCGCACGTGAAGCGACGCTTCGTTGTCGTTGCGGCCGCCGCTGCCTGCGCCGCTGCCGTGCTCGGCAGCGCGAGGGCGGCGAGCGTCTACGGGTACAGCGCCGCCGGAGAGTGGTTCTCCCCCGGGGAGGCGTACAGCGGCCCCTACGACCACGCCTGCGGGCCCTGGGTGTCGAACCACTTCTCCAAGGCCGAGGGCGCCTGGGGCCTCATCACCTTCATCGATCCGAACGGGAACTGGCGGCGCACCAAGCAGGGCGGAGGCTGGCTCCGCGACTACCTGTCCGCGGGCGAGTCGAGCGGCTGGCGGAAGAAGCCGCACTGCAAGAACAACGCCTGGGTCCCCTACCAGGGCGGGTGCTTCGGCATGCGCGAGTCCTTCTCGAACTGCGTCTAGGAGGCTGCGGTGACACGTCTACGGGTTGTTTCGCTCGGCGTCGCGCTCGCGCTGGCCGCGACCGCGCTCGCGGCCGTCCTGCTCGCGCGCGGAGGGAAGGAGGCGTCCTCCAGCGCCGGGACGGGCACGCAGGTCTCCGGCCCGCAGGGCGGAGCGGCGCAGGACCCCCTGACCCCCCGCGCGGGGACGGACGTCCACCTCGGGCGGTTCACGCTCCGCTCGGGCCGCGTCGTCCGCCTGCGTACGACCGAGACCGAGGGCGGGCACACCTGCCTCGTGGAGGCCGATGCCGAGGGCGAGGGGTCGGCCTGCTTCCGGGGCGGGCTCTTCGGGACGCACCGCGCCAGCTTCACGATCAGCTCGAACGGTGGGCCGCGGCGCTTTTCCGAGCTGCGCCTGGTCGGCGTCGCTGCGCCGGAAGTCGCGACGGTGGTGGTCGAGACGACGAGCGGGGAGCGGAACGTGCTCGAATTGAACGAGCGCAACGCGTTCCTCTTCGAGAGCACGGCGGCCGAGCTCGGCCGGGATGCCGTCCCGAGCGCGCTCGTCCTCTACGGCCGGAACGGCCGCCTCGTCGAGCGCATCGAGATCCCGCACCTGCGCTAGCGGAGCGCGCGGCGGTCGTGCCGGGACGCGAAAGCGGCTCGGCTAGACTCGCCGCGCGATGCCGCACCACGACCACGAGCACGAGCACGACCACGAGGACGGCCACGAGCACGAGGAGCACGCCGCCTCGCTGGTCGAGGAGCAGGCGGAGCTCGAGCGGGAGGCGCGCCGCCTGCTCGCGCTCTCCCGCATCCGCCAGTACGGCGACCCCGTCCTGCGCATGCGGGCGCGCGAGGTCGAGCAGGTGGACGACGACCTGCGGCGCCTCGCGGAGCGGATGACCGCGCTCATGCACGAGGCGCAGGGAGTCGGGCTCGCGGCGACCCAGGTGGGCGTGCTGCGCCGGATGTTCGTCTTCGTGGACGAGGGCCAGGATCGCGTGCTCGTGAACCCCGTCCTCACCGCTCGCTCGCAGGAGACGGCCGTCGACGAGGAAGGCTGTCTCTCGCTGCGCGACGTGCTCGTCCCCGTCGAGCGGCCGGTGGCGGTGACGATCGAGGGGCTCGACGCCGCCGGGGAGCCCGTCCGGCTCGAGCTGGAGCAGCCGGGCGCCCGGATCGTGCAGCACGAGCTCGACCACCTGGACGGCCTCCTCATCCTCGACCGGACGGACGACGAGTCGCGCCGCGCGGCGCTCGCGAAGCTGAGGCCGCAGCCCGTGCTCGGCGCTCGGTGAGCGCGCGGGTCGCGGTCGCGGCCACCGCGCCCTTCGGCGCCGACGTCCTGGAGCGCCTCGCCGCCGGACGCCACGAGGTCACCTGCCTGCTCACGCGGCCCGACGCGCCGGCCGGCCGCGGCCGCCATCTCCAGCCGCCGCCGGCCAAGGAGGTGGCGGAGCGGCTCGGCATCCCCGTCCTGCAGCCCGAGCGCCTGCGGCCCGGCCTGGAGCTCGGGGCGCCGGTCGTGGTCGCAGTCGCCTACGGCCTCCTCGTTCCGGAGGACGTCCTCGCCGAGCGGCTGTGGCTGAACGTGCATCCGTCGCTCCTCCCCCGCTGGCGCGGGGCGGCGCCCGTCGAGCGGGCGCTCATGGCCGGGGACGCGGAGACGGGCGTGACCGTGATCAAGCTCACCCGCGAGCTCGACGCGGGGCCGATCGCCGCCCAGGAGGGCTTCCCGATCGGCGCCGAGGACGACGCGGGCGCGGTGTACGCGCGGGCCGCCGAGCTCGCCGCCGAGCTCGTGGAGCGCGTCCTCGACGATCCGGCGCCCGTCTTCCGCCCGCAGCTCGAGGAGGGCGTCACGTACGCGCGCAAGCTGACGCCCGCCGACCGCGAGCTCGACCTCGCCCGCCCGGCCCGCGAGCTCGTGAACCAGGTGCGCGCCCTCTCGCCGCACGTGGGGGCGCGGGCCGTGCTCCACGGGCGCAGGGTCCTCGTCTGGAAAGCCGCGGTCGGCGAGGACGGCGCCTTTCTCCCCCTCGAGGTCCAGCCGGAGGGCGGGCGCAGGATGCCCTACCAGGCATGGCTCCGCGGTCTGCGGCCGTAAGCCCCGCGCGGGCGGCCGCGTTTCGCGTCCTGCTGCGGGTGTTCGAGGAAGGCGCGTACGCCGATCGCGCGCTGCAGGCGGCGGTCGCCGGCCTCGACGAGCGCGACCGCACGCTCGCGCACCGGCTCGCCTTCGGAGCCGTGCAGCGCGTCCGTACGCTCGACCACGCGCTGGAGACGCTCGGGCGCCGGCGCGTCGCGCGTCTCGACCCGCCGGTCCGAGCCGCGCTGCGCCTCGGCGCCTACCAGCTCGGCTACCTGGGCGGCGTGCCGCGCTACGCGGCGGTCAACGAGTCGGTGGAGCTCGTGCGCCGGGCCGGGCCGGCGCGCGCCGTCCCGTTCGCGAACGCCGTCCTGCGCCGCGTCGCGGACGGCATCCGCGAGCTGCTCGCCGCGCTGCCCGAGGAGAACCCCGCCCAGGCGGCGCTGCGCCACTCCTACCCCGACTGGGTGGCCGAGACGTGGTGGCGCGACCTCGGCGCCGAGGAGGCGCGGGCGCTCATGCGGGCCCAGAACGAGCCGGCCGAGCTCGTCGTCCGCCTCGTCCGGGGCGAGCTCGCCGGGCGGCCGGACGGCGAGATCCCCGGCGCCTGGCACGTCGAGCGCGTGGATCCGCAGGCGCTCGCCGAAGGCCGTATCTGGCCGCAGAGCCGTGGCTCCCAGCTCGCCGGGCTCGCCGTCGGCGCACGTGAGGGGGAGCGGACCCTCGACCTGTGCGCGGCCCCGGGCGGGAAGGCCTCCATGCTCGCAGGCGAGGTCGTGGCGGTCGAGGTGAGCCCCGCGCGGGCGCGCGAGCTCGAGGAGAACCTGCGCCGCCTGGGCGCGGCCAACGTCCGGGTCGTGGTCGCCGACGGGCGGGCGCTGCCGCCCGAGCTGACGGGCTTCGACCGTGCGCTCGTGGACGCGCCCTGCTCCGGCCTGGGCGTGCTGAACCAGCGCCCGGACCTGCGCTGGCGCGCTCAGCCACTTCCCGATCTGCAGCTCGAGCTCCTGCGCGCCGCCGCCGAGCGCGTTCGTCCGGGCGGCACCGTCGTCTACTCGGTGTGCACGATCAACGCGGAAGAGGCCGAGGCGATCGTGGACGCCTCCGGTCTCGAGGTGGACGTCTCGCTCGCCCAGGAGTGGCCGCAGTTCCGCCATCCGCGCCGGCCCGAGTTCCTGCAGACGCTCCCGCACGTGCACGGGACGAGCGGGTTCTTCGTCGCGCGGCTCCGCGTGGGGAGCGAGGGCGAGCGGCGTTGAGCCGGCTGACGCGCCGAGCGTTCGGCCGCGCCGCCGTAGGATCACGTCCCGTGGACGCCCGCTTCCTCGAGCGCGCCCTCGAGCTCGCCGAGCGAGGCCGGGGGACGGCGCACCCGAACCCGATCGTCGGCGCGGTCGTGGTGGCGGGCGGCGAGGTCGTCGGCGAGGGCTGGCACGAGCGCAAGGGCGGAGCGCACGCGGAGGTGCACGCGCTCGCCGCGGCCGGCGAGCGCGCGCGCGGCGCGACCGTGTACGTCACCCTCGAGCCCTGCGCGCACGCGGGCGACACGCCGCCCTGCACCGAGGCGCTCCTCGAGGCCGGCGTCGCACGCGTGGTGGCGGGTCAGCGCGATCCCAACCCGAGGGTCGAGGGCGGCGGCCTCGAGCGGCTGCGGGCGGCGGGGGTGGAGGTGGAGCTGGCGCAGGGGGAGCTCGGATTCCGCTGCCGTCAGCAGATCGAGGAGTGGCGCACCTGGATCGCGCACGGCCGTCCGTTCGTGACCTACAAGGTGGCGCTCACGCTCGACGGCCGGGTGGCCGTGCCGGGTGAGCGGTGGGTGAGCGGCGAGGCCTCGCGCCGGCTCGTCCACGTCCTGCGTGCGGCCTCGGACGCGGTCGCCGTCGGCATGGGCACCGTCCGCTGGGACAACCCGCGGCTGGACGCCCGCGACGTGCCCGTCCGGCGCCAGCCGCGCCGGCTCGCCTTCGGCCGCGGACCGCTCCCGGACGGCTCGCAGCTCGAGCTGCGCTCGGGCCCGCTCGCCGAGGAGCTGGCCGCGCTCGCCGAGGAGGGCGTGCAGTCGCTCCTGCTCGAGGGCGGCCCCACGCTCGCGGCCGCGTTCCTGGAGCAGGGCCTGGTGGACAAGCTCCTCGTCTTCGTCGCGCCGACGCTCTCCGGCGAGGGGCCCGGGATGCTCGCGGGGCTCGCGCGGCCCGTGGCGCTGCACCGGCTGGAGGCGCGGGCCATCGGGGAGGACATCCTCCTCCAGGCCTACGTTCACGAGCCGTAGGAGTACCGTTCGGACGTGTTCACCGGCATCGTCCGCGAGCTGGGGACCGTGGTGCGGGCGGCCGGCGGGCCGGCCGGGCTCGACCTCGTCGTGGAAGCGCCCGCGAGCGCCGCCGACGCCCGCCCCGGCGACTCGATCGCCGTGGACGGCTGCTGCCTCACCGTCGTCTCCGGCGAGGACGCGCGGCTCGCCTTCCACGCCGTCCCGGAGACGCTCGCGCGGACGACCCTCAGCCGCCTGCGCCCCTCCGACCGGGTCAACGTCGAGCCCGCGCTCCGGGCCGGCGAGCCGCTCGGCGGCCACTACGTGCAGGGGCACGTGGACGGTGTCGGGCGCGTGCAGTCGGTGGAGGCGGAGGGCGAGGGCCTGCGCGTCTTCGTGGAGGCACCGGCGGACGTGCTGCGCTACTGCGTCCCGAAGGGCTCGATCGCGGTGGACGGCGTCTCCCTGACCGTGGCCGAGCTCGCGGAGGACGCGTTCGCGGTCGCGCTCGTCCCGCACACGCTCTCCGCGACCACGCTCTCCGAGCTGAGCCCCGGGCGGGCGGTGAACTTGGAGGCCGACGTGCTCGCCAAGTACGTCGAGCGGCTGCTGCCGGGCACCGCGGGAGAGGCGCCGGCGGGGCGGGCTACGATCCGCCGGTGAGCGTGGACCTGCGAGCGCGCGAGACGGCGTCTCCCTTCGCCACCGTCGAGGAGGCGATCGAGGACGTGCGCTCGGGGCGGTTCGTCGTCGTCGTGGACGATGCCGACCGCGAGAACGAGGGTGACCTGACCATCGCCGCCCAGTTCGTCACCCCGGAGGCGATCAACTTCATGGCCACGCACGCGCGCGGTCTCATCTGCCTCTGCCTCACGCCCGAGCGCTGCGACGAGCTGGGGCTGCACCCGATGACCGAGCGCAACGAGACGCCGCTGGGCACCGCCTTCACCGTGTCCATCGAGGCGCGCGAGGGCGTGTCCACGGGCATCTCGGCCGCCGACCGCGCGCGCACGATCCAGGTCGCGATCGATCCCGGCTCCACGCCGGGCGACCTCGTCCACCCCGGTCACGTCTTCCCGCTCCGCGCCCGCCCCGGCGGCGTGCTGCAGCGAGCGGGGCAGACGGAGGCGGCGGTCGACCTCGCCCGGCTCGCGGGGCTCAACCCGGCCGGCGTGGTCTGCGAGATCATGAACGAGGACGGCACCATGGCCCGCGTTCCCGACCTGGCCGTCTTCTGCGAGCGGCACGGCCTGCGCATGATCACCGTCGCCGACCTGATCGAGTACCGGCGCCGAACGGAGAAGCTCGTGGAGCGCGTCGTCTCCGTCCGCCTGCCCACCGAGCACGGCGAGTTCCAGGCGATCGCGTACCGCGAGCGCCTCACCGACAAGCAGCACGTGGCGCTCGTCAAGGGCGACGTCGCGGGGGCCGAGGACGTCCTCGTGCGCGTCCACTCCGAGTGCCTTACGGGCGACGTCTTCCATTCGCTGCGCTGCGACTGCGGGGAGCAGCTCGAGCAGGCGCTCGCGCGCATCGAGGCGGAGGGACGGGGCGTCCTCCTGTACATGGCGCAGGAGGGCCGCGGGATCGGGCTCCTCAACAAGCTGAAGGCGTACGAGCTGCAGGAGAGCGGCCTGGACACCGTGGAGGCGAACCTCGAGCTCGGTTTCCCGGCCGACGCGCGCGAGTGGGGGATCGGGAACCAGATCCTCGCCGACCTCGGCCTCACCACCATCCGCATCCTCACCAACAACCCCCGCAAGCTCACCGGCCTGGACGGGTACGGGCTCCGCGTCGTCGAGCAGGTGCCGATCGAGGTGGAGCCGAACGCCGAGAACGAGGGGTACCTGGCCGCCAAGCGTGAGAAGCTGGGGCACACGATCACGAAGCTGCACCACCAGGGCGCACGGCTCGACCAGGAGCCGGGAGACGAGGAGCAGTGAGCCGCGACATCGACGACTCGAGCGAGAACGTCCTCGCCGACTGGCCGCGCGCCGAGCGGGTCGACGACCCGGAGGACGGCGAGGACGCGCCTGCGTGGGGCACCGCCGGCGGCGCCGAGCCACCCGAGGGCGACGACGCCGGGGACGAGCCCGAGCAGGGCTCCGATCCCGCTTCCGCCGTCGCCTCCGCCGGCGAGACGGCCCCCGAGGAGCCGGAGGACGATCCCGCTCCCGGCGAGGCCGAGGGTACGGCCATCGCCCTCGCCCCGTCGCACGAGCATGCCGCGGGCGACCTCGAGATCCCCGACGGCTACTCCGTGCTCGAGGGCGACGCCGACGGGTCGCGCCGCGCGGTGGGCGTCGTCGTCTCGCGCTTCAACGGCAGCGTCACCACGCGCCTGCTGACGCGCGCGCTCGAGGAGCTGGACGCCGCGGGCGTCCGCCGGGACGCGATCACGCTCATGGTCGTCCCCGGCGCGTTCGAGCTCCCGCTCGCGGCCACCGCGCTGGCCAAGACCCGGCGCTTCGCCTGCATCGTCGCGCTCGGCTGCGTCATCCGCGGCGATACGCCGCACTTCGACTACGTCGCCGGCGAGACCGCGAGCGGCCTCCAGCTCGCCGCCCTCGAGACCGGCGTCCCCGTCTCCTTCGGCGTTCTCACCCTCGACCGGGTCGAGCAGGCCGAGCCCCGCATCGAGAAGGCCGCCGAGGCCGTGCGCGGCGCTCTCGAGATGGCGGACGTGTTCGCCCGCCTCCGCGCCGCCGCGGCCCGTTGACGCCGCTCGCCGGCTCCGGCTCTCGGGCGGCGGAGCCGCCCTCCGCCGGAGCCTGACGCCGCTCGCTGCAGGATGCTGCGCCCTCGGCGCTCGGCCGTACCTCTCGTACTGTCCTGCGCGCCTCGGGCTTGCCTCCTTTGCGAGCGCCGCCCCGGCGACGTCAGCGAGCTGACGCGTCCGGGCGTGTCCCTCTCGGCGGCGGAGCCCGCCTCCGGGCCACGCTGACGCCGCTGGCTGCAGGATGCTGCGGCCTCGGGGCTTCGGCCGTACCAGTCGTACTGTCCTCGCCCCTCGGCCTTGCCTCCTTTGCCAGCGCCGCCCCAGACGCGTCAGTTCCTGACGCCGCAGGCCGTCGGTCGCTCCCGGCCGTCGGAGCCGGCCTCCGCGACCGGCTGGCGGCGCTCGCTGCGCGATCCTGCGGGCTCGGCGCTCGGCCGTACCTCTCGTACTGTCCTTCGCGCCTCGGGCTTGCCTCCTTTGCGAGCGCCGCCCGAGCGACGTCAGCATGCCGACGCGTCTGGGCGCGTGTCCCTCTCGGCGGGCGGAGCCCGCCTCCGGGCGACGCTGACACTAATGTGGCGCCACGGGCCCGCCGGAACCGGCGCGCCGCCCGGGGTCGGGTTGGTAGCTTCGCCGCCTCGTGCTGATCCGCGTCGGACACAGCCCGGACCCGGACGACGCGTTCATGTTCTGGGCCCTCACCACCGACCTCGTGGACACGCGCGGGCACCGCTTCGAGCAGGTGCTCGCCGACATCCAGACGCTGAACCAGTGGGCGCGCGCGGGGCGGCTCGAGGTGACGGCGATCTCCCTCGCCGCGTACCCCTTCGTCCAGGAGGACTACGCGCTGCTGCCCCACGGCGCGAGCATCGGC
>DATLYU010000050.1:0-2298 GCA_035574435.1 Gaiellaceae bacterium | reverse complement strand
GGAGCGGTCGGGGTAGCAGGAGGCTGACGTGCTCGAGCCGTTCCAGGTCCTGTTCGAGGAGGAGGGGCTGCCCGCGGGCGCGCTTCCGGAGGAGCTGCGCCGCGTGTACGGCGGCGACCTCGGCTTCCGCGAGCCGTGCCTGGTCGCGAACTTCGTGCAGACGCTGGACGGCGTCGTCGCCATCCCCGACCTGCCGGACTCGAACGCGGCCATCGCCGCCGGGAGCAAGGCGGACAAGCTCCTCATGGGCGTGCTGCGGGCGTACGCCGACGCGGTCCTGATCGGCGCGGGCGTCCTGCGCGCGGCGCCGCGCGGGACCTGGCAGCCGGCGCCCGCCTTCCCCGCCGCCGCGGAGGCGTTCGCCGAGCTCCGCCGCGCGCTCGGCCGCGCCGAGCGGCCCGAGGTCGCCGTCCTCACCGGCCGCGGCCACGTGGATCCCGCGCACCCGCTCTTCGCCACGGGCGCGCTCGTCCTCACCAGCTCGACGGGCGCCGAGCGGCTCGCCGGCGCGCTACCCGAGGCCTCGACGCTCGTCGTGCTCGGCGACGACGTGCTCGTCGACGGCGCCTCCGTGCGGCGCGCGCTCGAGGAGCGCGGGCACCGGCTCGTCCTCTCCGAGGCGGGGCCGCACGTCTTCGGGACGCTCCTGCAGGCGAAGGCCGTGGACGAGCTCTTCCTCACCGTCTCCCCGCTCCTCGCCGGCGACGCGGGCGCCGGCAGCCGGCTGCGGCTCGTGGAGGACGCCGACCTCCTCCCCCTGCTCGAGCTGCGCCCGCTCAGCCTGCGCCGCCACGGCGACCACCTGTTCGCGCGCTACGCCCTCTGAGCGCCCGGCTCGTCCGGCGGCACGCGATCCGCCCACGACGATGCCCCAGGCTCCGCAGCGCCGTCAGGGCCGTAGCTCGGCGAAGCCGGCGGCGGCGAAGTCGCCGTCGAAGGCGAGCGCGTCGCGGAGCCCCAGCCTGCGCATGAGCGCGAAGCTGGTCGCGTCCACGAACGAGTACGGCCGCTCGTCGTGGACGCGCAGCCACGCCCACGCCTCGTCCTCGAGCTCCTCGTCGATGCGCGCGACGGCGACGTTCGGCGCGCTCAGCACCCGATCGAGCCAGCGCATCGCGACTCCGTGGTCGGCACGGCGGCGCAGGAACGTCCAGGTCTCGGCGAGCACAGCCGAGGACGTCGTCAGCGCGGCGCGCCCGTGGCGCTCCTCGAGCGCCACGGCGCTCGCATGCCGGGAGTCCCGGCGCAGCCGCTGGGCGAGCCAGAAGGACGTGTCGACGAAGATCACGACTCGCCGAGCGGGCCGTACAGGTACTCGTCGACGTCGGCCACGGGCTCGATGTCGGAGTCGCTCGCGAGCTCGCCGATCCAGGCGAGGCCGTTCGGCCGCTCCTGCGGCAACGAGCGCTCCACGCACTCGCGGACGAGCGCGCTCTTGGACATGCGGCGCGCGGCCGCCTCGCGCGCGAGGCGGTCGTCGAGCTCGGGATCGATCACGACCTGGATGCGCCGCATGCGCGCCATGGTTACACACTATAGGTGACGAGTGTGTAACAGCTACGGGACGGCGCTCGAGGCGGCCCAGATGTTCACGCCGCTCTCGGTCGCGTAGCGGTCGATCTCGGCCAGCTCCTCGGGAGCGAAGTCCAAGCGCTCGAGAGCGGCCACGTTCGCCTCGAGCTGCTCGACGCTGCTCGCGCCCACGAGCGTCGAGGTCATGCGCGGGTCGCGGAGCGTCCAGGCGAGCGCGAGCTGGGCGAGCGTCTGCCCGCGCCGGGCGGCGATCTCGTTCAGCGCGCGCACCTTGGCGAGCGTCTCCTCGCGCAGGAGATCCGCTGACAGCGAGTAGGGCCGCGAGGCGCGCGAGCCCTCCGGCACGCCGGCCAGGTAGCGGTCGGTGAGGAGGCCCTGCGCGAGCGGGGAGAAGCCGATGCAGCCGGCGCCGACCTCGGCGAGCACGTCCAGGAGCTCGTCCTCGATCCAGCGGTTGAGCAGCGAGTAGGAGGGCTGGTGGATGAGGAGCGGCGTGCCGAGCTCGCGCAGGAGCGCGGCCGCCTGCCGCGTGCGCGAGGCCGAGTACGAGGAGACGCCCACGTACAGCGCCTTCCCCTGCTGGACGGCGCTCGCGAGCGCGCCCATCGTCTCCTCGAGCGGCGTGTCCGGGTCGGCGCGGTGGGAGTAGAAGATGTCCACGTACTCGAGCCCGAGCCGGCGCAGGCTCTGGTCGAGGCTCGCAAGCAGGTACTTGCGCGAGCCCCACTCGCCGTACGGCCCCAGCCACATGTCGTAGCCCGCCTT
>DATLYU010000049.1:0-7369 GCA_035574435.1 Gaiellaceae bacterium | reverse complement strand
GCCCGCGTCCGCCGGGGACGGCGTCTGGACGACGGGCCCCGACGGGGAGCTCGTCCCCGACTACGAGGCCTCCTTCCCCGAGATCAACGAGGGCGAGGTGGTGCACGGCACGGTCGTGCGCGTGGACAAGGACGAGGTGCTGGTGGACATCGGCTACAAGTCCGAGGGCGTCATCCCGGTCGCGGAGCTCTCCATCCGCAGGTCGGTCGACCCGGCCGACGAGGTCTCGGTCGGCGAGGAGATCGACGCGCTCGTCCTCACGAAGGAGGACGCCGACGGCCGACTCATCCTCTCCAAGAAGCGCGCGCGCTTCGAGCTGGCCTGGAAGAAGATCGAGGAGGCAGCCGAGTCGGGCGAGCCCGTCGTCGGCAAGGTGATCGAGGTCGTCAAGGGCGGCCTCATCCTCGACCTGGGGGTACGCGGGTTCCTGCCCGCGTCGCTCGTGGACATCCGCCGCGTCCAGGACCTGGACGAGTTCCTCGGCCGCGAGCTGCGCTGCAAGGTGATCGAGCTGAACCGCTCGCGCAACAACGTCGTGCTCTCGCGCCGCGCCGTGCTCGAGGACGAGCGCAAGGAGATGCGCCAGGCGATCCTCGACCGGCTCAACCCGGGCGACGTGATCGAGGGCCAGATCTCGAACATCGTGGACTTCGGCGCCTTCGTCGACCTGGACGGGATGGACGGCCTCATCCACATCTCCGAGCTCTCCTGGAGCCACGTGAACCATCCCTCGGAGGTGCTCGAGATCGGGCAGACGGTGAAGGTGAAGGTGCTCGACATCGACCGCGAGCGCCAGCGCATCTCGCTCGGCCTGAAGCAGACGCAGTCCGATCCCTGGCAGCAGGTGCTCGACTCCTACCGCGAGGGCGACGTGGTGGAGGGCCGCGTGGCCAAGGTGGTCACCTTCGGCGCCTTCGTCGAGATCCTCCCGGGCGTCGAGGGCCTCGTGCATATCTCCGAGCTCGCCCCGCACCACGTCGAGAATCCGCGCGAGGTCGTCTCCCAGGGCCAGCCCGTGAACGTCCGCATCCTCGAGATCGACGGCGAGCGCCGCCGCCTCTCGCTTTCCCTCAAGCGGGTCGAGGGCGAGCAGCCGGTACCCCGCGCCGACGGCGGCGAGTCCGTGCACGTGACGCCCGACCTGAAGCTCTCCGAGGAGGCCTTCCCCACCGGCCGGGCGGCGGCCGCGGCGGAGGAGCCGGCCGCCGAGCCGCCCGCGGGCGAGGCGGAGCTCGAGGCCGAGGCACAGGCCGAGGTGGAGGTCGAGGCCGAGGTGGAGGTCGAGGCCGAGGCGCAGGCCGAGGTGGAGGTCGAGGCCGAGGTGGAGGCCGAGCCGGCCGCGGAGGCCGAGCCGGACGAGAGCGGCGAGACCGCCTCGTAGATGCCCGACCGGAACATCGCCCAGGCCGGCTTGCACGCGCGATCCAGCGTGACCGCCGTCCGGTCGGGCGGCTAGCCGCCCGCGGTGCGCCGGCCCCTCGCGGTCGCCATCACCGGCGGAATCGGAGCCGGGAAGTCCACGGCGCTCGAGGCGTTCCGCCGCCACGGCGCGGCCACCGTGTCGAGCGACGAGATCGTCCACCACCTGCTCGCCTCCGACCCGGACGTCAAGCGGGCGCTCGTCGAGCGCTTCGGGGAGGACATCCTGGGCGAGGACGGGGCCCCGGACCGCGAGCGGATCGCGCTCCGCGTCTTCAAGGACGCCGAGGCGCTCGCGTTCCTCGAGCAGCTCCTGCACCCGCTCGTCTCCCGCGAGTACCTGACCTGGCGCGAGCAGCTCGCCGAGCTTCCGAACCCCCCGGCCGTCTGCGTGACGGAGGTGCCGCTGCTCTACGAGGTGGGCGCGGAGACGCGCTTCGACAAGGTCGTGCTCATCACCGCGCCGCCCAAGCTGCGGGAGGCGCGGCGGGGCGGTAGGCGCGACGACCGCGAGGCACGGCTGCTGCCCGACCGCGAGAAGGCGAAGCGCGCGGACTACGTGTACGTGAACACCGGGACGCCGGAGGAGCTCGACGCCTGGGTGGCCGGCGTCATGGCGGAGCTCGCGGGAGACGGCTCATCCGGGCGCTGATCGTCGCGGGCGCGCTCGCGCTCGCGGCCGGCGCGTACTGGGCTCTGGAGGGCGAGCCGGACTGGTACCTGCGCGCGCGCTACCCGCTCGCGCACGAGCACGTCCTGCGCGGGCACGCCGCCAGCTACGGCCTCGACCCCGCGCTCCTGGCCGCGGTCGTGTACGTGGAGAGCCGCTTCCGGGCCGACGCCCGCTCGCCTGCCGGCGCCGTCGGGCTCATGCAGCTCCTGCCCGAGACGGCGCGCGGGATCGCCGTGCGCACGGGCGGGACGCGCTTCGTCCTCTCCGACCTGCTCGACCCCGAGCTGAACGTGCGCTACGGGAGCTGGTACCTCGACCACCTGCGCGACCGCTACCGGAGCCTGCGCCTGGCGCTCGCGGCCTACCACGCGGGGCAGGGGAACGTCGACCGCTGGCGCCGGGAGGGACGCGGGATCGCGTTCGCCGAGACGCGCGAGTACGTGGCCGACGTCATGCGCGCGCGCGGCGTGTACGCGCGCCTCTACGCCCGAGAGCTGGGCCTCCGATCGCGTCCGCGAGCAGGTTGAGCGTGAGCTCGGCGGGCGGTAGCTCCTCGCCCCCCGCGCGCTGCAGGGCGAGGCCGTTGAGCACGAGGTTGAGGAAGCGGCCGATCTGCTCGGGCTCGAGGTCGTCCCGGAACTCCCCGGAGCGCTGGCCCTCCTCGATGCGGGCGCGGTTCGCGGGCCGCACCGCCTGCTGCCGATCCTGGATGCGCTGCCGGAAGTCCGCGTCCGTGCGTACGCGCCGGTAGAGCTCCAGGTATACGGAGAGCCAGTCGGGGTCGAGCTCGGCCACCTCGCGCACGACCGCCTCGAGCCCCTCGCTCACGAACAGCTCGGACATGCGCGCCGTGTCGCGGACAGCGAGCTCGACGAACAGGTCCTCCTTGGAGGGGAAGTAGTTGAAGATCGCCCCGCGGGAGAGGCCGATCTCCGCCTCCAGGCGAGCCACGGTCGCGCCTTCGTACCCGTGCGCGGCGAAGCAGCGCCGCGCCCCGGCGAGGATCTGCTCGCGTCGCTCGGCCTTCCGCTCCGCGGAGATCTTGGGCACCTTCCCACTTTACAAAACAGTACGGACGTTTTACTATCGCGGGCGCCATGGTCGACTCGGCGGCGACGGGAGTGAAGAGGACCCCGGTGTCCGCGCTCGTCGCCGCCGAGCTGGTCTCCGTGCTCGGCACGCGCATGACCTACCTGGCGCTGCCCTGGTTCGTCCTCGTCACCACCGGCTCGCCGGGGAAGATGTCGCTCGTTCTCGCCGCGGAGCTCGCGCCCATGGCCATCCTGGGCATCCCGAGCGGGGCGCTCGTGCAGCGCCTGGGCGCGCGGACGACGATGCTGCTCGCCGACGCCGCCCGCGCGCCGATCCTGGCGTCCATCCCGCTCCTGCACGCGCTGGGCGCGCTCAGCTTCCCG
This sequence comes from Gaiellaceae bacterium, assembly GCA_035574435.1. Taxonomy (GTDB): domain Bacteria; phylum Actinomycetota; class Thermoleophilia; order Gaiellales; family Gaiellaceae; genus GMQP-bins7. The sequence goes on along the minus strand of DATLYU010000049.1, from coordinate 3,862 downwards.
CTCCTGCTCGCCATCGTCGCGCTGCTCGGCTGCTTCATGCCGCCGTACTTCGCATCGCAGCGGACGATCCTGCCCGAGCTCGTGGGCGAGGACGAGCGCCGCATGTCGCAGGCGAACAGTGCGATCGAGGGCGGCACGGCGTTCGCGGCGCTCGTCGGCCCCGCGCTCGCCGGCCTCCTCATCCCGTTCGTGGGGGCGGCGAACGTGCTGTACGTGGACGCCGCCACGTACGTCGTCGCGTTCCTGCTCGTCGCGTGCTTCGTCCCGCGCCGGGAGCCGTCGGCGGCGACCCCGCCGCGGGGCATGCTCGCCGGCCTCCGCTTCGTCGCGCGCGACCGGCTGCTCGGGCCCATCGCCCTCGCCGTCGTCGCGTTCGGCTTCTTCGGAGCCGGCCTCTCCGCCGGCCTGCCCTTCTACGCGTACGACGCCTTCGAGGGCAGCTCGCGCATCGCGGGCCTGTTCTACGCGGCGCTCGGGGCCGGGGCGCTCGTGGGCAGCGCGCTCGCCATGCTGCTCGTGCGCCGCCTGCCGCCGCTGCGCCTGGCGATCGTCGGGCTGCTCGGGTTCACGCTCCCGCTCTGGGCGCTGCCCTTCCTGCCCCCGTGGCCGGTGACCTTCGTCGCCTTGTTCGCGGCGACGGTGTGCACGCCGCTCGTGAACGGGCCGATCATGGGCGCCCTGACCGCCCGCACGCCCGAGGAGCTGCGCCCGAAGATGCTGACCGCGGTCATCTCGGCGAACACGGTCGCCACCCCGGTCGGCTTCCTCGCCGCGGGCCAGGTGCTCGAGCGCTGGGGCGTCGTCCCGCTCTTCGTCGCCGTCGTGGCGGGGATGACCTGGATGGCCGTCGTCGCTGCCACGATCCTGCACCGGCACGGGAGCGTGCCGGGCGCTCCCGATCCCGTGCTGACCTACTAGCCCGCGGGCCACGCTGGGCGCGATTCGAGGAGATCTCCGCCTCGGTCGCCGCCGGCAGCCGTGCCAGACCCTGCTCGGCCTCACGGGCACCGGTACGACGGCGACGAACGCGAGGCCCGCCCGCCCGCCGCCTTGCCGGTTCACGTACACGCACCCCGTCGGAGCTCGACGCCTGGGTGGCCGGCGCCGTGCGCGAGCTGACACGCGCTGCCGGCGATCCGTGAGGCTGCCCGCGTCGGCCGCGTTCGTCGCGGTCGGCGCGTCTGACCGCGTCGCGGCACGAGGCACGCTCGGAGCGGGCCTGTGTCCGCGCCCGCTACTTTCTCCAGCGAGCGCATCCTGCGCGGCCACGCGCGCGAGCACGGGCTCGCGCCCGCGCTGGTCGCCGCGGTCTTTCACGTCGAGCACCGGCTCGACCCGAACGTCCGCCCGAGCGCCGCCGCGCTCGGCCATGCGGCTTCCGCCGCCGGCGAGTCTGCGCGATGATGCGGGAAGCGGAGGGCAGGTCACGGACGCCCGGGACGGATCGACGGGAACGGCGACGGTGGCGGCACGGCCAGCGCAGGAGCAGGCGGCGGGCCCCACGATCGTCGGCAGGGAGCGAGAGCTCGCGGCGGTCGACGAGTTCCTCGCGGTGTCGAGCCGCGCTCCGGCGGCGCTCGTGCTCGAAGGCGAGCCCGGGATCGGCAAGACGACGTTGTGGCAGGCGGCGAAGGCACGGGCCGTCGAGCGGGGTGCCCTCGTGCTCGCGAGCCGCGCTGGTTCCTCGGAAGCGCGGCTCACCTTCGTCGGCCTGTCCGATCTCCTCTCCTCCCTGCCGGGCTCCGTGCTCGAGGAGCTTCCCGGTCCCCAGCGGCGGGCCCTCGACATCGCCTTGCTCCGTGCCGAGGCGGACGGGCCGGCGCCCGACCGGCGCGCGGTGTCGACTGCCTTCCTCTCCGTCGTCCAGGCGCTGGCACGCGAGCGCCCGCTTGTGATGGCGGTCGACGACGTCCAGTGGCTCGATGCCCCGTCGCTCGGCGTCCTCGAGTTCACGCTCCGCCGACTGACCGACGAGCCCGCGGCCGTCGTGGTCACCCGGCGGCTCACGGAGAGCGGCCCCGGCGAGTCGTTCGAGGCGGTGCTCCGCGAGCGCGGCGCGCGCCGGCTGCGCGTCGGCCCGCTGACCGTCGCCGCGCTGCACGAGATCATCAAGGCGAGGCTCGGCCGGACGTTCCCGCGCCCGACCCTCGTCCGCATCGAGCAGGTCTCGGGCGGGAACCCCTTCTTCGCGCTCGAGATCGCCCGCGCGCTCGAGGAGCGCGGCGGCCAGGTGTCGGGACCGATCCCGATCCCGGACGACCTCAGCGCCCTGCTCCGTCGACGGCTGCGGCGCCTGCCCCGTGAGACCCGCGACGCCCTCCTCGTCGCGGCGGCGCTCTCCCAGCCGACGACGAGGCTCGTCGACGCCGACGCGCTCGCCCCTGCGGAGGCAGCGGGGATCGTGCGCATCGGGGCTGGGAGCCGGATCGAGTTCGACCATCCGCTGCTTGCCGCCGCGGTGTACGGCGCCGCGCCCCTCGCGCGGCGGAGGCGGATGCACGCCTCGCTCGCCGAGCGGCTTCCGGATCCCGAGGAGCGCGCCCGCCACCTGGCGCTCGCCTCCGACGAGCCGGACGAGCGCGTGGCCGCGGCGCTCTCTGCCGCGGCGCGCTCCGCGCTCGCCCGCGGCGCTCCCGACACCGCCATCGAGCTCCTCGAGCTCGCCTGCGAGCGAACCCCCGCCGACCCGGTGGAGGCGCTGCACAGCCGCCGACTCGAGCTCGGGATCTGCCTCGCCGAGGGCGGGGACCCGGGCCGGGCGCGAGCGCTCCTCTGCGATCTCGTGGACGCGAGGCCGTCGGAGGCGATCCGTGTCGGCGCCTCCATCGCCCTGGGCGTGCTCATCGAGGCGGCCGAGGGCGGTCCGGCCGCGGCCGCGTACGTCGAGCGGGCCCTCGAGGGCGTCGCCGACCCGCTCCTGCGAGCCAGGGCGCATGCGGCGATCTCGCGGGCGTGCGACCACGATCTGGGCCGGAAGGTCTCTCACGCCCGCGCCGCCCTTGCCCTGCTCGGACGCGCAGCGCCGAGCCCGGCGCTCGAGGCGTACGTCCTCCACGCTGTTGCCGAGGCGGACTTCCACGCGGGGCGGGGCGTCCCGGAGGAGCTCCTAGGGCGGGCGGCGTCCCTCGAGGCATCCGGGACGCAACAGCCCGAGGAGCGCTACTTCCCGCACGTCCACCCCGGACTGCTCGCCTCAGAGCGGCTGCTCGGCATCCTCCGCCTCGACGCCGACCAGCTCGCTCTTGCTAGAGCCCAGCTCGAGCGGGAGCGCCGGCTCGCCGGCGAGCACGGGGACGAGCTCGGAGTGGCCAAGACGCTCTGCCGGCTGGCGACGATCGAGCTGCGCGCCGGCAGGTGGGACGACGCCGAGAGGCTGGTGACCGAGCTCATGGGCGTCGTCGAGCGGACGGCGGGGAACGTCGAGAGTTGGGCGCTCTCGGTCAAGACGGCAGTGGACGCGGCGCGCGGCCGGCTGGAGGCCGGCCTGGCGGCCGGGACCCGGGGGCTCGCCCTGGCCGAGGAGACGGGCGCCGTCTGGCAGGTGGCGCAGAACTCCGCCGCCCTCGGCTTCCTCGAGCTGAGCAGGGACGACCTCGCCGCCGCCCGCGTCCACCTCGACCGGGCCGAGGAGGTGGAGAGGGGCATCGGCCTCGGCGAGCCTGGGATCTTCCGGCACCACGCCGACCGAATCGAGGCCCTGATCGCCCTCGGCGAGCTCGCGGAAGCGGAGACGGCTCTCGAGCGGCTCGAGCTCCTCGGCGAGGCAACGGGGCGCACGTGGGCGCTCGCGACGGGCGCCCGCTGCCGCGGCCTCCTGCTCGCCGCCCGCGGCGACCTCGCCCGCGCCGCCGCCGCCCTCGAG
>DATLYU010000048.1:0-15046 GCA_035574435.1 Gaiellaceae bacterium | reverse complement strand
GCGGGGACGGCGCCCGCCTCTCCCTCGAGGGCGTCTGCCGGCCCGGCGCGTCCGCTCCTCCGTGCGGCCCGGGTGTCGAGCTCGGAACCCCGTACGACGTCGTTCTCTTCACCCACTGCGGGTTCCAGATCGCGGTCTTCGACGGCCGCCGCTGGCGCCCGCCGGCGCCGCCGCCCTCGCCCCCGGGCGACCTCCTCGCCGGGGAGATGGTCCTCGTCTCGCCGGATCGCGCCGTCTTCCGCGCCGGCTCGCTCGACGTCTCCTTCGTGGCCGCCCCGGCCGACTTCCTGCCGTTCTGCGCCTGACCCGCCGGGTCAGCCGAGCGCCGGCAGCTCGGCGAGCCAGGGCGTGCGGTAGCCCGTCTCGTCCCACACGACCGGGAAGAACGACTCGTCGAGCGAGAGGTCGCCGCGGCGGCGGTAGCGCGAGTAGGTGACGTCCACGTTGGTCTCGTGGAAGCGCGTCTCGACGGGGACGAAGTGCGAGACGAGGGCCATGCGCGCGACCGTCCCGCTCCGGTTCGGCTCGGAGCCGTGCCAGACGAGGCCGTGGTGGAAGGAGCCGCCGCCCGCCTCGACCACGACCGGCACCGTCTCGAGCTCCGTCCCCGGCGGCGCGGAGGCCCGCGCGCCGGCCAGCCAGTCCTCGGGTGCGTGGAACTGCGCGCGCTCGGGAGGCGACTTCGGCCAGCGGTGGGAGCCGGGCACGAACGCGAGCGGGCCCGCGTCGGGCGCGGTGTCGTGGAGCGACATCCAGCAGGTGACCATCTCCGGCGGGACGAGGTAGTCGGCGTACGAGGAGTCCTGGTGGAAGCCGATCGCCTTCGTCCCGGGCGGCTTCCAGAGCACGTTGTCCTGCAGGATGCGCACGCCGCGGTAGCCCATGAGCTGCGCCGCCAGCCGGCCGATCCGCTCCGAGAGGACCTGCGCGGCGATCACCGTGTCCGACTTCCAGGCGTTGCAGAGCTGGCGGGTGCGGTCCTCGGGGTCGCGGCCGGGCACCCAGTTCACCTCGTCCGGCCGGATGCCCGTCTCGTACTCGCCCTCGAAGAGGCGCAGGTAGCGCTCGCGCAGCGGCTCGAGGGCGCTCTCCGGGATCAGCCCCTGCTCGACGATCAGGAAACCGTCGCGCTCGAACGCCTCGACCTGTGCCGGCGAGAACGACTCGATCATCGGAGGAGTTCCATGAGTAGCCACGCCAGCAACCCGATGAGTGCGAGCGGGATCAGCACGAGCCCGATGACGATTGGCGTCCAGCGAAGGAGGAACGGACGTTGTCGCCACCGTTCGCTGCTCTCGTCCGTCGCTCTAACGGACGGCGACAAAAGTCCGCCGAGCATCCCACCGAGTAGCTCGAGCAGCACACTCAAGGCTTGCGCCTCCTGCCGAGGGTCAGGATCGAGGCCTGGTCTTCTCGGGGTCGTAGAAGGGGAAGCGAACGACGGTCGCGGGGATGCGCTTCTGCAGGCCGTCCAGCTTGCCGACCTCGAGCGCGGTGCCGAGGTCCGCGTACTGCACCGCGACCCGCGCGAGCGCGATGTTCTTCTTGAGGATCGGGCTGCGCGTCCCGCTCGTGACCACGCCCACCTTGCGCCGGCCGACGTACACGGGGTCGCCGTGGCCGGCCGTCTCGTTCCCCTGGAGCTCGAGCCCCACGAGTCGCCGCTGCGGATGCGCAGCCCGCTCCTCGAGCGCCGCGCGGCCGACGAAGTCCTCGTCCGTCCGCAGGTCGACCGCGAACCCGATGCCCGCCTCGAAGGGATCGACCTGGTCGTCGAACTCGTAGCCGGCGAAGACGAGGCCCGCCTCGATGCGGAGGATGTCGAGCGCCTCCAGGCCGAGCGGCGTGAGCCCGTGCTCCTCGCCCGCCTCCCAGATCGCGTCCCAAACCGCGGGCGCGTCGGAGGGATGGCACCACACCTCGTACCCGAGCTCTCCCGTGTAGCCGGTGCGCGAGACGACGATCGGGATCCCGTCGAACGTCTTGACACGGCCGACGGTGAAGCGGAACCACCTGAGCTCCTCGAGCGACGTCTGCGTGGGCGGCGTCCAGACGACCTTCTTCAGGATCTCCCGGCTCGCCGGGCCCTGGACGGCGACGTTGTGCAGCTGGTCGGTGGAGGGCTTGACCCACACCTTGAGCTCGAGCCGCTCGGCGAGCTCCTTGAGCCAGATCCCGTCGTACTCGTCGCCGCCGACGAAGCGGAAGTTGTCCTGGCCGAGGCGGTAGACGGTCGCGTCGTCGATCATCCCGCCCGTCTCGTTGCAGAGGGCCGTGTACGTGACCTGGCCGACGGAGAGGCGCCGTGCGTCGCGAGTGATCGCCTGCTGGAGGAGTGTCTCCGCGTCCGGGCCCAGCACCTCCCACTTGCGGAGCGGGGAGAGGTCCATGATCGCCGCCTTCTCTCGGCACGCCCAGTACTCGGCGATCGCGCCCTCGTTCGAGAAGCAGTGGGGGAGCCAGTAGCCCCGGTACTCGACGAAGCTCTTCGTGCGCTCGCTCGTGCGCGGGTGGAAGCCCGTCTCCTTCGTCAGGACGGGCTCGGCGTCGGGCGTCACGCGGTGCGCGATCGCGACCGAGAAGGTGTTGTCGGGCGCGTACACCCGCACGTGAATCGGCGTGATCTGCCAGCCGTTCGCGGGGTCGATGTCGTCCGGGCACGCGGAGGACGCGCACACGAGGTCGGTCAGCGCCCGCAGCAGGACGTAGTCGCCCGGGCGCGACCACGGCTCGTCCATGACCATGACCATGCTCGCGTCGAAGCCCGTGTTGTAGAAGAAGTTGAGCGCCTCCCAGCCCTTCCGGGGCGCCACCCCGTACGGGGTCACCTGCCCGTTGAAGTTGTCCGTGCAGTTGACGTGACCCGGGTACCCCATGTCCTCGTAGTAGCGGGCCGTGCACGCGAGGGCGAACGTGTCGTGGCGGCCGACCGTGTCGCGGACGACCTCGACCAGCGGGTCCATGTCCACGTCGTAGAACTTCCCCTGCAGGCCCGGCAGCGGGTACGCCTGCCCCATCAGCGTGCGCGTGGTGGTCGCGTCGAGGCCGCGCTCGAGCCCGCTCTCGAGCTTCCGGCGGTGGAAGGCGAGGAAGTCGGAGCACTGCTTGCCCTCGACGTCGATCACCTGGATGTACTCGCCGGCCCGCACCTCGTACGCGAGCGCGGTCGCCGCCTCCACCCGGACGTCGAGGCGCGGCTCCGCGAGCGGAGGCGGCAGCTCCACCTGCTCGTAGCGGCGCGGCTGCGCCCGGCGCACCTCGACCAGGAGCTCGGAGGGCGGCGGCGCGCCGTCCACGATCCGGCCCGCGGGGGCCGCCACGACCACGGTCACCTCCCGCTCCGCGCGGAACGCCTGCGCGGCGCCCGGCGGCGACCACTCGCCGAAGAGCCGGACGGCGAGGGCCTCGGTCGGGTCGAGCCCGCGCGCGGCGAGCTCGCGCCACAGGAGGCTGCCGTCCCGCGCGCGCAGCGCCTCGCGGATCACCGTGGCAGGTGCGTCCGCGCGCGCTCCGAGCGCGGCCGCGTCGTCGCGCCCGCCTGCGCCGAGCGCGGTCACCTCGGCCACCTGCCCGCCGTCCCGGTCGATCACGGCCATCCGCTCGTCCGGGCGCAGGACGAGCACCGTCGCCCCGCCCGGGCGGACGAGGTACGTCTCCAGGAACGGGTCCTCGGGGAGGAGCCCGCGGACGAGGCCCGGTGTGCCGAGAGCGCTCACCTCAGGCGCTCGCCGGCGCCTTCGCCTCCTCCTCTTCCGCCTGGGCGAGGAGCTGCTCGGCGAGCTCGCGCTTGCCGGCGGCGTCCAGCTTCTTGACCTCGTTCTCGACCGCGCGCCGGTTGTAGGACTGGTTCCAGTAGTCGAGCGCGTCGAAGCCGAGCAGGACGGCCTTGCCCACGAACTGGCGCAGCACCTCGTTCGTCGGGCCCATCACCCAGCCGGCCTTCGCGTCGCGCAGGTAGCGCTCGAGCTCCATGTCGCGCTTGTAGCCCGAGCCGCCGCACGCGTGCAGCATCTTGTCCACCACGTGGGCCACGTTCTTCGCGGCCACGAACTTGATCTGCCACGCCCAGTGCAGGAAGTTCGCGCGCGCGAACTCGCCGGGCGCGAGCACCTTCGTGTTGTTGTCGGTCGCGTCGTCCATCGCGCGGGCCACCGAGTGCACGAACGCGCGCGAGGCGTTCGTGTCGATCACGGCCTCCCCGACGTAGTCCTGGATGGTCGGGTAGTCGGCGACCCGCAGGCCGACGTCCACGTGCCGCTTGCGCGTCGTGTGCCGCTTGGCGATGTCGATCGCACCCATGGAGATGCCGTTCCAGACCGAGGAGGAGCCGATCAGGAACCAGGGATCGACCGACTCGTCGTTCGAGGCCGCCCCGTCGCCGACCGGGCCGACGATCTGCTCGCCCGGGATCTCGACGTCCGGTACCTCGAGCGGCCCGGACTGGTTGCCGCGCAGGCCGAGCGCGTCCCAGAGCGCCGGCTGGGCCTGCACGTGCTCGCCGTCGATGACGAAGACGGAGAGGTCGTCGTAGCCGGAGAAGTCGGGGCTCGTCGTCTGCACGACGTAGAAGTCGGCGAAGCCGGCCGACGTCGTCCACGACGCCTTCTTGCGCACCTTGAACCCGCCGTTCAGGCGCTGCGCGCCGGAGGAGATCGGGTACCAGAAGTGCGAGCCCGTCTCCGGGTCCGAGTACGAGAGCGTCCCGATCTTCCCGGAGTTGAGCGGCCGGATGTAGCGGTCGACGAGCTCGGGCGTGGGGCGGAGCATGATCGCGTTGACCGCCCCGACGTGCATCACGTAGCACATCGCCGTGGAGGCGCACCCGTAGCGCGCGATCGTCTCGCACGTCATGGCGTAGGCGACGTGGTTCTCGCCCAGGCCGCCGTACTCCTCGGGGACGGTCAGCGCGAGGAAGCCGTGCTCTCCGAGCAGCTCCAGGTTCCGCCGCGGGAAGAGGAGCTCGTCGTCCGAGCGCTTCGCGTTCGCGCGCATCTCCTTCTCGCACAGCTCGATCAGGAGCGCGCGCAGCTCCTTCTGGCGGTCGGTGTAGAACCAGTCGGGATCCCACTCGTACCCGAGGCCCCAGAAGGGCTCGCCTCCCCACATCTTCTCGGACATGCGCACCTCCGGCCGGATTGCCCGTGCTAGCGCGGTCCATCGTAGGCAGCGCGCGGAGGGCGGGCAAACGGGTGCTGCAGGCGCGGCTCGGCGTCAGTGGCCGGCCGGGCGCTCCCAGCCCTCGAGCACCGGCGGCTTCCAGTCGGTGCCGACGGTGCGGGAGCCCTCGACCCAGGGGCCGAGCTCGGGCTGGGGGAACTTCGTGTGGATCTCCTTCAGCCGGATCCCGTACGAGTTGCCGGACTGCAGGTGCGCGACGAGCACCTTGCGCGCGAGCTCGTCCTCGCGGCCCGGCGGGATGGGGAAGTAGATCTTGAGGAACGAGTTCGAGTAGCGGTCGAAGACGGCGGGGACGCCGTCCTCCTCGAGCAGCGTCACGTCCTCGAGCCAGTTCAGGTCCTCGCCGGGGGTGGCCGCCAGCAGGTCGATGTCCTCGACCAGGGACATGTCCTCCTGGTAGGGGAAGCGGTGCCCGGCCAGGAACTCCGCGTCGAGGGACTTCGTCTTCTCCGGCTCGGAGTAGGCGAGCTCGTGGTGGGGCTGCTCTGCCATCGCGCTAGCCCTCCAGCGCCCGCAGGTGCTCGACGTCGCCGTGGTGCGCCGCGAGCTCCTCCTCTTCCTTCTTCGCGAGCAGCCGGCGCACCTCGGCCAGGATCTCGTGCTCGGTCTGGCCGACGGTGTAGGCCGTGCCCGCCAGGGGGACGCGCGCCATCGCCGAGGCCTCGACCGTGAGCGCCGCCAGGTCCTCCGGCTCCAGCGAGTGCACGTTCGTCTTCCCGCAGGCCCGGGCGAGCATCTGCAGCTCCATGGTCATCGCGGTCAGGAAGTTGTAGACCCGCTCCGCGGCCTCCTCGACCACGAGCCGCTTGCGCAGCTCCGGGTCTTGGGTGGCCACGCCGACGGGGCAACGGCCCGTGTGGCAGTGGTAGCACTGGCCGGCCGGGACGCCCACCGTGCCCTCGTAGTCGGTGACGCCCGGGATCTCCTTGTTGCAGTTGAGCGCCATCAGCGCCGAGTGCCCGATCGCGACCGCCTTCGCGCCGAGCGCCAGGCACTTGGCCACGTCGGCGCCGTTGCGGATGCCGCCCGCGACCACGAGGTCGATCTCGTCCGCGAGGCCGACGTCCTCGAGCGCGCGCCGGGCCTCGGGGATCGCGGCCATGAGCGGGATGCCCGTCTCCTCGGTCGCGATGTGCGGGCCCGCGCCCGTGCCGCCTTCGGCCCCGTCCAGGTAGATGATGTCCGGGCCGCACTTGGCCGCCATGCGCACGTCGTCGTACACGCGCGCGGCGCCGAGCTTGAGCTGGATCGGCACCTGGTAGTCGGTCGCCTCGCGCACCTCCTGCACCTTCAGCGAGAGGTCGTCGGGGCCCAGCCAGTCCGGGTGGCGGGCCGGCGAGCGCTGGTCGATCCCGACCGGGAGCGAGCGCATCTCGGCCACCTGCTCCGTCACCTTCTGGCCCATCAGGTGCCCGCCGAGGCCGACCTTGCAGCCCTGTCCGATGAAGAACTCGACCGCGTCCGCGAGCATCAGGTGGTGCGGGTTGAACCCGTACCGGCTCTGGATCACCTGGTAGTACCACTTGGTCGAGTGGTCGCGCTCGGGCGGGATCATCCCGCCCTCGCCGGAGCAGGTCGCCGTCCCGGCCATGGAGGCGCCCTTGGCGAGCGCCATCTTCGCCTCCAGCGAGAGGGCGCCGAAGCTCATCCCGGTGATGTAGATGGGGATGTCGAGCTCGAGCGGCTTGCGCGCGAAGCGCGCCCCCAGCACGGTCTTCGTCTCGCACTTCTCCCGGTAGCCCTCGATCACGAAGCGGGTGAGCGTCCCGGGGAGGAAGACGAGCTCGTCCCAGTGCGGGATCGGCTTGAAGATCGAGAAGCCGCGCATCCGGTAGCGCCCCAGCTCGGCCTTCACGTGGATGTCGTTGATGACCTCCGGCGTGAAGATCCGGCTGCGGCCGAGGACGTTCTTGGTCGAGGGGGCGCTCTCGTCGGCCATCAGGTCGTCCTCCTTGCCTCCGTTTGCCTTCCGTGAGGACTGTTGCGCCGCTTAACAATCGGTGTCAGACACCGATTGTTAAGCGCACACGTCCGCTTCGGCCAGGGAAGCCCGCTCATCAGATCACGAGCTTCCGCTCGGCGGGCTCGAGCGAGTCGTAGTTGTAGAGCTGCTTGCCGCACACGAACTTCTGGAACTCCGGCGGGGTGCCGAGGCCGTAGATGCGGAACTTGCGCTCGACGAGCTCGGTGTCCGCGTCCGTCCACTCCCCGGGGACGCAGTCGATCCCCAGGGACTTGACCTGCCCGGCCACGTAGATCGTCCCGTCGTACATGGAGTCGCCGAGACCAGGGCCGACGTCACCGCAGATGATGATGCGGCCTCGCTGCATCATGAACCCGGTCATCGAGCCGGCGGAGCCGAGGACGAGGATCGTCCCGCCCTTCTGGTCGATCCCGGTGCGTGCGCCCACGCGCCCCTTCACCACGACATCACCGCCCCGCAGAGCGGCGCCCGTGAGCGAGCCCGCGTTCCCGTCCACGACGACCACGCCGGACATCATGTTCTCGCAGGCCGACCAGCCGACCCGCCCCGTGACGTGCACCTCGGGGCCGTCGATGAGCCCGCAGCCGAAGTAGCCGAGGCTGCCGCGGAAGGTGATCTTGCACCGGGTCAGGATCCCGACGCCCAGCGAGTGCCGCGAGCGCGGGTTCAGGACCTCGACCTCCTTAACGCCCTGCTCGTAGAGCAGCCAGCGGAGCTCGAGGTTGATCGTGCGCGTGGTCAGGTCGGCGGCGTCGAACACCGCGCGCTCCCCGTCGATCTGCGAGATGCGCGGAACCTCGGCGAGCGGCTCCGCGAGCCCGCGCGCGTCGTACGTGATCCGTCTCTCGCCTACCGCCGCCACACCAGCACCTCGCGCTCGTACGGGTCGTAGGTGTCGATCTCCTCGTCCACCACCGAGCGGATGGCGATCTCCTCCGAGGCGAGCGCGACCAGGTCGTCCGACTCGTAGAGCACGAGCGGCTTCGCGGCCAGCTCGTCCTTCGCCACCCCAAGCTCGTCCTGCGTCACCGCGATGTACGTGAAGACGCCGTCCAGCTCGTCCAGCGACTTGTGCATCGCCTCCTCCAGGGAGAGGCCCTTGCTCATCTCCTCCGCCAGGTACACGGCGATGATCTCCGAGTCGCACTCGGACATGAAGCGCCTGCCGGCCCGCTCCAGGCGCCGCCGCCACATGAAGTAGTTCGTCAGCTGCCCGTTGTGCACGACGGCTACGTCCGAGTACGGGTACGCCCAGTACGGGTGCGCGCCGGCGATGTCCACCTCGGACTCCGTGGCCATGCGGACGTGCCCGATCGCGTGCGTGCCGGTGAAGGTGGAGAGGCCGTACTGCCGGTGCACGGTCTCGGCGTCGCCCAGGTCTTTCACGATCTCGAGCGCGTGCCCGAGCGAGAGCACCTCCGCCTCGGGGATGTCCTCCACGAAGTCGGTCAGGAGCTTCAGGTCGCCGTCGTAGTCGAACGCGACCCGGAACGCGTACGGCGTCTCCTCCTCCACCTCGCGGATACGCGCGCCGAGGGCGGCGAGCCGGGACTCGACCTCGACGCGGTGGCGCCGCAGCCGGTCCTCGAAGTCGAAGTCGCGCGGCGTGTTCGCGTCGGCGAGCTTGTAGCGCATGACGAGCCCGCCGTTCGGCGCCGTTCCGTACAGCGCGTAGCCCGTGGAGTCCGGTCCGCGGTGCTTCATCGACTGCAGCATCCGCGTCATCTCGTCGCCGATCGGGTGCTCCGCGCCGTCCCGGTAGATGATCCCCGCGATCCCGCACATGGCTCGCCCTCCGTCCGTCGCCGTGCTACGGGAGCACGTCGAGGTACTCCTGCATGTCCCAGTCGGAGACGGTGGCGCAGAAGCGCTCCCACTCGTCCCGCTTGTAGTGCATGAACACACGGTACATCTCGCCGGGCAGCGCGCTCTTCACGACCTCGTCCTGCTCGAGCGCGTCCAACGCCTCCCCGAGCGTCATCGGCACGCGCGCCACGGCCTTGCCCGCCTCGATCGCCTCGTAGATGTTCCCCTCCTCGGGCGGGCCGGGATCGAGCCGGCGCTGGATGCCGTCGTCCATCGCCTTGATCAGCCCCGCGAGCGCGAGGTACGGGTTGACCGCCGCATCCACCGACCGGTACTCGAAGCGGTCGGGCGAGGAGATGCGGAGCGCGGTCGTCCGGTTCTGGTAGCCCCAGTCCGCGAAGACCGGCGCCCAGAAGCCCGTCTCCCAGAAGCGGCGGTACGAGTTCACGGTCGAGGCGGTGACGCACGTGAGTGCGCGTAGGTGCTCGAGGATGCCGCCGACCGCGTGCAGGCCCGTCTGGCTCGGCATGCGCGGGTCGTCGCCCTCGGGCAGGAACACGTTCTCGTCGCCGCGCCAGAGCGAGATGTTCGTGTGGCACCCGTTCGCGGACACGCCCATGAACGGCTTCGGCATGAAGCAGGGGAAGGCGCCCAGCTCGCGCCCCACCTGCTTCGCGATCTGCCGGAACGTGGACAGGTTGTCGGCGGTGCGCTCCGCGCGGTCGAAGCCGAAGTTGAGCTCGATCTGGCCCGGCGCGTCCTCGTGGTCGCCCTGGATCATGTCCAGCCCGAGCTTCTGCCCGTACTCGACCATCTTGTGGATGATCGGCTGCAGCTCGGAGAACTGGTCTATGTGGTAGCAGTAGGGCTTCGTCTTGCCCTCCACCGAGGGCTCGCCCTTCTCGTCGAGCTTGAGCCACATCATCTCCGGCTCCATCCCCGCCCGCAGGTGCAGGCCGGTGCGCTGCTCGAGCTCCTCCTGGATGCGCCGGAGGTTCCCGCGGCAGTCGGAGGTGAGGAACGCGCCGGGGTCCTCGCGGTCCTCGCGGTTGCGGAAGCAGGTGCACCACACGCGGGCGACCCGCCGATCCCACGGCAGCACCTGGAACGTCTCCGGCTCGGGGATGCCCACGAGCTCCCAGGCCTCGGGGCCGTAGCCGATGTAGCCGCCGTGCCGGTCGGTGAAGAGGTTCGCGGTCGCGCCGTACACCAGCTGGAAGCCCTTCTCCGCGATGCGCTCCCAGTGCGGCGCGGGAACGCCCTTGCCCATGATCCGGCCCGTGACCGAGACGAACTGGTAGTAGACGTAGGTCACGCCCTCGGCGTCGATCTGCTGCCGGACTTCCTTCACCAGGTCCGCGCGCCCGTCGGCCTCGACGAAGCGCTCCAGGTCCGTCGCCACGCTGCCCTCCTTTGCTCCCAGGTCTCGGTGTGCGGTGGGCGGAGCCTAATACGGCGCTGCCGGGGGAGCCTAGGGAGGGCGCGGGGCCGGCGGGTCCACGGCGCCGGCCCCGCGCACGGCCGGCTCGTCAGCGCACGAGCAGGACGTCGCAGTGGGCCTCGTGGGCGATGTCGTCCGAGACGCCGCCGAAGAGGCGCGTGATCAGGTCACGCGAGCTCATGCCCACGACGATCAGGTCGGCCTCCCGGGCATCCGCGAGCTCGACGAGCGTCTCGGCGGTGTGGCCGATGCCGGTGACCGGCTCCGCCTGCACGCCACGCTCGGTCAGCTTCGCGACTGCGTCGTGAGCCATCTGCGTGTGCAGCGCAGGTGGGTCGGCCGGCTCGAAGTGCGTGCCGACCCCGCGGACGGCGAACTCGTAGACGGGAGCTACGCTGGCCACGATCACCGGCACGTCGAACGCGGCTGCGAGCTCCGCGGCCCGCTCGAGGGCCCGCTCCGATCCGGGCGACGCGTCGTATCCGAGCACGATCCGCTTCATGTCGCACCTCCTTCTCTATCGAGCCGATCATCGAGCGTCGGGGCCCACCGCGGCATCCGGCCGGGCACCGATGCGCGGACGGCTTTCTACGGAGGGGTAGCCTTCGGCCCATGAGCGAGCCGCGGACCGAGTACCTCACTCCCGCCCAGCGCGCCGCCCTGGAGGCCGAGCTCGCGGAGCTCGAGGGCCCGCGCCGCAAGCAGATCGCCGAGCAGATCAAGCACGCCCGCGAGTTCGGCGACCTGAACGAGAACTTCGAGTACCACGCGGCGAAGAACGAGCAGGGCCTGCTCGAGCGGCGGATCCAGATCCTGCGCGACCGCCTGCGCCACGCGGTCACCGTCGAGCACGACACGGACGAGCACGTCGGCATCGGCTCGCACGTGGAGATCGCGGACGAGCACGGCGACACGATGGAGGTCGAGATCTCCGCGGTCGGCGGGGTCTCCCCGGACTCGCCGCTGGGGCGCGCCCTGCTGGGCGCGGCGGTCGGGGACGAGGTCGTGGTGGATGCTCCGAGCGGCTCGTGGAAGGCGCGCGTGCTCTCGATCCGGCTCGGCGCGTAGTGCGACGGGCGGCCGGACGATGACCGCGCTGGCGGAGCTGCAGGCGCGCGAGGAGGCCCGCTTCCGCGAGACGCACCCTCGCTCGCGCGATCTCCACGAGCGCGCGCTGCGGGCGCTCTTCGAGGGCGTGCCCATGCACTGGATGCGGAAGTGGCCGGGCGGGTTCCCGGTCTACGTGCGCGAGGCGCGCGGCGCCCGCTTCGTGGACGTGGACGGGAACGAGTACGTGGACTTCTGCCTCGGCGACACCGGGGCGATGACGGGGCACGCGCCCGAGCCGACGCTGCGGGCGTTGATCGACCAGTCGATCAAGGGCTTGACGCACATGCTCCCGAGCGAGGACGCCCTCTGGGTCGCCGAGGAGCTGACGCGCCGATTCGGCGTCTCCTCCTGGCAGTTCGCCCTCACCGCCACGGACGCGAACCGCTTTGCGATCCGGCTCGCGCGCCATGTGACTGACCGGTCGATCATCCTGGTGTTCAACTGGTGCTACCACGGCACCGTCGACGAGACGTTCGCCACGCTCGGGGAGGACGGCCGCGTCCGGGCGCGGAGCGGGAACCTCGGCCCTCCCGTCGACCCCGCCCTCACCACGCGCGTCGTCGAGTTCAACGACGTCCGAGGGCTCGAGCGGGCGCTCGCCGACGAGGCGGTCGCGCTCGTGCTCACGGAGCCGGCGCTCACGAACGTCGGCATCGTCCATCCCGAGCCCGGCTTCCACGACGCGCTGCGCGAGCTCACCCGGCGGCACGGGACGCTGCTCGCGATCGACGAGACGCACACGATCTGCTGCGGGCCGGGCGGGTACACCGCCGCCCACGGGCTCGAGCCGGACGTGGTGACGATCGGGAAGCCGATCGCGGGCGGGCTCCCGGCGGCCGCGTACGGCTTCTCCGAGGACCTGGCCGCCCGGCTCGCGGGGACGATCGAGCTCGAGGACGTGGACGTGGGCGGCGTCGGCGGCACCCTCGCCGGGAATGCGCTCTCGCTCGCGGCCATGCGCGCGACCCTCGCGGAGGTCCTCACGGAGGACGCCTTCGCGCGCATGATCCCGCTCGCGGAGCGCTGGACGGCGGGCGTCGAGGACGCGATCGCGGAGGCCGGGCTACCGTGGCACGTCACCCGGCTCGGGTGCCGCGCCGAGTACCTCTTCGGCCCCGACCGGCCGCGCACCGGGTCCGAGGCGCACGCGGCCGCCGACGCGGCGCTCGAGCGCTACCTCCACCTCTTCTGCCTGAACCGCGGGATCCTGCTCACGCCCTTCCACAACATGGCGCTCATGTCGCCGGCGACCACGGAGGAGGACGTGGACCGGCACACGGCCGTCTTCCGCGAGGCGGCGCTGGAGCTCGCCGCTACGGGACTCGCTCGTACGTGACGAACGCGTAGCGCGTGCCGTCGGCGGCCACGTGCGGCTCGCGGGCGACCTCCGCGAACGCGTGGTCGAAGACGGGGAAGACGACGTCGCCCTCGGCCTCGACGTCGAGCTCCGTGAGCAGGAGCTCGTCGGCGAGCGGCAGGGCGGCCGCGAAGAGCTCGGAGCCGCCGATCACGAACGCCCGCTCGACCCCGGCCACCAGCGCGAGCGCCTCCTCCAGCGAGCCGGCCCGTTCGGCGCCCGTCGCCTGCCACCTGGGGTTGCGCGTGACGACCACGTTCCTCCGTCCGGGCAGCGGCCGGAAGCGCTCGGGCAGGGACTCCCACGTCTTGCGGCCCATCACGACCGGGTGCCCCATGGTGAGGTCGCGGAAGCGCGCGAGATCCTCGGGGAGGTGCCAGGGGAGCGCTCCCCCGCGCCCGATCACGCCGTTGCGCGCGACGGCCGCGACGAGCGCGAGCTTCACACCGCGACCGGCGCCTTGATCGGCGGGTGGTGCTCGTAGCCGACGACCTCGAGGTCCTCGAGCTCGTACTCGAAGAGCGAGGGCGGGCGCCGGCGCAGCCGGAGCTCCGGGTACGGGAACGGCTCGCGGGCGAGCTGCGTCTCCACCTGCTCGCGGTGGTTGTCGTACACGTGGCAGTCGCCGCCCGTCCAGACGAGCTCGCCGGGGACGAGGTCGCACTGCTGGGCGAGCAGGTGCGTGAGGAGCGCGTAGCTCGCGATGTTGAAGGGAACGCCGAGGAACACGTCCGCGCTGCGCTGGTACACCTGCAGGCTCAGGCGCCCGCCGTGCCCGACATAGCACTGGAAGAACGCATGGCACGGCGCGAGCGCCATGCGCGGCAGCTCGGCGACGTTCCAGGCCGAGACGAGCAGTCGCCGCGAGTCCGGGTCCTCGCGGAGCAGGCGCACGAGCTCGGCGATCTGATCGATCGTCCGCCCGTGGGGCGCCGGCCAGCTCCGCCACTGGACGCCGTACACCGGCCCGAGCTCGCCCTCCGCGTCCGCCCACTCGTCCCAGATCGTCACGCCCCGCTCCTGGAGCCAGCGCACGTTCGAATCTCCGCGCAGGAACCAGAGCAGCTCGAGCGCGACGGACTTGAAGTGGACGCGCTTCGTGGTCACGAGCGGGAAGCCCTCGCCCAGGTCGAAGCGCATCTGGTAGCCGAAGACGCTGAGGGTGCCCGTCCCTGTGCGGTCGTCCTTGGGCGCGCCGTGCGTGAACACGTGGCGCATGAAGTCCTCGTACTGCGTGCGCACCGGCCGCTCCGCCTCCGTCCGCGCGGGCATGCTCTCGACGATAGCGCGCGCCCCGGAGCGCGCCCGGGCTAGTAGCGGAGGCCGTGCTCGACGTAGAACTTGAGCAGCGTCAGCGCCTCGCCCCAGCCCGTCGAGCAGTCGTGGAAGCCCGCCCACCCTTCCGGGGTGTCCGGGTAGCCGTGCTCGCGGAGGCGGACGACCGTCCCCTCCGGGTGCTCCTCGAAGTCCACCTCGACGGTGGTGCCGCCCAGACCCGCCTGCCAGCGGAAGGCGTAGCGCTCCGGCCGCCGGGCCTCGAGCACGGGGCCGCGGTCCTCGGCCGTCACCCGCTCCGGGCCCCACTCGACCCAGCGCCACACCATCTCGCCGCCGGGGCGGGGGTCCACCTGCGCGCCGGTCGTGAACCAGGCGTCCAGGTGCTCCGCGCGGGTGAGCGCGTCGTACACGCGCTCGCGCGGCGCGCGGACGAGGGTCGTCATGCGGATCTCGGGAACGGCGGTCACGTGCTCAGGACGGGCTCGTCGGAGCCCTCCGGCACGACCACCCAGCCGTCGAAGTCGCGGAGCCGCCAGGGCGCGTTCATGGGCACGTCCGTGCTCCCGTCGGGCTCGGCGAGGAAGCCGCCGCAGCGCGCGGCGAGCTTCCCGTCCCGGGTCAGCCAGAGCTCGTACAGGCGCCCGTCGCGAGCGGGCGGGAGCCCGCGCACGTGCACCTCCATCGGCCAGTTGCCCGCCTCGTCGAGCGCGAACACCTCGATCTGCGCGGAGGCGCCGGCCGCCTCGCCGCGGCCGGCGAGCAGGACCTCGAAGTCCACCTCGCGCCCGGGGTCGCGGACGGCGTAGCCCACCCCGAACCCGGCGAGCCCGACGGCGAGCGCGAGCGCGGCCGCGAGCGCGAGCAGGCTGCGGCGGCGGGCGCCGAGCGCGGC